>JADHWI010000002.1 GCA_016783565.1 Kiritimatiellia bacterium
TCCAGAC
The DNA here is from genome assembly GCA_016783565.1 of Kiritimatiellia bacterium. GTDB lineage: Bacteria > Verrucomicrobiota > Kiritimatiellia > UBA8416 > JADHWI01 > JADHWI01. The sequence goes on from JADHWI010000002.1 coordinate 8, forward strand.
CACACACGACCGCGCCACCAAGGTGCTGCAATCCCTGTAGCTATCTAAACATTAAGCTTTCGCGGCTTATGGTCAGCCATGTGGCTAGCCACATGGCTAGCCAAAGGCACGAAAACGGCATCTGATCGAACCTGTGACGCAAACGCCGCATCAGGCAAGTCCGCACCACTTACAACTCAGACGCACAGGACTTACGGCACATGCGTGCGTGACTCCGCTTCGAACGCCCAGCGAAACTCTCCGTGATAGGCCCTGCTCCAATTAACTGGCAGGGCAGCTAGAACGGCTCTCGATAAGCGGTTCGTGAATGCTATCGACAGCGCATCATAACACGTCGAACGATCACAAAGTAATAGTAAGGCGGCCATATCACAGTCATGGGCATGACATCCATGATTGACAGGTATGCTCACCCTGTTCCATCGTGTAGAAATTGATTACGCATCATAAGAACTTGTTCGCTCAAAAAAAGGAATGAAATCCCCATTCCATGGTGGTACTGTATCTGCGGAGGTAAGAGATATGACACAGGAGTTCAACGTTGTAATCGAGAGAGACGAAGATGGCTATTTTATCGGATCCGTGCCGTCTCTGCACGGCTGCCATACCCAAGCTAAGTCATTAGACGTCCTTATGCGTCGGATTCAGGAGGCCATCTCCCTGCTGTCTTGAGTCGGAAGAGCCCGTTGCGAACGAATTCGTGGGCGTCCAGCGCGTTGCGGTGGCCGTATGAGTACGTTTCCGGCTGTCACCGCTTCCTCCTGCATCCCGATGGTCGATGCACTGTCGTCCCTGTCCACCGAGGGGAAACCATTGGACGAGGCCTACTCGCGCAGATTCTTCGTGACTGCGATCTCACCCGAGAAGATATCCATAAGAAACGCTGAGCTAACAACCGCCTCCACCATGCCGCTAACAGCCGCGTATGCGCTGCGGCCAGCGTTTGGTGAGGCAAGCGTAAATTCAACTTCCATAGGTTGCTTGGAGCAGATACGACTGTTAAGGGCTCACGGATCTCTTATGTTCCAAGTAACCACTGGACGCGCTTCTCTGGAAACAGACGGGTACAGGCAATATCAGGAACCATCGCGCCTGATGCCGATGGATTGGGAAAGAAGAGGGTGCAGAAGAGCTTCTCGGATTGTGTGACCCCTTTTTCACGCTGATCTTGAGAAGTGCGCCTGGAAGATGAAGGGCCGAGCGATATGTCTCAATCTTTCTCGTGTATTTGACAGAAAAGGCCCTTGCCATTCATTCTTAGGTGACGCATGGTTCTTATATAGTAACCCTTGGGTTTAGGTGTGGAAAGAGGTATCTAATATGAGGTGTGTCGAGCTGCGCGAAGTCTGCCGTGCGTGTCTGAAGGGAAAGGAGGTCCGAAAATCCTGAATTCAGCTATGAGTATTCTAAACGTTAGTGAGGTAACACTCAGGAGGAAAAAATGAGGATATCAACCGTCATTGCAGTGGCCGCCATGTTCGTCGTGCCATTATCAGTTCTTGCTCAGCATCCGAATAGTCATGAAGGAGGAAATGAGATAAGTGAAGTCAGCAAGTGCCCGGTAACGGGCAGATCCAGCGAATCGGCACCCAGCCGTGGCACATCAAACAAGGACTGGTGGCCGAACCAGTTGAATCTCGATATTCTCCATCAGAATTCCGCAAAGGGAAATCCGCTTGGCGAGGATTTTGACTATGCTGAGGAATTCAAGAAACTTGATTATGCGGCCCTGAAGAAGGATCTTCATGCGCTGATGACCGATTCTCAGGAGTGGTGGCCTGCCGACTGGGGGCACTATGGACCGCTTTTCATCCGGATGGCATGGCATAGCGCCGGAACGTACCGTATGGGTGACGGGCGCGGCGGTGCAAGCGACGGAACCCAGCGTTTTGCGCCCCTTAACAGCTGGCCGGATAATGCGAACCTCGACAAGGCGCGGCGGCTGTTGTGGCCGATCAAGCAGAAGTACGGTAACAAGATTTCATGGGCTGACCTTATGATTCTGGCCGGCAATGTATCCCTTGAATCAATGGGCTTTGAGACCTTCGGTTTTGCCGGCGGTCGTGAAGATGTCTGGGAACCTCAAAAAGACGTCTATTGGGGCTCTGAAACAGAGTGGCTCGGAGACAAACGTTACTCCGGAGAACGGGATCTTGAGAATCCGCTGGCCGCCGTACAGATGGGGCTCATCTATGTGAATCCGGAAGGCCCGAACGGCGAGCCCGATGCAGTGGCTTCGGGCAAGGATGTCCGCGAAACCTTTGCGCGTATGGCGATGAACGATGAAGAAACCGTTGCGCTGGTAGCTGGCGGTCATACCTTCGGAAAATGTCATGGCGCAGGCGATGCATCGAAAGTCGGCCCCGAACCCGAAGCTGCTCCCATCGAGGAGCAGGGCCTCGGCTGGATCAGCAGCCACGGCAGCGGAAAAGGCGGTGACACCATCACCAGCGGTATTGAGGGGGCGTGGAAGCCTAATCCGACCAAATGGGATATGGGCTATCTCGAAGTTCTCTTTAAGTATGACTGGAACCTGGTAAAGAGTCCGGCCGGTGCCCAGCAGTGGGTTCCGACCGACCCGGACGCTGCGAAAACGGTGATTGACGCTCACGACCCGACCAAAACGCACGCCCCCATTATGACCACGGCCGACCTGTCCCTGCGCTACGATTCGGTCTATAAGAAGATCGCTAAACGGTACCTGGAGAATCCTGACGAGTTTCAGGATGCATTTGCCCGTGCATGGTTCAAGTTGACCCACCGCGACCTGGGTCCGAAGTCGCGCTATCTTGGCCCGGAGATCCCGGAGGATGACCTGATCTGGCAGGATCCAGTGCCCGCCGTCGATCACGAGTTGATTGATGCGCGGGACATTGCGGACCTCAAGAAGCAGATTCTCGCCTCGGACCTGTCGATTCCGGAACTGGTCTCAACCGCCTGGATGTCGGCCTCCACGTTCCGCGGTTCCGACAAGCGCGGCGGCGCGAACGGTGCCCGCCTCCGCCTGGAACCGCAGAAGGGGTGGGCGGCCAACGAGCCAGCCAAACTGTCGACGGTATTGAAGACCCTTGAAAAGGTCCAGAGCAAGTTCAACCGTGCACAGTCAGACGGAAAGAAGGTATCGCTTGCCGATGTCATCGTTCTGGGTGGTTGCGCAGGCATCGAGCAGGCGGCAAAGAAAGCGGGTTACACGGTAAGCGTTCCATTTGCACCGGGTCGCACGGATGCGCTACAGAAGATGACCGACGTAGACGCGTTCGCGGTGCTTGAACCGAAAGCGGATGGCTTCCGCAACTACCAGAAAACGGAGTATGCCGTATCTGCCGAAGAGTTACTGCTGGACCGGGCACAGCTGCTGACGCTGACGGCACCGGAGATGACGGTGCTCGTCGGTGGCATGCGTGTTATGAATGCCAACCACGGGCAGACCCATCATGGTGTCTTCACGAAGCGGCCGGGAGCGCTCTCCAATGACTTCTTCGTGAACCTGGTCGACATGGGCACGGCGTGGAAAGCGACCTCAGACGATGCCGCCATATTCGAGGGACGCGATCGCGCGACCGGCAAACTCAAGTGGACCGGAACCCGTGTTGACCTGATCTTCGGATCTAACTCACAGCTCCGGGCACTTGCGGAAGTCTATGCTCAGGACGACTCGCAGGAGAGGTTCGTGCAGGACTTCGTGGCCGCGTGGAACAAGGTAATGAACCTGGATCGCTTTGACCTCGCCCTATAGGGACCGGTCTTGAGTTCGCGTGAAGACTGCTGCGGCAAGGTGTTGACCGCCTTGCCGCAGCCATATTGTTGAAGAGCCTGCGAAAAAAAGGGCAGATGATGGAAGCCCATCGGGATTATCAATCCGCCGCTCACGGACTTGGGTGGCTCTTGTCTATCGGACCACCATCGCAGCTCTATTAAAACGATCTCGCCAGGATAATCGGTCATGGCAATATAGTAAAAAACACCTCTTGGCTATCGCTTTGGGTCTGATACACTCAAGGCTATGAAAGCCTTAAGGATAAGAACTATTGGTTTCGTCCTGCTGGCGGGTATCGTGTTCACCCCAGGCACAAGGCACTCACTATGACTCGGAAACAACAGTGGAACGAACACTACGAAGCCGGTTTCAAACCGTGGGACACCGGCTTCCATGATTCCAATCTGGAACGGGTGCTTATTGAACACTTCGTTCCGCCGGGGCGAGCGCTGGACATCGGATGCGGCACCGGGACCAATGCCATCTGGCTGGCGGACCGCGGATTCAAGGTAACGGGAGTGGACCTCGCAACCCTGGCCATTGAAGCCGCACGCCGGAAAAACGGCAAGACGCGCAATCCTCGTTTTTACATTCTGGACTTCCTGTCAGCAAAAAAAATCGTCGGCAACCCATTTGACTTCATCTTTGACCGCGGCTGCTTCCATTCATTCCCGGAAATATCTAATCGAGACGCTTTTGCCAGGAAGGTGCATTCGTTGCTTAACACGGGTGGACTATGGTGCAGCCTGATCGGCAGCATGGATGGCCCCGAACAGGAAATCGGCCCTCCTCGGCGCTCTCTCCGCGAAATCGTCGAAGTTATCGAACCCTATTTCGAGATACTGGAAATCCGCTCAAGCCATTTCGACAGCGATCAGGATGATCCGCCCCGCTGCTGGGTCGGCATCTTCTGCAAACGCCTGTAAAAGCGCCAACAAAAGGCAAAACTGCTTGACTGAAACCCTCTGACAGTTAAGGCTGCTTTCTTTGCCAGACATTGTGTCGGCACGTCACGACAGAACAAACGAGGAACGTTCATGAGCACACCTCTTGACAACCTGCTGGACGCGCGCAAAGCAGCAGTTCGGCGGCTTTTTGAAGCCAAATTTTCGGCAGAGACCCGCATCACTGTGGGATCGGCAACGTGTGAGAACTCCGCAGGAGCACAGACCGTCTACGAGCGCCTCAACGAGCTGATGGAATCACACGCTCCCAAAGGCGTCGTGCTCAGCCGTGTCGGCTGCGCGGGCAAGTGCGACATGGAACCCGTGGTCACCGTCATCAAGCGCGGGCAGATTCCGACAAAATATATCCATATGACTCCCGAGCGAATTGACCGTATGTTTGCCGAACATATTCAGAATGGAGAATGTGTCGACGAATGGACTATGCGTCACAAAGCCGGCATTCATCGTGCGGAACGAGTCGTCAGCGTCTGTGAGTGCCGGGAATGCCTCAGCCGCGGCGGCAAAGAAGTAGAGAACGCTTTTCTCAAAGAAATCGAGAAGGCCGGCCTTAGCGACCGTGTGGTTGTCATGCGGTCTGCGGCGCGCGGGATTGATGAACATGGCCCCCTGGCCTATGTGTACCCCGAAGAGGTGATGTACCAAAAACTCTCCCCCGAAAAGGTCACAGAAATCGTAGCGCAACACCTGGCTGAGGGCAAAACAGTCAATGAACATGTATGGACCGGCGATCAGATTGCCAACCGCTTCATGCCCGTCTTCGGAGATGTGCCCTTCTTCGGCAGCCAGCTTCGACTTACCCTGCGCAATTGTGGCGTGATTGATCCTGAAAGCCTGGATGAATACCTGGCTGCACGCGGCTACGAAGCCGCCGCCAAGGTTCTTAAGGAAGGGAACTCTACAGAGGTAGTCGAACGCATCACATCTTCCGGCCTCAGAGGGCGGGGGGGCGGCGGATTCCCAACCGGAACCAAGTGGAGCTTTGCAGCCGCACAGAAGACGGATCAGAAATATATCATCTGCAATGCCGATGAAGGTGACCCGGGCGCCTTTATGGATCGCAGCACCATTGAGGGCGATCCACATACCATCCTCGAGGGAATGATCATCGGCGGCTATGCCATCGGAGCCAATCAAGGTTACATCTACATTCGAGCCGAATATCCATTAGCCATCACACGCCTGCAGATCGCCATTGAAGATGCACGCAAAGCAGGGTTCCTCGGAAAGCATATTTTCGGCAGCGACATCGATTTTGACATCGAAGTCCGCCTCGGTGCAGGCGCCTTCGTCTGTGGCGAGGAAACCGCATTAATCAACTCTATTGAAGGTAAACGCGGTATGCCCAGACCACGCCCTCCCTACCCGTCCATTGAGGGCCTGTGGGGCAAGCCAACGGTGATCAACAACGTGGAAACCTTTGCCAACATCCCCGTCGTCATCCTTGATGGAGCCAACTGGTTTAAATCGATTGGCACAGAAAAGAGCGCCGGCACGAAAGTATTCGCCCTGGCCGGTGACGTGGGGAATACCGGCTTGATCGAAGTACCGATGGGAACCACCCTGCGCGACGTCGTTTATGGTGTCGGTGGCGGCATCAAAGATGGCCGTCCTTTCAAGGCCGTACAGACCGGTGGCCCTGCAGGAGGATGTCTGCCCGACTCAGCGCTGGACACCCCCATTGACTACGACACGCTTGCCGAGGCCGGCAGCATGATGGGCAGCGGCGGCATGATCGTGATGGACGACCGTTCCTGCATGGTCAATGTAGCCAAATTCTTCCTCGACTTTACGCAGAACGAATCCTGCGGTAAATGCACCCCCTGCCGTGAAGGCACGAAGCGCATGCTGGAGATTCTAACGCGCATCACCGAAGGAAAGGGCAAAGAAGGCGATGTGGAAAAACTCCTTCGTCTTGCCGATACCATCAAACGCACGTCCCTGTGCGGTCTTGGACAAGCTGCCCCCAATCCCGTCATCAGCACGATCACGCATTTCCGGGAAGAGTACGATCAACACATACGAGATCAACATTGTGCGGCAGGGGTTTGTACGGCACTTAGCCAATATTCCATTGATGCAGACACCTGTGTGGGCTGCACAGCATGCAAACGGGTTTGCCCCGTCGATTGCATCACGGGTGCCCCGAAGGAAACGCATATCATTGACCAGGATAAATGCATCAAGTGCGGAAGCTGCTTCGATGTCTGCAAATTTGACGCAGTAAAAAGGTAAAAAGCTCATGAGCGAAGATAAAACCGTTACCGTAGTTATTGACGACCTTGTCACAGAGGTGGAAGCAGGCCAGACAATCATGCAGGCGGCCGACCAGATCGGCATCCGCATTCCCCGCCTCTGCTACCACCCCAACCTGAGCATTCTGGGTGCTTGCCGCATTTGCGTGGTGGAAGTGGAAGGACAACGCAATCCTGTCGCCGCCTGCTCCTTCCCCGTGGCCGAAGGCCAGAAGATCTGCACCTCTTCCCCTCTCCTGAGGAAACTGCGACGAGATATCATTGAGTTGCTTCTCGACAATCACCCCAAGGACTGCCAGACCTGCGAACGTTGCGGAAATTGTGAACTACAGGATCTTGCCTATGACCTGGGCGTGCGTGAGCGTCTCTACGAAGGCGAACGCAAACAGTATGCACGCGACACCTCTTCCCCTGCCGTCATTCGCGACCCGGAAAAGTGCATCCTCTGCGGACGATGCGTGCGAGTCTGCTCCGAAGTACAAGGGGTTACCAACCTGAGTCAACAACACCGGGGGTTCACCAACGTGGTGGCACCAGCCCACGATGGCGACATGCAGGAGTCGGTCTGTATTCAGTGCGGACAATGCATCAACGTATGCCCGACTGCGGCATTTGTCGAAAACTCGTCGACCGACGCTGTGCTCGAAGCTTTGGCGGATACGCAGAAGCATGTTGTGGTCCACACCGCACCGTCCATTCGCGCAGCAGTTGGCGAGGGCTTCGGGTTCCCTCCGGGAACACCCGTGACCGGAAAGATGGTCGAAGCCTGCCGACTGATGGGATTTGATCAGGTCTTTGATACGAATTTTTCTGCCGACCTGACCATCGTGGAGGAGGCCACCGAATTTCTCTCGCGTCTCACGTCTGGAGAAAAACTCCCGCTGATCACGTCCTGTTCTCCCGGATGGGTCAACTTCATGGAGCATTTCTACCCGGAGTTGATTCCGCTGGCCTCCACCTGCAAATCGCCCATGAGTATGCTTTCCACGCTGCTGAAGACCTTCTACGCAGAAAAGATGGGCATCGACCCGAAGAGCATCTATGTGGTTGCCATCATGCCCTGTACAGCCAAGAAGTTCGAAGCCCAGCGCCCCGAACATCTGGATGCAAACGGGACCCCTTACACAGATGCGGTTCTTACGACGCGCGAATTCATCTGGCTGGCAAAATGTCTGGGAGTAGACTTCCAGAACCTGCCGGACAGCGAATTCGACAATCCCCTTGGCGAGTCCTCCGGCGCCGGTGATATTTTCGGCGCCACTGGTGGCGTAATGGAAGCGGCGCTACGCACTGCCTATGAGAAAGTAACCGGCAAGACCTGCCCGGATCTTGATTTTACCGTGGTTCGAGGTGTTGAGGGCGTCAAGGAAGCTACGATTGATATTGAAGGCACGGCTGTGAGCATCGCGGTTGCCAACGGCCTCAACAATGCCAAAAGCGTTTTGGATGCAGTTATCGCCGGAGAAAAAAATTACCACCTTATCGAGATCATGGCCTGCCCGGGCGGTTGCGTCGCAGGCGGAGGGCAACCCTATCCTCCCCAGGGCATGGACGTACTCGATCCAGACCTGGCCAAGCTGCGCGCACAGGCACTGTACTCAATCGATTCCCACAAAAACCTGCGCAAGTCGCACGAGAATCCCTCCATCATCAAGCTGTATGAGGAATTCCTCGGCGAGCCAAACGGTCACAAATCACACGAATTACTGCATACAGCTTACGCGGAACAGCACCCTCGAGGAGTAAGATGAAAACCGAAAACACGGCACTACCGCCTGAAATTGTCGACTACATAGATGAATGCCTCAATAAGGATCGCAGCGAAAGCTACCTGATTCCCGTTCTGCAAAAGGTCCAGGAACACATAGGCTTCCTGTCCAGGAAAAGCATGGACGAAGTATCCTGGCGCATGCAAGTACCCGCCGCCACCGTCACTGGAGTGGCTTCCTTCTATCATTTCTTCACCTTCAAGCCGCGTGGAGAGTATCGCGTTACCGTCTGCATGGGAACCGCCTGCTTTGTCCGTGGAGCGGACAAAGTGCTCGAACAATTCAAAGAACTGTTAAATATTGATGAGGGCGAAACCAGCGAAGATGGTACGTTCTCCATCGACTGTGCGCGCTGCATCGGCGCCTGCGCCCTGGCGCCAGTTGTTCTCGTGAATGATCGCGTGTATGGCAATGTCAAAGTCAGCGAGGTCGCCGGCATCCTGCGTGACCATGGTTTCGAAAAGGAATAAGAAGAGGTCCATAATGAGTGAAACGAAAACAATTCTTCTGGTTGATGATGATGCCGATCTGGTTACGGCGAACACCCTTCTGCTCGAGTCGAACGGTTACCAGGTGGTCAGTACAACAGACGGCAGCACCGGTGTGGCCATGGCCCGGGAGCACAAACCCAACCTGATCCTGCTCGACGTCATGATGGGACACGACACCCAAGGTTTCGAGATTGCCCGAGAGCTAAAAGACATTCCCGAACTGTCCGGGACACCCGTCATTCTGCTCACCGGCATACGGCGCGACATGAAACTTCCCTTTGCATTTGAACCCGACGAAGACTGGCTGCCCGTGCACGCCATTCTGGAAAAACCCATACCCCCTGAGCAATTGCTCGACGAGGTAAAAAAGGCCCTGGCTGGTTAGCGCGTATCACAACCGGCCTCGCCGGAAAAGAGCATAAGTGGCCATGCAAGACCAGAAAACTGACGAGACTTCTCGCTACACACAGACTTTGCTGATCGGACTAGGCACAGGGGGGGCAGCTCTTTTGCCGTATCTGGTTGCAAATCCGGAGTTCAAACTTGTCGGCGTTTGCGATTCCAGCGCAGAAGCCATCGGTGCGCCCATGGCCCGGATGTCAGGCATCCCGTTTTTCGACGATCCAGTTGAAGCCATCGAACAGCTCAAACCTCAACTCGTCGTCGACGCCACAGGTGATCCCTCGCTACCCACCACCCTGCATCGCGTGCGTCCTGCCGGTACGTCGCTCGTCACGGCAGACGCCTCACGCCTGCTTTGGGAACTTCTTGCCGCCATGGAAGGACGACGACGCAGCGACTTGCGATACGATCGCCTCCTTAATGATCTGAACAGCGGCATTGTTGTCGTTCAGAACGGAACAATCCGCTATACCAATCCGGCCTTTCTGCTGATCGCCAATACCACCTCTGAGGAAACTCTGGGACGAGCCTATACCGACTTTGTCGCCCCGGAACTGCGCGAACGCAGCGAGACGTATCTCAGCCGCGAACTCTCCGGAGAAGATGCTGTCGGGGAGTACGACACGCAGATCCTGACGCCTGACGGTCACCTTCGTGAAGTGCATGTGCGCATGCGTGTAAGCGACTGGAATGGCCGCCCTGCTGTTCTAATGATCCTCAGCGATGTCACCAAACTCAAGGAGCTGGAACGTGAGCGAGAGCGGTTCTTCCGCTTCATGGTACATGAACTGCGTGCGCCCCTGAGCCCCCTGGTTACCGCCCTACCTTTGCTCAGAAGGCAGGAAATCGTAGAACAACCCGAGAAGTTCCAATCCATCCTGGCCATGATGGAGCGCTCTGTGGATCGGCTCACCTCATTCATTGATGACTTTCTGGATCTCTCCAAGCTCGACAAGCAAGCCCTGAAGATGCGAAGAGAGCCGGTCAACCTAAAGACCATTCTGAATGAGGTAGCCGAAAATCAGCGCATACTTGCCGAAGACAAGGGATTGAGTTTCCATGTCGAGGAATGGCCGGACTTCGAAATCTACGGAGATCCCACCGTTATTCGCACGCTATGCCAGAACCTGATGAACAATGCGATCAAGTATACTGAAAAGGGCGGGGTCACGGTTCGCGTCAAACCGGAACGGGACACCTTTTCACTGGAAGTAGAGGATACAGGCAGCGGTCTTACCGAAGAGGAACAGGCTGGTCTGTTTCAAGAATACGGTAGAATTCAACGAACAAAAGGTGTCAAAGGAACCGGACTGGGACTTGCACTGGTAAAGAAATTAGTTACAGCATGCAACGGAGACGTCACCGTTCAAAGCTCGGGAAAAGGGCAAGGAAGCACATTCGCCTTCTCACTCCCTCGCGTATTCGGCAACGAAGCAAACGCTCCTAACGGCTAACCGCACCATCCGAAACACAACAGACTAGCGCGCATTATTTATGAAGAATCGTCGTGAAAACGCAAAGCGTGCCGTCAGTGTGGGTCGAAACGGTGAAACGCCGGTGAAGCTGTATCGACATACCGCAATCTGGCGTTTCTGAGTTTCGGACCAGAATGGCGATGCGATTCGCGTTTGCAACAGGTTGTTCATGAATAATGCGCGCTAGCGTCGTATCGGTTTTTCAGCGCGATAAAGCTCGAGACGACGTTCCATAACGTGACGCTGACTTTCCGAACCGTCGCCCAGCAATGCCAATGCTTTGCCCTGTGCCTCGGCGGCTTCCTTGAACGCACCCGTTGCGGCAAGAGCGGCAGCCAACGTATCCGTCAACTCGGATGCCGACCCCACACCTGAGGCCAACGCCTCTTTCGATAGCATGACCGCACGTGCTCCATCACGCACATCGTTATCTGCTGACGTCGCCAGGACCCACGCCAGAAGATTCAGCACGTGGCCGTTGCCTTCCTCTTCAACTAACAGGTCAGTCAGAATCTCAACTGCATCGGCATCTTCCTTCGCCCGGATGGAACGCAATGCGTCCTGCAACTCAGGCATCAATTCCGGATCGGCCAGGCTATCAGCGAGGGGACCAAATCGAGCATCTACGGGCTGGCCATCTTCAAACGCAATCCAATAAGGCAGCAGTGCCTGCATCACGAAAGCCGCTTGCCCACGCATATCTTTGACGGCATAAGACCCCACATTGAAATTACGATAGGCCAGAACCTTTCCTGTCTCAACGCTGACCGCTTCCAGACGAACCTGCGGATAATCATAGTTCCCGAAAATCACAACCTGAACCCCGGCCAGGCGACCAATCTGCACAGCAGACTCTTTGTCAAACAGGGGAAGCTGCTGCAAATCCTGTTCCTGCATCACTTTGCTGAGATCCCGTCGATTATAGATATCCCACTTTGACGCATTGACAAGAGCCCCAATCACCAGGTCCGTAAAGTCGCGATCTGCGAACGGCAGAACCGCCACTCGCTGGATGGTATCCAGCGTATAGATATCAGGTCGACCCTGCTGGTAACTCATATCTCCCATCATCATACAACCGGAGAAAAGCACACCGACCATAATGGTACAAAACAGAACCAGCAACACACGCATACATGCTCTCATATGGGCCTCCAATATTATCAGAATTGAACGGTAGTCATCATACCGCCTGCACCACGCAAAGCAACGACAAACAGGGCAGCCACAAGGACAAGCATCGCAAATCAGCGATAGTTAAACAGGTCACCCGGGGTGTAGGTCCGACCCGTCGCCGCATTCAAGGCATGCAAAACGCGCAGTTGTGTATTGCGAGTCAACCGTCGCCCTTTACAGGCGCGTGCAACCATCTTATGGGTCATCGGTTCCGCAGACGCCTGCACCAGATCATGCGCCTTGACCCCGAGTTCCTCCATGATGGCCGCAATCGGCTGTTCTCCAAGGTTTCGTTCAATAGTCATTTGATCTGACACTAGCGCCTGGATTAAAAAAGTCAATTTTACATCGTTTCCATGCCGCTTTTGCTGGACATGCGTGGTCAATCATGTTCAATACGCCTTTTGACTAACAAGATTTTTATTCTGGAGACAAGACAAGATGGCAATATCAATCGACGACATTCTTGAATACCACATTGACGGCAAGGTCGGCATGCGCTGTACCAAAAGCCTCACCAGCGTTCGCGATCTTTGCCTTGCATATACTCCAGGCGTTGCGGAACCTGTAAAAGAAATCCATAAAAATCCTGAAAAGCTATACCGCTACACAGCCAAAAACAACCTTGTTGCCGTGGTCAGCGATGGCACAGCTATCCTGGGTCTGGGTGATCTGGGTGCCGAAGCCAGCATCCCGGTCATGGAAGGCAAAGGCGTTCTCTTCAAGGCATTCGGCGATGTCGACGGATGGCCCGTTCCGGTGAACCACTGCCGCATGGATGGTGAGAATGCCGGCAAAACAGATCCACAGCGCGTGATCGACGTAGTGTGCGCCATTGCCCCCATGTATGGCGGCATCAATCTTGAAGATATCGCTGCGCCCGCCTGCTTCGAAATCGAAGATCGACTGGATGAGATGCTGGACATCCCCGTGTTCCATGATGACCAATGGGGTACCGCCGTCATCACGCTTGCCGGCGTCATGAACTACTGCCGCTTGTGCGAACGAGACATGTCCGAACTACGCATCGTCGTCAACGGAGCTGGAGCCGCCGGCATCCGAATCACAGAAATGCTCAAAGCCGCTGGCGCCACGCAGGTCATCCTGTGCGATTCACGGGGCGTTATCAAATCCAGCCGAACAGATCTGAACGACAAGAAACGGGAACATGCCGTCGATTGCACTGCGGATACGGTGGGTGAAGCCATGAAAGACAGTCACGTTTTTGTGGGGGTCTCGGTTGCCGACTGCATCACACCGGATGAGATTGCAAGCATGACCACCTATCCCGGCATCTTCGCCATGTCGAATCCAATTCCGGAAATACGCCCCGAAAACGTTGCAACCGTTATGGGTGACCGTCCTTACGTTATGGCCACCGGGCGATCCGACTATCCGAACCAGGTCAACAATGTGCTGGGCTTCCCGTTCTTATTCCGCGGAGCATTAGACGCCAGAGCAACCGCAATCAACACCCCCATGAAAGTGGCCGCTTCAGAGGCGCTGGCTGCTGCCGCTCGTGCACCTGTGGACCAACAGGTTGCCGATTTGTATTCAGAAGAGGAGCTCGAATTCGGGCCCGCCTACATTATTCCAAAACCATTTGATCGGCGGTTGTTTGTGGATGTATCCTTTGCCGTGGCAAAGGCCGCTGTGGACTCCGGCATTGCCGGCACGATCGACCTGGACCTGTATCGATCCGAATTGTTGCAGCGCAATGACAATCGCACCGGCATCTGAGTCCGACGCAAGGAGATGATCACATGAATAAAGCACGCGTTGCTAAATTGATTAAGGAATTACTCTCCGAGCTCGGAGAGGACCCTGAACGTGAGGGTTTGCTGAAAACACCTGAACGTGTTGCCAAGTCGCTTGAATTCCTCACCAGTGGATATCGCGCCGACGTCCAAAGCATCATTAATGATGCCGTTTTCGAATCGCACGCCAACAACATGATCATCGTGCGCGATATTGAAATCTATAGCATGTGCGAACACCACATGCTCCCGTTTTTCGGGAAATGTCACATCGGCTATATTGCAACCGGAAAAGTGCTGGGCGTCAGCAAACTGGCACGCATCATCGACTGCTTTGCACGTCGGCTGCAAATCCAGGAGCGCCTGACCGCCCAGGTGGCCCGGGAAATCCGGGATGCCGTTGCGGCCGAGGGTGTGGGCGTGGTCATTGAAGCCAAGCACTTGTGCATGATGATGCGCGGTGTAGAGAAACAAAACTCAGTAATGACCACATCATCGGTGTTGGGAAGTTTCCATAGCGACGACGCCACGCGGTTGGAATTTTTGAATCTGATTGGTCGAGACGTAAACGTCTAGATGCATATACACTCCGGGTTTCAGACGGTCCTCAGGTCCATAGGACCTTTACGGGTCCAAAAACAAGAGGCTGTCGGCTCTACCTGTCGGACGGCAAGAGACTGCCGTCCCTACCTCTACGCTTTCAGCTCTTACCGGCCCCAAAAAAAGTATCCTCACGGCAGGAACTGCGCCTTTTTCAACTTCTCCGGCAGGTAGTTTTCCAACACGAAGTTGAGACCGTGTTTAGCAAAAGCCTGCTGCTCAATACGAACACCCATCTTGAGCATCTGGTTCAATGCGTTCTGCCACTCCTTGTGATGCCGGATAAAAGGGTCGTTCTTAAGTGCGTCTTTCGCACGCTTGATGTCAACCGGTTCGAGAGGATGCGTAGCATCTTCCAAATTGTAATCAATAATATCCTGCGGCGTAACACCTAGATAATGTACCTGCGGAACGCAGAAATAGCGGTTGATATGTGCAGCCTGACCGGACCCTACCTTGAGCGTACGGTAAATATTGCAATACCCGTATGGGTCCCCGTCCGTAAACGCCAACACGGGAAGCTTCTTGTCATCCGCCAACCGACGAATAAAGCGACGACATGCACGCGTCGGCACCCCGCTCATAGAGATCAAGATACAATCGGCTTTCTCGTAAAACTGATGATGCACAAGACGTTGGAAGAGCGAGGCGGTTTCGATAACCAGAATCTGCCTGGCCTTCGGACACTCAAATTCCAGATGTTCCACGCGTGACGGAACACTCCAGGCACCTGTTCCCAAACGGTCGCACTGGATCTTAACGCGCTCCCCCGTCACAGGGTTGCGATCAATAACCGTGAGCGGTCCCGCTACGTCGCCACCGCGTTCTTCCGGAATGTAACCCAATTGTTCGCGATTGACCCCCAGCATCGCCTCCATATCATCCAGAAGACTGTCGCTTTCGGGTTGCGCTTCAAACCGGCACTCTCCCCAACTCTTGCTGTTGTAATAAATCTCACGCTTTCCTGCGATGTCGTCCTTATCCAGAAGATCCGTCTTTGTTGTCGCCATCAGCCGCATGGACTGAGCAAACGTCTTAACCGTATTATACTTCAGCGCACGCGTGGACGTTTTGCCCAGAATCTCGAAATGGCCGCGTTTGACATCATACTTTACGTTGGAAAGCGAGCGCACAGGAAAGCTCATGCTGGGCTTTTTGCGCTTGAGAATATCGTTATAAATCTGCTTCCCAACCTCCACAATGCGGCGGGCCGCCGCCTCGCGGGTCACCACGAGTGGCGCATCTTTCACAGAACGTTTCGATGCGCGCTTCTTCGCAGGTGCCTTTTTTCCGGGTGCTGGACTCATCAGTTCTTCCTCACGTTTCCAAATGCGTTCGCTCAAGCATGTTTTCCAGCCGGCTCACGATATCCTTCTCCTTGCGGTCGCTGAGCTCAAGAACCTCCTTGAGTCCCAGCGCAAGGTGCGGCAGATATAGTGTCATGTAATTTTTCTTTCTCTCGGCCTCCACCTGCCGACGATGTCGGCTCAGGTAGACCGAAAGACGCCGCCCGCATTCCTGCAAGGCAAAGGTTACTTCCTTTACAATCTCGGGATAATGCGCGACGGCTTCCTTGCTCTCACTGGTAAAGGGCACCCATACACTTGCCATATGCACCAGCACCACCATAGGTCCAATCGGCAAAGCACCACGGGGCTGCGACAGTCCGTAGTTCTTCCATTTCACGCCAGATACGGCTTTCGTAATCGCACAAGCCCCGCCCATGTAGAGTAATGGTACCCGGTTGGCAAATCGCATCAACCGAACCGTATCATCCGCGTTAAGTTCTTTGTTTACGCCAGGACGTGCATAGGCCACACCTACTTCGATCTGAAAAGGGTTGCCACGATAGACTGCAGGCGCCCGAGTCACAGCCGTATAGAAGTCAGCATCGATCTCCTTACGCAACCCGGCCAGAATCTGCTCCTCACCGATAGGCGACAGACAATCCGTGGGAGGACGCATCAACTTCGTCTCGTTAATGGCTTTGAACAACGCCTCACTTTCCTGGTGAGCTATTCGAGTGGGACGCGCCTTGGGATTGAGTCCTGCCCGCTCACAGATCTGAAGGGCCATGTTACTGCTCACTCGCGAGAAATCATGCTGCAACGCAGACCGCAATGTGCGATTGCCGGTATCTTTCAACATCTGCATAAGCAACCCCAGCTCCACTCCGTGGGGATGCGGCTGGATTTCACGAGGCGGTTCGGGAAGATGTTTGTTGACGCGCACAAACGTGATCCACGGCGCATCTTCAGCCTCCGGAACCCCATCCGCACCCGCACCATTCTCCTTTACTTTGAGACATGAGCACACACGATAATGCAACGTCAGATGCGGGTTAACCACAGCGGTCTGGCGTAGATACTCATCTACAGACAACTTTCCGCGCACATAGGCCGCTTCCATCTCAATCGACACACAGGTGCCGTGACGGGATACATGACTCTCAACCTGTTCCCCATTGTCGTCTGATGTAAAAAACTCAGGCCGCCAGTCAACCTGATCATCCTTCAGAATGGCCGGTGTATTCTTGCGCGTATCAATTTGAACCCGAATATTGTGCGCCGCCTTAGCGCTCCGCGTACGAGACAATATCTCCGTAGCACTACCTGTCGTCAACTGCCCATACATACCAGAAGCACTGATCCCTATACCCTGTTGGCCACGCGACATCCGAAGGCGATGAAATTTGGAGCCATAAAGCAATTTGGCAAAGATACGCGGAATTTGCTTACGCACTATCCCAGGGCCATTATCCGTCACAGAAATCCGAAACCGCGCGTCTCCTGTCTTCCGAATCTCAACGCTGATCTCGGGAACGATATGCGCTTCTTCGCACGCATCAAGCGCATTGTCTACAGCTTCCTTCACCGTTGTCATCAGCGCTTTACGCGGACTGTCGAACCCCAGGAGATGTCGATTCTTGAGAAAAAATTCAGACACCGAAATTTCGCGCTGACGTCGCGCCATACTCTCGGCTGTCTCCGCCTTGGATTTTTGTTTGGGAGGCATGCTGAATCATGCCTGAGCACTTCGCATAATTCAAGCTCTGACCGCTCATTTGCGATTGATAATAAACCATAGTTCCACTATTTTATTAACGTCACAATACCTCAGAAAGGAACATAAGCATGCCACGCAAAGTTGATATACCCGAGAAGGTTGCCAAGCTGCGCGACTTCTACACCAAACAGAAACGCGCACCCGGCTATAACGAAATGCTGGAACTGTTTGGTTACCGATCCAAGAATGCAGTTTTTCAACTACTGCGTAAGTTGGAGCACCTCCAATACGTCACCATTCAGCATGGAAAACTTGCTCTAACAGGAAAGCTCACAGGGACCATCCGATTGCTTGGAGAAATTCAAGCCGGATTCCCCTCCCCTGCCGAAGAAGAATTGATTGATACGCTCAGCCTGGATGACTTCCTGGTGGAACGGCCTGAAGCCACATTCATGCTGAAAGTCACAGGCGATTCTATGATCGACGCCGGCATCCAACCCGGCGATATGGTCCTGGTTGAAAAGGGACAAGCCCCAAAGAATAACGATATTGTCATCGCAGAAGTCGACGGCGAATGGACCATGAAGTACTTCATGCGAGATCGTTCAGGCGCGCGTCTTGAACCCGCCAACAAGCGCTACAAGACCATACACCCCACAAGCTCATTAAACATCGCAGGGGTTGTACGCACAGTCATTCGCAAATACGGATGAATCCTTCGACACACTTCAAGCAAAAACAGAAAGTGACCAACATCCCGCGCATTGGCGCTGAAGGTCACAGCTCTTCTGTTCGGATCTTCCATGCATCATTCGATCCCGCCACTTCCTCTTCCGTGGGTGGAGGTGGGACCATATCATCCTCAGTACCTTCGCGTTGATCCGGACCCATAGTGAACAGCGTCATAACGCCATTATCGAAGCGATACACGTAATGCTGTCCCCAGGGATCCGGGCGCACCATGTTGACGTAATACCCACGCCAACCAATATAGTCAGCGTCCGAAACCAACGCACGCAAACCTTCTTTCGTGGTTGGATAGCGACGGCAATCCCAGCGAAAACGTTCCAACGCGATACGCAATGCCGTGAGATCCGTCATGGCTCGCTGCTCAGCGGTACGCTGCTTCGTCACGCGCTCCCGAGTCGTCGCTGAACGCCCCCCCAACAGTACGCCGGCAATGAGTATGAGAAGAAGAAGGGCACCCAGGATCGCAGGCTTCTTACCGATCACGACATCCGCCATGCTAACCGTTTCGCTTCGCCGCGTCTCTTCCCGATGTTGTTCAATCCGTTTAGCGCGACGTCGCGCCGCCCGGCGTTTGCGTTCTTCGGGAGGGCGGAGGCGCTCAGGAATTTGCATGACCTTACCACACCCCGGACATCGTACAGCCGGATGGTCACCAAGGTCGGCATGACAATATGGACACTTAAACTTCAACCGTCTCAGTCCCAAAAATACTTCATAGCGACTGAGGCAAGAGCGTCGTCATCAAGGTCATCACTCTCCGTGAACGACAGATCGAGAACAATCTCCATGTTATCAAGCATGCTGATCTCAAATCCTCCACCAAAGCCCACAAAGAACTCCTCGGAAACTTCGCCTTCTGAGAAAACCTCTCCGTCGTAGAAATGCAGGATATCGTCCGAATAACGCATGCCGACTCTTCCGGTAAGATACGGCTGCACCGGCATGCTCTCAGGAAGAAACTTCTGTTTACCGGCCAACTGCCCCCAACGCACAGACGGACGACCATCCGTATCTTCATACTTACCATAATGCACCGTCGTATCCAGGGTCGTAGCCGGAAAGATATAACAGCGCAATCCCAAGCCCACACTCCAGAAATCAAGCCCGTCAAAGAAATGCGGATTCATGCGGCCATACTGTCCCCCGAAAAGAAACGACCACATCTCCACGTCCGGCGATAATGCCTGCTCGCCCCAAAGGAATCCTGATATTCCGTCCACATCTCCGCTGGGATTCATCTCAATTCCAATCCAATCAATGAGACGCGCATCGTGCTCAACGGCTTTACTACAGGTTGCCGCCACGAATAAGATTGCCAAAGACAGAAATACAACACTCGCAGTTTTCATCGCATGTATCCTTTTCGCTACAAGTTTAACGTACCGGTGCACAGAGGCATCCACGCACGCGACAAACTGTCGATACTGACTGAGTCAATGTGACAGTAGCCTCGCAAGGTGTGAACTGTCAAACGCAAACAAGAGAAGCTTTTCGAGAAAAGAGAACTTAAACACCAGACAAATTCTTGCCGAGCTTATGGGCAATATGACGTACCTGTTGGCGCAACGAGTCGTCGACATCCATCCGACTGATCACCGTACGGTGTGCATGCAACACTGTCGCGTGTGTTTTGCTGAAGGAACTTGCAATATCCGGAAGCGATGCATCCGTAATTTCGCGGCACAGATACATCGCAACCTGGCGCGGTGCAGCAACCGCGCGGTGACGCTGTTTACTGGTCATGTCTGCAAGCCGGATATCATAGTGCTCAGCCACAGCTTTCTGAATGGTATCGAACCCTATGACACCCTCCTCCTCCTGCTCCAGCGTGTCTCGCAACAAGTACTTGAGGCTATCCAGCGTCAACTCACGACCCGTCAGAGAAGCATATGAGATTGCGCGTACCAGGGCGCCTTCCAGGCGTCGAATATTGGAACGAATGTTCTCGGCAATAAAAAGGATCAACTCCTCCGGCAAAACAATTTGTGCCTCATCCTGCTTGTTATGCAAAATGGCAATCCGAGTTTCCAGGTCCGGCTTTTCCAACTCGGCCACAAGGCCCCATTCGAACCGCGATACCAGCCGTTTCTCCAGACCGGCGATTTCGCTTGCAGGTCGATCACTCGTCATCACGATCTGCTTATGCGCATCAAAGAGAGAGTTAAACGTGTGAAAGAATTCTTCCTGCATCCGCTCCTTCTTACCGAGAAAATGAATATCATCAATCAGCAGAAGGTCCGCGTTGCGATATTTCTTTCGGAAATCCGTGAGGCTCCGATTCTGGATGGCGCCAATGTACTCATTGACAAAAATCTCAGACGAAATGTAACACACATTGGCTTTGAAATTCTCGCTGGCGTAGCCACCAATGGCCTGCATGAGATGCGTCTTCCCCAAGCCCACATCGCCATAAAGAAACAGAGGATTGTATGCCCGTGCCGGTGCCTGCGCAACGGCCTGCGCCGCAGCAAAAGCAAAGTTATTGGACGACCCCACGATAAATGAATCAAAAACAAACCGTGGATTCAGCTTCGGTCGCTGCTCCGGACGACGGCTGAATTTACTGCGCAGGCTGCGCTTTGGCTTCTCTGGCGTCTTGCGAGGCTCTGGTTCCACTTGTCGCGGACGCACCGCAAATACAATCTTCGGCGTTTCTCCCTGAATCGCCGCCAATGCGTTCTCAATCAAGGGGAGATAATTTTCTTCAAGCCATGTCTGATAAAAATCGTTCTCAACCGCCAAAGTCAGCGTGTTATCCACAAGCTCTACAGGACGAATCACTTCAATCCATCGCGAATAAACATCAGGATGAAGAATCTCTTCAAGGTTTCTGCATGCTTTCTTCCACAGATCTGCTGCCGTTTTTTCCCGCACTATACAATCCCCAAATCTCGTCATACCGCAGGCTGCTGACGCACCCGGAACGGTCTTGTTAAGCAATCAAAAAAGCTTGCTGAAAAGCACGACGAGTCCACACCAAAAAACGCTTCCTAACAAGGAAAAAATATCTACTACTATTAACAAGTTATTAACAGGCGTGTAAGTTGCTGGCTAACAAGGGGGTTACAACGATACCCAGATGCCATTCTTTCGTTGACACCAAAAAAACACCTCGCAAACAGGCTGTGATCTGACGGTAACTTTTTTCAACGGTTTTCAAACCACCCTCATGAAGCATGGATACAAATTCGATAGATAAAATCATATCATGTTGCACTGCAAGTAGATACGAACGATACCATAACCACAGAATGACAGAAAAAAGCAGAACCCACTTACCGCACAGACACCCCAACACACAACCTGACATATATGCAGTTCACCATACTGAAGATTGCATGGATATATATTGCTAACCAACTGCAAACAAAGCGATTAGGGAATCATCCGAAACAGGACCCTTCCCCGTACATCCATTAACAGGGATTTCTACCCAGTCTACATTAATATCTTTCCCAATTCTTCAATTGACGGCAATAAACCCGAGAGTTCTTCCGTTGTAAGGGGTGATGATGAGGCATAAAACACAGCGAAAACCAATAGGCGAAGGAGAAAGCAACATGAAGATTTCACATCGCATCATTCTGACAACACTCGCATTTCTTTCCCTGGCTTGCACAACCCCAGCAGCAGACAAACCAATTACCGATGCACGTCCAAGACATCAATTCGGCCGCGAAGAAAACCTGCACGAGGGTCGCGGCTTCGGAGGAGAGCATATGGGAGGTATGCGCGAACACGGCCGCGAGTCCATGCTTGCACGATTCGTGACCAACAAAGAAGTCGCCAAGAAACTTGATCTTTCAGAGGAGCAGGTGAATCACCTGAAAGCCAAAAGCATTGAGCTGCGCAAAGCATCCATACAACTGAATGCAAAAAGAGAACTCGCCGGCCTGGAGCAGGTGGAGTTACTGTCGGCCGATACAATCGACGAAGAGGCACTCATGGCTGCCGTCGAAAAGACAGGAAGGATTCAGACAGAATTTGCCAAGCTGAAAATCAAACAGCTCATCATGATCAAACAGACCCTCACCCCCGAACAACTCGACCGAGCCAAAGAGATGCTGCACGACCGAATGCGCCAACACATGCGCAAGAAAATCAGCGGCGACAAGAAACATCGTGAACGGGAACGAAACGAACGCCGTGAAAAACCACGAAAAGACAGAGAAGACAAAGAATAGCCAGCACTCGAAAGCGCTACAGCCGGCTATTCAAACAGCCGGCTGAAGTCGATGTCTGGATACGCCGCACCATCAAAACATGGCATATCGATTACGCACGCCGGGTAACCATGCGCAATTAAAGACCGCTCAAAAATCGTACGCGAATCACGCGCAATCGATTTGTCTCCATCAAAAAATCGATTATAAATCATCCCCGCCACCGGCACCCCGCGCGCCTTGAGACTCTCCAAAGACATCAGCGTATGATTGATACTCCCCAAACGCGCAGAAGTCACCAGCACCGTGCGATACCCTCGTGCGGCCAGATAATCCACGAGCAGTAAATCACGAGTCAACGGTACGCAAACCCCACCCACCCCCTCAATGATGACATCCTGGTATGATGAAACCAGACGATCCGTGGCCGCAGTTATCACGTTGGGGTCCACTGTTTCTCCCGCTGCCTCAGCAGCCAAATGAGGAGAAGCGGCTAACGGAAAAACATACGGACAGGAGTCGCCCGCACGATCGGCATCCGTCCATGACATCCCCATAATCTCCCGATGACGCTGCACATCTTCTGATATCGCGTCACACCCCGTCTGTGCAAGTTTCTGCGTAATGACAGATCGGCCCTGTTGCAAACGAAACCGTCCCAGCAATGCCGTGGCCAAGGTCTTTCCGGCATCCGTATCAATAGCACTCACAAAGACATTCATTGAGCCACCTTCTCTTCCATCCGAGCCACAAACAGCATCGGATGGTACGTCAGGCGGACACGCCCGTCTACAGTGCCAAACCGCTCCCGATACTGTTCGCTGAAATACCGCAGATCCTGCTTAGACCAACGTGATCGTGTAACCGCATTGGTTCCCGTCGCCTTGATATGCCGCAACACATCACGCGGGTCATCAAACATCATACACTGGTGATAATCTTCCGACGCAAGCACCGTGCAATGCTCGGACAACGCAGACCGCATCTGGTCATATCCCGCGTATCGCAAACCACTACCCGTCAATTCCGAAATCTCAATCATGTTATCGGGACCAAACGTAGAAAAAACCAGCATACCTTCGGGTTCAAGCAACTGCAGCAACCGCGTTGCAAAACGGACTGAGTCACGCAACCATTGAAAACTGGCGTTCGCAGCCACCACGTTCCAGCCTGCCTCGAATTCGCAGGTTTCCATGTCAGCATGAATAAAATCCGCCTTCGACACCCCCGCTGCGCAAACCTCATCAACCAGAGAAGCAAAAGTACAGACGATGTCATTCCCCACCCAGCGCTGCATGCGAAACCGCTCAAGCAGCTCCCGCGTGAACACACCCGTGCCGCACCCCAATTCCAGGACACGACCAATATCGGCGCCCACCCCCACCACATCAGCGAGAAGCGTACCCAGCCGCTGCGCCGCTTCCCGCTGAACGGAGGCATGCTCATCATAGCTCTGTTGGCTACGACAGAACCTGTGACGCACCAGGGCTTTATCAATCAGCGTGACAGGCATGTAACACCTCCCCCCATGACTCCCATGCATAAAACGGAAAATGCGGCGCATCAATCGTCCTGCAAGGAACGGATTTACGCGCCCAGCAGCGCACTTGATTCTCGTATATAAAAATACGATCCTCCCGACCTGCCATGGCCTGCGTGAACAGACAGGCATCACTCAGCTCAAGCTCCCGCAAAACCTGTAACTCTTCATGCACCTCGACGAGCGGACGCTGTGCCGGATTAAGCATGTAACGCGCATGAACATCTCGATGCACACAGGTTCTCCGGATAAACCGTGAAAGCCCTCGACCATCAAGGTTCTGAATCGTTCCATCGAAGATCTCCGGCGCAATGCCTTCTTCAGCATCCACAGGACGCACCGTCCCGTTGATCGCAACACGCATATCAAAGCGATGCGCCAGGTCCGCGCAACACAAATTGGCCACGGCCGCACCCAGCGACCAGGCCATAAGCGTGCGATCCGCATAACTATCCAGCGCTTTTGCCACCGCATCGGGCAACAATAAGTCGCGGTAATCAAACAACATGAGCACATCAACGTCTGGACACTGCAAATAATCAAAGGGATGCGGATCCATGCCCCATCCAGCAAAGAACACCAGCAGGCGCTCGCCTCTCAGGCGATTTAACCACACATGCTTCATGCGGATCTCCCCTTACTCAAAAACACAGGAATCTTCTCCACATCTGCCCACGTCATACGCGAACTCAGCGAGAAACGCAGTCGCGCAGTCCCCCTGGGAACGGTTGGCGGACGAATGGGAAAAACGAGATAGCCAGCGTCCCGCAATTGCTTCGCGCGGGTCACGGCGGCATTGTTCTCTCCCAGAATGACCGGCACAATCTGTGAGGCCCCGCGCGTTTCAAGATTTGCATCCTGAATAGCCGTTCGAAAACGCTCGGCCAGGGCGCTGAGCACACGACGTTGATCGCCCATGGTCTGCATCTCCCCAAAAACCTGTCGAGACCAATTCACAACAAGTGGCGGCAAAGCCGTACTGTATATCAACGGGCGCATCGTGTTGACCAAATGAGCCTTCAATATTGGAGGCACGACCGCAAAAGCACCCATTGACGCCAGAGCCTTACCGAATGTGCCGACCAGGATATCAATTTCCGCGAGCACGCCCTGCTCCTCACTCAAGCCAAGCCCGCGTGTACCCCGGACACCCACGGCATGTGCTTCATCGACATAGAGCACGGCATCAAAGCGCTTCTTCAGTTCAACCAGCCCCGGCAGATCAGCCAGATCGCCATCCATGCTGAATATGGATTCCGTCACAATAAACACGCAATCATAAGCATCCCGCTTCGACTGCAACAGTGACGCCAGATGATCCAGGTCGCCGTGACGGTAGCGGATCCAGGTTGCATCACACAATCGGGCTCCATCAATGATGCTGGCATGTGCGAGCTTATCGGTTAGCACCAGGTCGCGACGGGATACGAGGGCAGGAAGAATACCCGCATTAGCATGGTAACCGCTATTCAGCACCAACGCTTCGCGTCCATGCCCGTAAGCATCCGCCAGCTCAGACTCAAGACATGCGGCGGCGGCGTGATCGCCACTCAACAGACGCGACGCCGAACTCCCCATCCCGTCTCCTGCTGCGGCCCCGAGGAACACCTCAGCCCTGCGCGAGTCCCCGGCGATCCCGAGATAATCATTGGCCGATACATTCAACATGCGCTGCCCTGCATAATCGATATGCACCCCGTCACGCCCCCCCATGTCGAGCAACTGCCGCATCAGTCCGTCCGACGCAATCCGATCAAGTCGATCCTGACAACGTTCATAGAGATCTGTGATCCGCTCATCCGACATGAGCACCCTCCTCAGCGACCGTATCAACCAGGGCGCGCATCAGCGTGGACAAGTCTTCCATTTCTATTACAAATGGCGGCATGATATAAACCAGTTTTCCAAACGGCCGAATCCATACGCCGCGATTTACGAAACGGCGTTGCATCGCAGCCACATCCACCGGGTCCTGCATCTCAACCACACCGATTGCCCCCAGGACCCTGACATCCTGCACCCCCTGCATGTCCCGGCAAGGCTTCAACCCTTCCTGCAATGCGACCTCAATACGTCGCACACGTTCTTCCCACGCGGAATCCAACAGCAATCGAATGCTGGCGCACGCCACTGCACAAGCAAGCGGGTTCCCCATGAAGGTCGGTCCATGCATAAAGACACCGCCGTTGCGCGAGATACCTTCCGCCACCTCCGTGCTGGCCAACGTAGCGGCCAGGGACATCATCCCGCCCGTCAACGCTTTGCCCACGCAGAGAATATCCGGAGCAATGTCCGCATGCTCACACGCAAACAGTTTCCCGGTACGCCCGAATCCTGTAGCGATCTCATCCAGAATCAGCAGCACATCATACCGATCGCATAGTTCGCGCATCTTGCTCAGATGAGCGGCTGAATAAAACCGCATACCCCCTGCGCCCTGCACGATCGGCTCCACAATCACTGCCGCAATGGAGTCCCTGTGGGCAGCAAGCAATGCAGCAAAAGAGGCGATGCATGCATCACTGCAATTCTCACCAAAGCCACACACAGGAGCATCCGCAAAAAAATTCTCAGGCAATGCGCCGCGAAAAATCCCATGCATGCCCGTCTCAGGATCACACACCGACATCGCATTAAACGTATCGCCATGATAGCCGGATCGAAGGGTGAGGAATTTCTTGCGCTGTGGTCGCCCCAACGCATGCCAGTACTGCATCGCCATCTTCATGGCGACTTCAACCGAGACAGAGCCCGAATCGCAAAGAAAGACTTTCTGCAGCAACGGCGGCGTAAGCTCTATCAGCAAACGACTCAGCTCTACGGCAGGGGCATGCGTCAAACCACCAAACATGACGTGCGACATACGCGTTGCCTGCTCAGTCAATGCGCGATTAAGCTCGGGATGATTGTACCCATGCAGCACAGCCCACCAGGAAGACATTCCGTCGATCAAACGTCGACCGTCACACAGCTCAAGATAGACTCCTGAAGCAGAATCCACGGCATAGACAGGCAGCGGCTCCGTCATCGATGTGTAAGGATGCCACAAATGCTCTCTGTCGAAAGACAGCAATTCACGCGTTACATCAGTCGAGGCAGTCACCTCGCGCCTCCACCAAACCTGAGAAGTTCATCACCAAACTGAAAATCATCCTCCACCGCACGCCCCCGCGTAGTCAGGTAGCCCCCCGTCAAGAATCCATTCGCACCGGCCAACATAAGCAATCCCTGGAAATCCTTCATAACCGTTTCTCTGCCCGCGGCAAACTTGATCGTCTTCGACGGATTCACCAACCTGAAAAGAGCAAAACTCTTGGCTATTTCGCTCACAGGAACAGCTTCCTGAGATTCCAACGGCGTGCCGTCAATGGGCACCAGAACATTCAACGGAATGACATCTACATCCAAATCTTTCAATGCGTAGGCCATTTCAACACGGTCGATCGCGGTTTCGCCCACACCTATGATTCCACCACAGCATACTTTGACGTTGTATTTCTGCAGCAACGCAATTGTCTTCATGCGCTCGTGAACATCATGCGTCGTTGAAATCAACTCATCATATCGACTCGGATTGGTCTGAATGTTGATATTGTAATGCACGACTCGATGCTCGCTCAATGCGCGTGCGGTATCGTCGCTCAACACGCCCAGGGATGCACACACACTCATATCCGGATGGCGGGCATAGATAGCATCGATGCCGTCGAGCACGCGCTGAAAATCCGGACTATGCGTCAAAAAACCCGTACCGCTGGTGACAATGCCAAAGCTGCGCACACCCGTGGCATAGGCCGCATCAGCGCGCTGTATCATTTCACCTGTTTCCGCCAGCGGGTACACATCAACATCTGCCTCGTGGTGCACGGACTGCGCACAGAATCGGCAGTTCTCACCACACGCGCCTGACTTTGCGTTCATAATGGTACACACATGCGCCTCACAGGCAAAAGCGTGCCTGACCTTGTTCGCCAGAGACACAAGATCCAGAATATCGGGCCCCTTCAGCTCCGCTAAACGATCGGCCAGATCGCGCGACAAAGGTTTTCCATCCAACACGCTGTACGCTTCGACAATGGCTTCGTGAATCATGACGTCTTCTTTCCATTCCTGTGAGCTTTGGCAGACTTCTTCCGCCAATGCACATGTACTTCCCCGGACGGAACGCTCCGCAGCAATCCATCCTTTAACCGAACCTGCAAGCACCCCTCCGGGCTGCACCCTTCCGCAACGCCTTTCAACTTGCCGCGCGGACCTTCAATCGTGACATCCAATCCGTTAAGAACGGATCGTTTCTGTAACCGAGGCAACAACGGCGCCAGCCCCGCTTGTTGCCAAATCATGTAATCCTTCTCAAGCTGATTCAAAATCGCACAAAGCACCGCAACACGACTTGTATCCCGCCCGAGCACCTTACGTAGTGAGGTAGCAATAGACCGCAATTCTTTGGGAAAGCCGGTACGCGGCGTGTTGACATTCAACCCCACGCCCAAAACAACCTGATGCACGGCATCCGCCTCGGCCTCCATCTCACAAAGAATGCCTGCAACCTTGCGACGTCCAATCAAAATATCATTCGGCCATTTAACTCCAAAATCGATATCTGGACACAACCGCTCCAGAGCCGTACACACCGCTACACCCACCACCAATGCAAGCTGTGGCAACTCAGACGGAGCCGCATCCGGGCGGAGCAATACAGAAAAATAAAGACTGCACCCTGGCGGCGAATGCCACACCCGCCCCATACGGCCTCTCCCCCCAGTCTGCATGTCTGCCGCCACCACCATCCCATCCTGTTTCTGATCCTGGGGCAACCCGGCCAAATAGCTATTGGTGGAATCCACGGATGCAAGAAACCGATAGGTACGCCCCAGGAGCCTGGTCTCCAGTAACGGCCCCACTTCGGCCGGCAACGGCAAGTCCGTACAGTGCTCAAGGCGATGCCCTTTGCGTGGCTGAGAGACAATGCAATAGCCTTGCTCCCGAAGTTGGCGAACGTGTTTGGACACAGCCACTCGCGACAGGCCGAGACGCTCCGAGAGCGCTTGCCCGGACACAAAGTCGCCCGCCTGTTTCAGCGCACAAAGAATCTTTTGTGTGTTCGTATTCATAGATTGCTCAAATGTGAACCAGAAGCATAGCGGGTGGTTTACAATTGGCAAGAGGGAAGTCAGTCAAATGTCGCATTCGCGACAGAGGGTTGATCATGAATAGGGGAAAACAACACGCACCGCAACACCCGACGCATCATTCGCATTCGCAACAGAAAAAATGCCATTAATGGCTTCCGCCCGATAACGCATGACGCGCAATCCAATGCCGTCCTCTGAACATGTAGAAGGGCTCAATTCAGTACCGTCATTCCGAACGGTAAGCTGCAGCGAGTTTTCTTTACGCAACAGCGAGATATCGATGTTACGCGCGCCTCCATGTCTGCGAGCATTATTCACCGCTTCCTGAGCAATACGGTACAGGTGTGTGGCCGCATCAATATCCAGCGACAGGTTCTCTTCACAGACCACTGTGCAGCGAACACCAAAGAGACCTTCCACGTTAGACCCGAGTTCCTGCAAGGCCTCTTTTATACTACTCTCCAACATACCCACAGGATACATACCATGCGCCATCTGACGCGTTTGAATCACCGATTCCTGGAGTAATGCGCTGATCTGCGCAGCCAGGTCCGCGTATTCCGGGGACAAATCTTTGAGTTTTGATGCCAGCGATTTAGCAAGAAACGCAATACCCACCAACTGCTGCCCCAGGCTATCATGAAGATCACGCCCCAAGCGCTGTTGCTCCCGACTACTGATGGTCAGGATCTCTGACTCCGCTTTGCGGCGTTCCATGATTTCCTGCTGCAACTGCAGATTGGCCTTTACCAACTCCTGGGTGCGCGCATCGACCTCACCCTCAAGCGAGTCCGCCAAGCGCATTAATTCCTGTTCTGCGGCTTCACGCTGCCCAATTTCATCACGCAAATGTGTGGTATGCGCACCAATCTGTTCCGCCATTCGATTAATCAAGACGTTCAATTCATCAAATTCGCGATGGACCGCACGACGCAGCCGGAATGTATAGTCACCATCAGCAATTTTTTGAATGCCATGCAGCGTTCGTCGAAAGCCACGACCCACAACGACCCCCTGCCCCAGCACCATAATTCCCAGAACGAGAAAAGCCCCACTCCCGATAATCAACAACGAAGAATACGCAATGGCACGCTGCACCACGTGAATACCGCGACGGCTAAGCGAGAGTTCAATCGTACCGATATGGCTACCATTGCGATAGACCCTGTGGGTATGGCTCAATACATTTGCCTCACCACGATCCGGCAATCCATAAATCAGATCTCCGAATTCCGACATGATTCGAAGTCTCACCAGATCAGGCATTAAAGGATAAGCGTCCATATACTCTTTGACAGAGTCCCCATCCATGTTCCAGATGTGATGCTCAAGAGCTTCGGCCAGGCGCGTAGAGACCATTTCTGCCTCCTGCCGAAGCTGTGCCTCAATTACACGCGAAAAAGTCATATATGACACCGCGTACATAAGCAGGCCCACAACAAGTAGCGTCAAGACAGCCATCACGGCAAAATCCGACACCACACTGCGTCCCTTGTAGAACCGCGACATAATGGCCTTACTCTTGCCCTTTCTGCGTACGCTGAAACTCGGCAACGATTTCGTCATACTCACCGGAAGCACGCAACAATCGCAACTGTTCATTGAAATTCTGCATCAGCGCCTGAATGCCGGGCAGAGATGACCCTTTGACAAACGGGCAAAGGTAGGGCTTGGAAAATAATGGTTTCGGAATGAACGTCACGACTTCAGACAGTCCAAGCTCACGCAACTCAGCTTGGCCCACGGTGCGATCCATCGGATAAAGGTCTATTTCTTCGGCAACCAAAGCAGACATGCCACTATCCGTATCCGGATATTCACGCACGCTGAGATCCGCTTCCATAAACTCCGGACAATAGCTGTAATCCTTGTTGGTACCCACGCGATAACCATTGCGTTTGATCTGCTCATAGGACTCAAACACCAACGCCTCTGCACGACTCTTCTTGACGAAGAATACATATTCGGACATCCATAAATAATCCGGAGGCAATGTCCCTGCATCTGCAAACGCACGCTGCTCTGGCGTATAGCAAAGCACATGTTCACGTGTGGCTTTATACGAAACTGACAACACCGCATCCGCACGCCCCCGCTCTGCCAGCATCCAAGCCCGACTCCAGGGATAAAGCTGTACCTCGTAGGGCACGTTCAGTCTTCCCATCAGCCGCTTCAGCACAGCCACATTAATCCCCGCCGGCTTTTCATCTTTCAAATATTCGAACGGTGCCCACTCCTCTGCCACGAAGACCACTGATCGCGGCAGCGGATAGGGGTAACCAGGCGGAATATAGCGATTCACAATATCGGCATATTCACCACTGTCGCGCAACTTGCGAAGCTCCTCATAATACTTCGTCCAGATTGATGATAAATTCGGATAAGATGACTTCCGGGAAAACATCATCAGGTAAGGTTTCTCAACAATCGTGCGGGGCAACATGGTGACAGAATCAGCCAGGCCCAAATCACGCAACATCCATCGGCCCACCGTTTCATCCATGGGAAACAGATCAATCTTTCCCTCAGAGAGAGCTTTGAACCCATCTGCCGAAGAAATATATTTCACGGTCTTAAGTCCGGCACTCAGCAACTTTCCATCGTAAGTGTAGTCCTTCAGCACCCCAACCCGACTGGCATCCCGACGTAATTGTTCATAGCTTTCAAATTTCAGCACATCGGCATAGCGCTTATTTACAAAAAAGACGTAACGCGTCAGCCAGAGGTAATCGCGGGGCATAACCGCCGTCTCGCCGAACGCCTGCTGCTCCGGCGTACAGTACACGTACGGTCTGCGCGCCGGCTGGCAGGACACGCTGGCCACCGCCTCGGCATGGCCGCTGCGCACCAACGCCCAGGCACGCGAAAAAGGATACGTCGGGACATACTCAAACGGCACCCCCAGGCGCTCCATAATACGCGAGGTGACCTCCACATTAATCCCTGTCACCACCCCGTCGCTCACGTATTCATAAGGCGGATAATGCTCTGCCACAATCCGCAACGGAGCGGCAGCGTCCGCACTGTTTACAAGGCCACCATACACACATCCTGCAATCAAGAAACAAGCTGCTCTACGGTATATATTCATATTTAGAAATCTATCTGCGCACGCAGCTGCGCAATATCCACATCCACATCACCGGTATCCTTCTCCGATTCGGCACGGATGAGATTGAGCATGAAACGTATACGCTTGTTGACATACCAATTGATCCCTGCGGTCACGTTGCGTTCCCGTCCTCCCCGAACCTCATCGTCCAGGTCCAGTTCGCTGTACCGCACCGCCACTTCCCACGCGCCCAACCCGGCGTCACCAAAAGGCTTTGCCGGCTTCAGACGCACGAACTCACCCAGCGTCGCATCATACGAGCGAGACTCACCCGTAATCAACCAACTCGCATAAAGATAAAATCCATCCAGAAAGAGCGAATCCCCATCATCACGATCTACGTTCACACCGATATATTCACCTTGAAAAGACAGCGGACCATGCACCAGCGCAGCCTCAAGCCCCGCAGTGACATAGTGATTCACATTGGTCATTGATCCCGTGTCGACCAACCGGGTGTCGTCAACGTGCGATTCCGGGCGGGCACGAAAACGCATCGTATCTTCTCGTGGAACCCGATACTGACCGGATGCGCCCAAATGAACAACCCGGCCGGTCGCACGCCATGGCGCACACGTCATGCGCACACTTCCCCCTAACGTATCGTCCTCGGTCTCGTCATCTGCAGCGACGCCACCAAACACACCTCCGGCAGCATGCCACCATTCACCATGCGAATCGACTCGCACCCCAATCCGGCGCGTCGCCGGCGAAAAGGCCAATACAGGCAACGCGCGCTCCATGAAAGTGATATACTTTGAACTTGATGTATCCTCAAGTGAACCCGCTTCTATCATCTGCCCCATTCGAAGCGTGGCGTTCCCATCCCATCCGTCATAACCAAAATAGGCATCCTGAAACCCTTCAGCACCCTCACCATTGAGTTCATACTGCAACTTGTAGAACCAGTCAGGCGCCGCGCGCCCTTTGAGAAAGAAGCGGGCTCGCCGAAACTCTGTCCCACTGCTGAAATCCGCATCATCACTATCATAGCCGGCCACATCCATCATGATGCGCCCACCCATCTTGAACTGCGGGTATTTCGCCTCCGGCTGCACCGATACAATGCGTTCCACCTCCGCGTTGCTCAACACACCCTTCTCACGCAACACATCCAAAAGAACCGATTGCTCTGGCTCGGCACCCACCACGCAACCCAACACCGCAATCCAGCAAGACAACATTCCAATATTACGTTTCATCGAACCCATCTTTCATCATTCGCGCATTAACGCCCCAGCAACTCATGCCCACAATATTGTTAACGTTACCCACGGCAAGACTCTCTTGTCAAACTTACAGTTCCCCCGAAAATAGCGGGATCGGATGAATCAGATGAATTATGCACTCCTCTGTTGACACTGTCTTGCAGCAGAAGCTAAAGTGATTCGTTATCGCGTTTCACCCCATTGGAGGCGCGTTGTGTATGCAAACAATGAAAACGAAGAGTGTATCGGAGACACTATGCATCCAGTTATCAACCATATGGTTCAACTTCAGGAACTAACACTGATTCGTGACGAACAACTCCATGCAAAACGGACCGAACATTTGGAGCAGCTCAACACCTCTATTTCAGAAATGACTAACAAGCTCCCGGCCAATATGCGGACGCAATTTGAGAAACTTCAAAAGCGGGATCCCATCGCCGTAGCCCCCATCTCCGACAGCAACTGCTCGGTCTGCGGAATGAAGCTGGCGACCAGCCTGGTGCAAATGATCAGCAGCAAAAAAGAAATGCACGCCTGTCCAAGTTGCGCACGTATTCTCTTTGTGGACGATTCGGCACCACGGCGCGTAGGTCAGCGTACACGTCGCCACGGGCCACGCAAAGTCGGCATTGCTCGATTCTCATCCGAAGTCCTGATGATTCCTGATCTGAGCGCAACCAATGCAGAAGAGGCCATTCAGGAACTTGCTGAGAAAATGGAAAACGAAGGATTCGTACTCCATGCCGACAAGATGATCGAAGCCGCCCTGCGCCGGGAAGCCCTCTGCAGCACCGCGGTCGAAGACGAACTGGCCTTTCCGCATGTACGCTCTGTTGAGGGAGGGGGACTCACCCTCGCACTGGGTACCAGCAAAAAGGGATTTCATTTTCATGACGAACGCGGGCTTACTCGAATCGTCTGCTTCATCGTCATCCCCACAGCCGCCAGCGCTTTCTACCTGAAATTACTGGCCGGCTTAACCAAATCCTTCCTCAAAGAAAACAACAGGAGCGCGTTGCTCAAAGAAACCGATCCGGTCAAGATGTGGAAGACATTGTGCCGCGTGACTCGCACAACGGTAAAGTAAGAACCGCGACACCATTCCTTTACACACCGAATCGCACCGCAACTTACAGCCCTGAAACAAATGTAGCCATGCGCTTCATGGCTTCCTTAATCTGGTCCATGGCGGTGGCATAGGAACAGCGAATAAAGCCCTCTCCACAAGCACCGAACGCCGTTCCCGGCACACAGGCGACGTTCTGCTCTTCAAGCAACCGCAAGGAAAATTCCTTGGAGGAAAGTCCCGTCGATTCAATCGAAGGAAAAGCATAAAAAGCTCCGCCGGGAAGATGGCAGGTCAGCCCCATATCGTTGAGTGACGCATGAATCACATTGCGCCTGCGACGATATTCACTGCACATCTCTTTACTGACTCGACCCCCATTACGCAAAGCCTCTGCAGCAGCTTTCTGGCTCAAAACAGGAGCACAGAGCATGGTGTACTGATGGATCTTCATCATAGCCTCAACCAACGAAGCCGGCGCACAGGCAAACCCCACACGAAACCCGGTCATGGCCCAGGTCTTTGACAGTCCATTTAAATAAATCGTGCGCTCACGCATCCCCTCTTCAGAAACAATGCTCAACGGTTCTGTGTCGTAGGTTAGCCCGACATAGATTTCATCCGTCACCACCACGAGATCGCGCTTACGGGCAAACGCGGCAATAGCGCGAAGATCCTCGCGCTGCAATACAGCCCCAGTGGGATTTGTCGGAAAATTCAGCATCAACATGCGCGTACGATCGGTACAGGCAGCTTCCAATGCAGAAACATCCAGCCGAAAATCACGATCAACACAGGTCGATACAGGCACCGCCACACCGTGAGCAAACGTTACAACAGGTGCATACGACACATAGCACGGCTCGTGGTACAACACTTCATCGCCGGGCTCCACAACCGCACGGACCGCCAGATCAAGTGCCTCACTCACACCAACCGTAATCAGAATTTCCGTCTCAGGATCATAACGCACACCCGTCGTCCGCTCAACGTAGGCAGACACCTCCTCGCGCAACTCCAAGAGCCCGAGATTTGCCGTGTAGGACGTAGCGCCACGGTCCAATGCAAACATCGACGCTTCCCGAATGTGCCAGGGTGTCACAAAATCCGGCTCGCCAATTCCCAGGCTGATCACGTCTTTGCGCGTACTGACTATCTCGAAAAAATCGCGAATCCCCGACCGCGGCACGTCACACAGATGCCGTGCTATATAAGACTCTCTTTTTTTGTCACTCATCGCTCAACCCTTACCCCTTCAGGGCGACACCTGCAAGCGTTCGTGTTCGCGCTCGTCCTGCATCATGAAACCGTCCTGCTTATACGTCTTGAGAACAAAATGCGTAGCCGTGGAAAGCACACCTTCGATCGTTGCCAGCTTCTCATTCACGAAGTAAGCGACATCTTTGAGGGTCTCTCCGCGCACGAAAACCAATAGATCATGGCCGCCAGACATTAAGAACAGCGACTGCACCTCGCCAAACCGGCTGATTTGCTGCGCCACGTGATCAAACCCCCGGTCACGCTCCGGCGTAATACGCACCTCAATTGCCGCCTGAACAGCATCCAAATCCAGCTGATCTTCGTTCACAATCGCTTTGTACCCGCGAATAATTCCCGCGCGTTCATACTCTGCGATCCGCTCCGTTACGTCCTTTTCAGACACATTTAACATCCGCGCCAGATCCGCTGGCGACTCCTGGGCGTTTCGTTTCAACAACTGCAACAGCTCATCCATGGCTGATCTCCTTGATTTACAAGCACACGGCGGTTTTATAGCATCCCTTGTTCAGAATCAACACAAGAAACCCGTAGAAAGGGATCCCGTCGCGTTATTTGCGCAAGGCTTCCCCACAACTCAGAGCAAAAACATGGGCATGGAAAACATTCGTATCGTACTGGTTGGACCGCTATACGGCGGGAACGTGGGCTCAACATGCCGCGCTATGGCAAACATGGGCATATCCGATCTTGCACTGGTTGCACCTCGTAATCTAAACATGGACGAGGCGCGCATGATGGCCTGTCACGCCACGTGCATTCTCGAAGAGCGGTCAGAATTCGATTCTCTGAGCGAAGCCGTGGCCGATTGCGGCGCAGTCATGGGCACGACCGCGCGCGGCGGATTGTACCGTCAGCATGCACGCCCCCCACGCGAATGGGCCGACAAAGTGCTTGAGGTGGCACAGACCGGAAAAGTCGCACTGGTCTTCGGACGCGAAGACAACGGGTTGGATAACGACGAACTGGCCGTCTGCACGCATATCATTCAGATTCCAACAACCATAGAATACAGCTCATTAAATCTGGCACAGGCCGTGCTGATTTGCTGCTATGAGGTCTTCGTCGCCAGCGAGACCTATGAGCCACCGGAGGAAAAATCCCCGGAAGCGCCCTCTCTGCTACGCGAACGTATGTTCGCCCTCTGGCGCGAAGCTTTGCTGGATGTCGGATTCATGGAACCCGACAAAGCGGATCACATGATGCTTGGGTTACGTCGAATTCTCGCACGCGGCAAATTAACTGAAGACGACGTACAAATCCTGATGGGTATGGCACGACAGTCATCCTGGGCCGCAAAACAGTCAAATTGAAGCGGGCAAAAGACTGGTCCTGAGCACCGGGGTATCATAGACTGTTAATGACTTGTGTTCCACAATCAACTGGATGAAATATAAAATGGCAACATCGTCAACGCACATTGGTCAACTTCTGGAGCGAACCGGACTCTTCGAGACCGGTCAGGTCGAAGCCCTGATGGAAGCGGCTCGCCAGAGCGACGAAAGCATTACCGAGCTGATCACCCAACAGGGGTTTGCCCGGGAAGATGAGTTTCTCAAAGCCCTGGCAGATGCCATGAAACTGCCTTTCATGGATCTGTCAACCGAAGACATCGAACAAGATATTCTTGAGGCGCTCCCCACCAAGGCCGTATTCCAGTACAATGTGATCCCGGTCGCGGATCTGGACAACGCCCTGCTGGTTGCCTGCAGCAACCCTCTGGATGCAGGACTTCTGGACGCACTACGCATTGCTTCCGGGCGACCCGTTCGCTTCGCGCTCAGCACGTCGACAGACATTCTCAAAGCGGTCAAGGCTTTCTACGGTGTCGGCGCCGATACCGTTGACCGCATGATGGCCGACGACCGCTTTGAAGTTGCCGATGTTCAAGATCTCGGAAAAATCGACCTGAACGAACTGGACCAGGAAGCCTCCATTGTCAAATTTGTAAACCAGATCATCTGGGAAGCCTGCCAGCAAGGCGCTACAGACATCCATCTTGAGCCCATGGAAGATGCACTGCGAATCCGCTACCGTGTCGATGGCGTGCTGCACCAAACTCCCGTACCGGCACAACTGAACCGCTTCCAGGCCGCCATCATTTCCCGTATCAAGGTCATGGCGAACATGGATATTGCCGAAAAGCGCCTGCCACTGGACGGCCGCATTGGCTTGCGTGTCCAGGGCGAGGAAATCGATATCCGCGTGTCAACCATGCCCACAGCCTACGGCGAAAGCGTCAGCCTGCGTCTTCTCCAACGCACAGGCCAGTTTATCGGTCTTAATGACCTGGGGTTAGTCGAACGCGACGCACACATCGTCAACCACGCCATTCGTCGTCCCAACGGCATTGTTCTGGTGACCGGCCCAACGGGATCCGGTAAATCAACATCGCTCTACGCGTTCCTGCACGAGATCAACACCATTGATGTGCGCATTATGACGGCCGAAGATCCGATCGAATACGAAATGGCAGGCATCAACCAGGTCCTGGTGCATCAGGAGATCGGCCTGACATTCGCCCGCGCCCTGCGGCATTTCCTGCGGCAGGACCCCGACATCATCATGGTCGGTGAAATTCGTGACCAGGAAACCGCAGAAATCGCCATCCAGGCATCCCTTACCGGTCACCTGGT
The DNA here is from genome assembly GCA_016783565.1 of Kiritimatiellia bacterium. GTDB lineage: Bacteria > Verrucomicrobiota > Kiritimatiellia > UBA8416 > JADHWI01 > JADHWI01. The sequence continues at coordinate 38,552 of JADHWI010000002.1, forward strand.
TTTCAGCACGCTGCACACCAATGATGCGTCCGGTGCATTTACCCGTTTGCTCGACATGGGGGTAGAACCTTTCCTGGCGGCTTCTGCAGTGGAGTCGGTCATCGCCCAACGCCTGGTACGCCGCCTCTGCTCACATTGCCGCCAGGCATCCTCCCCTGAAATGGCCATGCTTGAGGAAATCGGATTCCCCATCCCGGATCTTGGGCCACACACCGTCTATGAACACAATGGGTGCGAAACTTGCCGCAAGACCGGTTTCCATGGTCGCTTCGGTATTTTCGAGGTCATGCAAGTTTCAGAAGCGATTCGCTCTCTGGTCATTGGACGCTGTTCCATGGGGGAGATCCAACAACAGGCCATTACCGAAGGAATGAAAGTCCTGCGCGACGACGGGTGGCGCAAAGTATTGGCAGGCCAGACCACCATTGATGAAGTCCTCCGCGTCACAGAAGAAAAGGAGTAACCCGCACAACATGGCCATCTTCAGTTATAAAGCACGCAGTCGCAAGGGCGACAGGTCAGAAGGCTCGGTGGAAGCAACCGACCGACGTCATGCCATGCAACAAATTGAAGCCATGGGGCTGGTCCCGATCTCAGTCGTCGAAGGTACCGCTACGGTCACAGCAAAAAAAACGCCTTCCGGTCGTAAATTCAAGCTCACGTCAAGCCGACGCAAAATGTCCCAACGAGACGTACTCATTTTCACCACAGAATTAAGCGACCTGCTCGCTTCGGGCATGACCCTCGGCAATGCGCTCAACACATTGGCCAACCGTAAAACCGACACGGTCAACGATCGCATCATCGCTGAATTACGCGACGCCATCCTACGTGGATCAAGCTTATCGGAAGCGTTTGCACAACACCCCGCCACGTTTCCGCCCCTGTACGTCAACATGATCCGTGCAGGCGAAGCCAGCGGCGCGCTCGCAGAAGTCCTTCGTCGCCTGGTTCTGCATTTTGAACGCGTGCAAGACACCAAGGAAAAAGTTGTCATGGCCCTGGTGTATCCCATCATCGTTCTCGTTCTGGGCTTCGCGACCATGGTGTTTTCGCTTATTTTTGTAATTCCAAAGTTCGAAACTATTTTTAAAGACATGGGGCAAGCCTTGCCGCTTCCGACGCGCATCCTTATCGGCACCAGCAACTGGCTGGCCAACTATGGCCTGTTCGCCGCAGTGGCTATTGGCATCGGACTCGTGCTGGCAAACCGCGCCGTGAAAACCCCACGAGGCAAGCTGTGGTGGCATGGTGTCCTTCTGCAAACACCGTTTATCCGCGGCGTCATTGCCTGCAGCATCTACGCCAATTTTGCCCATACGCTGGCCACCCTATTGGGCAACGGCGTGCATGTGCTGAAAGCCCTGGGCATTGTAGAAGAAACGGTCGGCAATGCGGTCATCGCCCGAGAGCTGCACAATGCCCGTGACCGCGTCACCGATGGCGCCACCATCTCCAGCCCGTTGGCCGCCGGCAATGTCCTGCCCCGAATGATGACCGACATGCTGGCAATCGGCGAACAGACAGGAGATCTTGGAGGCGCACTCAAACACATTGCACGCCGCTATGAGAATCAACTCGACCGCAATATCAAAATTTTCACAACCGCATTAGAGCCCATCCTGATCGTCTTTGTTGCGTTCATGGTGGGCTTTGTGGCCATCAGCATCCTGATGGCCGTGTTCAGCATGACCAATGGACTCGGGGCTTGAAGAACGAAAGGAGACCCAGACATGAAAAACATAAAACAACGATCAAGAGCGGGCTTTACGCTGGTGGAAATTCTACTGGTAGTGGCCATCATCGGCATCCTCGCGGGTGTCGTGGCACTCAACACGGGCAGCCAGGCGGAAAAAGCACGCGTGCGTGCCTGTCGAGCCAGCATTCACACGATCTGCGTGGCCATTGATACCTACCAGATGGACACGGGGCGATACCCCACCAGCATGGAAGGATTGATCACCAGCCCCGGCGGATTGAACACCTGGGACGGCCCGTATATCCGGGGCGGTACCGAGGCGCTCATCGACCCGTGGGGGCAGCCCTTCGAGTACACCAGCCAGGCGAGCTCCTACCTGGTCCGTTCTCAGGGCGTACCGGGCAAGGGCGAGCCAATCACCAGTCACGAATTTTAAGGCAACGCCAGGACCTGGCGACACATTGCAGCAAGGGATCGCACTCCGATGCGGCACACGCATGGCCATCACAAGGGATTCTCGCTCATCGAGCTTGTGCTCGTCATAGCCGTCATAGCCATTGCGTCTATCGTTGTGGTCCCTCAATTCTTTCGCTCCATGCGCGGCAACCGGTTGCGAGCTGCCGCACGGTCGATCATCGTAGCTGGTCGCTATGCGCGCAGCATGGCCGTGATGAAGCAGCAGGCCATGGTCATGGAATTCAACCTGGACCGCTCAGAGATATCCGTACGACCCGCTCGCGCGAAAACCGAGGAACCGATTGCACCCGATGCTGATGATGCCTTCACGACTTCCGTCATTCCCGATGCCACGCCGGCCGTACTGACCGAGGATGTCAACAGCGAAGACATTGAGGGCACGGGGGACGCAGAAATCAAACGACTCCTGGACCGCGTCACCATCGTCAGCGTGGACGTGGACGGTGTCGAAGCCATGGAGCAAGACAACATCGTCACTATCCAATACGGGAACAATGGCCGCTGTACGCCCTATAGCGTCCTGATCAAGGACGAGTTCGATACCGCCATACGGGTGGACGTCGACCACCTGGCAGGCATCGAGACCGAACGGCTGGAACTATGATGAAGCATACGCATTACAAGCGAGGAATGACGCTTATCGAAGTCCTGCTGGCATCTGTCATTCTTGGGACAGGGCTGGCCGCCCTACTCACAGCGACCTCGCGCTGCCTGATCGTGATGCGTCGCTCGCAGGAATACCAGCAGGCACAATGGGCTTTGACACAAGGAGAGCTTGAGTTCCCTATTCTCTATGCGGAAGACATCATGGATCAGGACGTATCCGGCGAGGACTACGACGGCTACACCTTCTCGCGCGAAATCGAAGATGACGAGGATGAAGATGGCCTATACCTTGTGCGTTCCAAAGTCACCTGGGAAAGCGCCGGACGTGAAAAGATTGAAGAAGTCGTCGAATACGTATATCAACCGGAAAGCGAAAGCGACGAGGTGAGCCCATGACGACCTCGCGAGCCAACACGAACCGACGGATTCAATATACCCGCCAGGGCTTCACTCTGTTGGAAATTCTCCTGGCGATCTCTCTACTGGCTGTGATCACAGTTGTCACCTACATGACCTTTGGCGTTGTTGTCGGCTCCTGGCAGCGAGGCACTCGACTCGTGGAAAGGCTGCATCACGGCGATTTCATCATGGATCAGCTCGTCATGGGACTCCATTCATCCTATTTCCCGGACGGAGCCGGCACCTCCACACGCTACGGGATGTGGCTTGAGGACGAGGGCGATGGCGAGTCCACTAGCGACATCATGAGCTGGGTCAAGATCGGCAGCTCCCTTGTCGGAAAGTCCGCCGCATTTGAAGGCACGCCCCACCGCGTCACGTTTTACGTAACCGATGACGAAGACGGCGAGCCATCCGCTGCCGTAAAGGCATGGCGCCTGGATGGACAATCGGAAGATTTTGATCCGGAGGAGGACGTTGAACCCGTCTTTCTTTCGCGTCAGGTTGTGGGATTCAATTGCCGGACCATTTCCCCCGAAGACATTGATGAAGAAGATGGAGAGTTCGAATGGCAGGACGAATGGGAATACACCAACGACCTGCCTCTTGCCGTGGAGTTGACCGTATACGTCACACCCGTTGAGAAAGACGGCGATCCGATTCCCATCCAGAGAATCCTCAAAATCCCGGTGGCCTACCTCTGCGAGCCCTGGACCAAAACCGGTGAAGGGGATGTAGAACCATGAGACACCCCGCAAAACGCGCCTCCGGATCTGCCTTGATCGTGGTCCTCTGGGTTATGGGACTGCTATCCGTACTGATCGCATCCTTCGCTTTTGACGCCCATGTCGAGGCGCGGATTATCGGCTACTATCGCCGACGCACGAAAGCCGAATACCTGTCCCGGTCTGGACTGGAAGTTGCACGCATGCTGATGGCCAAGAGCCGCAAGGTCTCGGAAGACGACGAAGATGCTGAGGATTTGTGGCTTGAAGATGCCAAGCGGTTGAAAAAGGGGAAAATCTCCGGACTGAAACGTGAGCTCTCCGAAGGCATCATCAAACTCGACATCATCCCCGAACCGGCGCGCCGCAACATTAACAGCCTGGGTGGAACCCCGGACCTTATTGTCGAAAACCTGGAACGCATACTGGAGGTGGGAGGCATCCCCGAAGACTTGTGGCCGGAGCTTATCGAATCGTTTCTGGACTGGACCGACAAAGACGGTGTGCCACGATTTGATGGCGCGGAGACCGAAGACTATTACGAAACACTTGAGCCGCCCTACCAGGCAAAGAACGGGCCGCTTGACACGGTTGGCGAATTATTGCTGATCAAAGGATGGAACCGAACCATTCTTGATGGCGGCGAACTGAAGATGGATGGAATCGAAGGCATCATGATCAGCGGCATCGGCGACCTGCTGACCACATATGGCAGCGGCAAAGTCAACGTTAATGCAGCCTCACCCCGAGTATTAAAAACACTTCCAGGCGTTGACGATCTTGTTGCGGGCGCTATTATTGAAGAACGAGAAGGTTTTATTGCGGATGACGGCAAAAAGGAAGAAACACCATTTAAGAATGCACAGGACTTGATTAATCGATTACCGGACATGAATGCAGCTTTGAAAGATTATGTAGAGACAGATTCGTCCGTTTATCGTATTACATCTGTTGGTGAAGTCAGCGATGTGAGTCGAGAAGTGTGGTGTATCGCAGAATTTGATGCAGGAAAAAGCGAGCTGAGAATCAAACGCTGGCGCGAAGAGGACTAAGGACGAGCCAAGTGGCTAAAGATCGTATAAACAGCATTATTATCGGGAAAGACGGCTTTGAATGGTCCGTTGTGAGCTCCGCTTCGCGTGGACATGGGCGCGTGACACAATCCGGAAAAGAGATTTTTCCTGAGCCTCCTGTATCCGAGGACGCCCCGACGGAAGGCGTCTTAACACTGACAGAGAAATTCTCCACACTGACGCCACCATTTAAAGGCAACGCTACCCTGGGGGTTCCCTCCGCGCACGTCCTGGCACGCGTCGTATCCCTACCACACGGTCCTCCTGAAGAAACTGCGGCGATGGCAGAACTTCAGGCCGACAAGTTTTCCCCCTTCCCCATCGATGTCCTTGCCGTGTCGCATGAAATAATTCAGGAGGGCGAGGAAGAGGACACCGTTCTGATCTGCGCTGTAAAAGAATCCATACTGGAAGAGGCGCGTGCTGCACTTGAACCCATTGGCATACGGATCAAAAGAGTCGATGCTGCTATTCTGGGTTGGTGGCACCTTCTCAAAAGTGCTGGTTGCATCCCGGATGCCGGACGGCATATTTTTGTCCTGCTAACCGAACCTGTCGTACAATTGATCGGGATAGATAACGGAAACCCGGTGGCTTTCCGCGCACTGACCTTTTCCCCATCAGACCCCATTGATCTTCTTGCGTCAGAACTTGCGAGCGAAGTCAATTATTCCTTGATGTCTCTTGAGATGGAAAAAGGACCACGCGCGGGACACGGCATTACTCTTTGTGCACACGGCGACATTCAGGACGAATGGCACCAGGCTCTGGAGGCAGCGCTGGAACAAACGACACACACCGAAGATTTGGACAAGCTTGGCCGTGCGGCGGATGGCATTGCTCACCGAACGAGTCATGCCGAACCACGTTTGGACATGACCCCCCAGGCATGGCAGAGCGAGGAGGAATCAAACCGCTTCAAACGACACTTGCTCAGAAGCGCTGCCGCGGTCCTGTTCTTATGGCTAACAGTTGTCGGCGGCTTGGCGGGAACCTTCACCTATCAGAAAAAGCAACTGGACGCACTTACCATAAAGCGAGATCTATGGAACCAACAGGCCATGGAGGTGCGCGAATTACGACGACGCGTCGTCACCATTCAAGCCTACACCAATCAAACGCACTCTGCGCTGGAATGCTTACGCGAGATTGCACAGCTTCAGACCCGCGGAGTGGAGCTCAACTCACTCACTTATCGCAAAGGCGACAGCATCCACCTGTCAGGGTCCGCCAGTGCAGAGAGCTTCATTTACGACTTTAACGACAAACTGAAAAGCTCTGGACTCTTCCCTACAACAGAGCTCGGGCCCGCAAAACTCAACCCAAAGACCAGACGGCGGGAATTCGACCTGACCGTTGATCTTCCGGGAGGTGAGTCATGAAAATGACACCCCGTGAAATCGCACTGCTTCTAGCCACCATGGCTGCCGCATTGTTCGGCATCACATTTGTTCTCATACAACGCAAGATTCCGGAATGGCGCTCCATTCGACAACAGCAGGTGGAAATGCACCAGCAAATCGAGCGCGATCGCAACATGATAGGTAAGCGCGCAGGTTGGCTGAAACAGTTCGAAGATCTCAGCAGCGCCCTGCCGAACTTTAATGCCGATGCCCGCAACGTGGAGTCACATTGGCTACGCCTTATGAGCAACAAAGCCGGAACACATGGCGTCACAATCAAAGAGAGCGATGCGGGCGACGAACGTCCCATGGGAGACGTGTACGAACTCCCGATCGAGTGCAAAAGTTGGGAAGGCACATTGTCGGCATTAACCTATTTCCTATTTGATCTGCAAGCCGAAGGTGCTATGCTGGATGTCCGCTATCTGAGAGTAAAGCCCAAACCGGGAAAACAGGTGCTGAGTGGGCGCTTCTCACTGTTGTGCGCATACACAAGAAGCTCGCAGAACAATAAATGAGAAGCCCCCTCAACCCGTGACGCGGAGAATGTAAGACTATGAAACAGCGCAACGCGCAACAAATGACAGCATTGTTGATTGGCGTATTTCTAGCCGGATACGCCTTTTGGATGGTGGAACAGGGCCTCGCCCAGACGCCCGCACCACCCTCAAGGCTCCCTGCCGTGCCACCCACGCTTCCCGCAGGCACGATGCAACCTTCGGCACAGGATGCAGAAGACAAAACCGCCACACCAGAATCCTACAGCCTGAAGTTTGAAAGCGCACCTATGGAACTGGTGCTACAGGATTACAGTGATACCATCGGTCGAACACTGTTACTCGGTCCGGGCATTCCAAAAGCAAACCTAAGCCTACGCAGTGTGGGCGAACTCTCTAAAACCGAATACCTCAACGCCATCGAAAGCGTTCTGGCTATGCACGGCATTGCCCTGCTCAAAGAAGGCGAGAAATTTATCCGCGTGGTCCCGATCAACACCGCACGCAAAGAAGGAACGCTGCGCATCAGTGAAACCATGCCCGAAGAGCCGCTTCCAGAGGACAGCGAGCTCATCAGCCAAATGATCCAGTTGCGTCATATTGACATCAACGAAGCCAATCAGGTTATTGATCCTGTCAAACATGCCTACGGCACCGTGCAACTCTTCGAGCGAACCAATAGCATCCTCGTCACTGACGATGCCGCAACCGTCAACCGCATTATGCAATTAATTCGATTTATTGATCAACCGGTTGAAACGCGTGAAGAGACACACATTCTTCAAATCCGGCACGCCAAGGCTTCTGACATCAAAAGCAAGCTGGAGGAGATCATTGCCGAGGTACAGAAAGATCAGCAACAAAAGAAGGCCACCGCTGCCAAACCTAAATCCAGCGGCCAACCCGGCGTCATTTCCCAAGTTCCAGGAGTGATCCGTGCACGACCGACCGTAAAGCCCGTCATCACCCCCGAAGCAGTCGCTGAACTTGTTGCCCAGGCAGAGCGCGGGATTATTCGCGGTGCTGTTAAAATCATCTCCGATGACCGCACCAATATCCTTATTATCCTCACGCGGCCTGAAAACATGAATTTCTTTGAGAAAATTGTTCTCACACTTGACATCGCCACCGATCCCGACGTGTTGGTGGAAGTCTATCGTCTTGAGTATGCTGATGCGAAAGATGTCGCAGGAATGCTCAATGATCTGATTGGTGCCGCTGGATCAAAAGACGATGCAAACGCCCCGGCGGGAGCCGCCAAAAACACAGCAGCGAACGATAGCAGAAGCAAAGCCCTTCGCGATTATATCGCCAAACGCCCCCAGTCCGCAGGAGGCGATCAGGCATCCAAGGTCGGAGAATTATCTGAAAAGAACATTAAGGTCCTTGCGGATGAACGAACAAATGCCCTGATCATCATGGCCAGCAAAGCAGACCAATTCACGCTTTCGCGTATTGTTGACGACATGGACATGATGCTATCACAGGTGTTAATCGAATCCGTCATCCTTGAGATTCAACTCAACGATAGTATTGCAACAGGAATAGACTGGGTTCAGCGCGCTTTCGTCGGTTATGACGGGGACGACCCCAAGATCGCATGGGCCGGCGGTGGAGGAGGCGGTTCCGATAGCCCCACACCGACCGCATCCTTGACGGGGACGGACGGACTCAATAGCAGAGTCGGCTCCGGTCTCTCTTTTTTCCTGACACTTTTTGATCTCAATATCGATGCCGTAATCTCTTTGTCTTCCAGCGACAGTAACAGCAAGGTCATCTCGGCACCGGTCATCATGACAACCGACAATACTGAAGCCATGATCAAGTCGACAGACAAGATATATGTTCTCGACAGCGTGACATATCGCAACACCATAAGCGGCGGAAGTAGCGGCAACGACTACCAAAACTACAGCAAAGAAGATGTCGGAATTCAGATCAAGGTCACTCCGCACATCAACGAAAACAAAGTCGTGATGATGGAAATCGAAGAAGAGCTCAGCGAACCCGGTGATGCGGGCACCCACGTGGAGAGTCTGGCCGGAACAACCGCTTATAAAGAACGATCCATCTCGGCCAGCATTGCGGTCCAGAGCGGACAGACCATTGTTCTCGGTGGGTTGGTACGAGAAGAAAAAAGCAACGCCCAAACCAAGATTCCATTTCTCGGAGACATCCCACTCTTTGGTCGACTTTTTAAATATCGTTCCGATGATAAGGCCCGAACAGAAACCGTGGTTTTCTTAACGCCCACAGTTCTTGATACGCCGGAAGAGATTGCACGCGAGTCTAAACGTCGCAAGGATGCGCTCTCAGACCAGGGTATCTGGAAAGAAGGATGGTCCAACAGTCGCCTGGCCGAGCCCGCAACAGACAATATCCCCGCTACGGAAGATCGCGCCATGTGGGATCTCAATCTCATCTCACCCAAACAGGCGAACTGAAAATAGGTCCGACCGGCCGGACCACTAAACATCCGGCTCCCAAGATAGGGTGGTCAGTCCCTTGACCGCCGTGGCTCCGTGCGTATCTCTATTGCCCACATCCGGACGGCAGGGGACTGCCGTCCCTACCACCAAAGCAAAATATGTAGCGGATCAACTTCCAAACCTGAACTGCAAACGTCCCTATGGCTCAACCGTGATAACTCCAGTGCCCTCAGGTTGCTCTTCAATCACCAGGGTTGATCCCAGAATGCTGTAAGGCTTACCCAATTCTACATTCGTAATGATGGTTGTGTTACTTGAAACGCGATCCGTAATCATGAGCTGAAACTTTGTGGGCGGCTCCGGCAACGGAGCCGCATCTTTATTGGCTGCATCATTGTACGTTCTCACTGCACGCACATCTGTCACGATGACCGCAGGCTCCTTGCGCTCGCCACGGCCCCGATATCCAGTGAAAAGAAATACCGTATTCTTTGTGGTTTTGAGTAATTTGCCAAACGCCTTAGAGTCCTGCATACAATATATATCATCAAACGCCAGGCCGGTTTCCGGATCTGTCACCTGAAACCGACTGTACCCTTTTCCACGCAGAAAAATCTGCGTTACCTCGCGCAATCCCGTGGTCGCATTGTATTCGGCTCGCAGCACAACCCGGTCACGGTTATCCAGGGACCCTACCGCAGCCCTGAGATAAGGCACCGTCACTTCTTTCGTTTGAGCCCGCACCATCCCGCAATGTACAAACAAACTCAACGCGAGAACCATTATCCATGTTAATCGAGTCTTCTTCATCATTCCCTCCCGCATAACCTGATAAACAGGTGAATACTTACCCCTGCACGCCATAAAGTATAAACACATGCAAACCTGAAAACCAGACGCGATTCGCACACAACGGATTCATTCTACCCCATGCAGAGGGAAGCGCTGTGCTCCAATGTGTATTCCGCCCCTGTTGAACTAAGCACACTTCGATAGACTTGAACCTGCTCAACCACCATGGAACCAAAGGACTGATCACGCATTCCGTTCAGACATTTCTGCAACGCGTCCAGATTATGCGCACCACGTACCCGACCTAACGTAATATGCCCGCGAAAAGGACGACGATCCAAAGTAATGTCGAGCATGCCGGCAGCCTGAAACGCACTATTATAGAGTTCAGCCAGTCGCGAATGCTGTTCCAACCCCGCCCAGACAACCCGCGGATGACCAGGACGACCAAATGTGCCCACCCGCGACACTTCCAACGTAAAACGGGGAATACACGCCACACATGCGTCGAGACCATCACATAGCTTCTGAAGCTCATCGCGTGTAATATTCCCTAAAAAAACCAAAGAACAATGCAGGTTCCTGCCAGGCACCCAGGTAACATGTGCACCAGTACCAGCCATTTTCCTTATGGCACGCTCCAGTCCAATCCGCACCATCTGCCCAGGATCAAGTGCCACAAAACTACGAATGCTCCCGTCTGCTTTCATCTTACTGACGAAGATTCCATGAGCAGGACCAGATGTCACGAAAAAATCCTGAAAAGCAACCCAGCATCTTCTCGTTAATGAGAAAATCGTCGTATAGCAGCATCTAAACGGCTGATAGAAAACAACCATTCTTCACCGCGATGAAAACAAAGAAAAAATATTTCCAAGGCATTATTAAAGATTGGCCCGCTAACTGCTTTACAATACAGGCGAAGAAAAAAAGCCCCTCCGGGCGCGAAAAACTGAAAACTGGAAAGAATCCATTCGCGTTTGCCGGGTAAGGCCAAAGGAATAACGGAGAAATAAAATGGAAGCTATTTACGCAGGTCTAATCACGGTATTGTTTTCGGCATGGGTATGGGATCTCAAGAGCCAGGTCGATTCTGTAAGACGTATACAACCTAGCGGCAGAGGGCACCATCCCGTCATGCATACAAATCCCGCTCAAATGAGCAACTCACACCCTTCACATATTGTGACACCAAACCCGACACACGTCTCAAAAGCTCAGGAACACACCTTTGGCGCCACATCGGACTCACAAGAGTCAAACAACCATAATCACGAACGACACAACGGTGTGCCTGTCTGGGTGATAGAATAATCTCCATGATAATGGCATCCTGCAATAAGCCCGTTGTCTTGTTTGAGGCAACAGGCTTTTTTTCTGTTCGGAATGGTTGCATACCCCAAGATCAAAAGATATATTTTGAGTCAGGCGCACCAATCGAAAGGAACATAGCATGAACACATGGCAACAACAGTGTATTGATGTTCTCAGGACACTCATGGGTGTCCCGCCCTCCAATCAATTGTTAATCTTCCTATCCTGCCTGGCAGTACTTTTTTTTCTGGCCGTATTTAACGGGCTGACAAAGCTTCTCAAATTCCCAGTGCGAGGTCTGCCTTACTCCCTGCTCACCACTGGCATTGTCTGCTTTCTCATTCTGGGCGGAGCATGGTTGGCACTCCTCCACATTGCACCTCTACCCTTTGTAAAAAAATGGCATCTGCTCATATGGATTCCTTATGTCGGCGGACTGATCCCCCTGTTTGCGATCGCAGCACCCCTTCTGCGCCTGTATCATCGCAGTCGCTACGGAGAAAGCATTAGTGCACTTCTCCTGACGGTACTCAGCGTAGCCTGCGCTGTAGGCATTGCCTACACGGTTAGCTTAGCCGCAAAAAAAGGCGATCGTGACTTCGATGTTGCTCGCGAACGCACCTCAACCATGAACCGATTCCTCAACGAATAGACCCTACCGGAAGCATCCTGCTGTCTGAGCGCTTGATTTCCAGTGTATCTTGTCTATCATCATCACGAATGGACAATACCCCGAGACTGGTTCTCCGGGAGGAGGAGTCACGATGATGAAACATTTTCGCACCCTGATCGCCCTTTCCGCCGCCGCCATCCTAATGGGCTGCATTGACTCAACAACGGAAATACAGATTCAACGCGATGGCTCAGGAACCGTCACAGAAACGGTGTATACCATGCGTTCCATGGAGCGCATGCTAGAAGTTCTCTCCGGCATGGCGGAAACACTCGTCGCCGAAGATGAAAAGCTGAACGCACCAAAATCTCGACTAGACAGGCGTTACTATGTCGATCGTGCCGCCGCCATGGGAAAGAGCGTCCGCCTGAGTTCTCTTGAGAGCGTGAAACGCGGAGATGGTGCAGAAGGAGTTAAAGCAGTCTATACCTTTACGGATATTCGCTCCACATCCACCTCTCCCGAACCCTCCTTCTTCATCCCTCAACTGCCACCCCCCGTTTTGACCAACGATCCTTCCGTCGTTACGTTTGATTTCGCTTCAGAAACGCCGGCAACCCTCACGGTTCATCTTCCATGGTCACGTAAAGCAGCAACTGCTGTAACCCCTCGAAAGGTGAGACAAAGTGAATCTGCCATCAATCAGGAAGAAGCCGCCATGGTTCGTCACGTTCTCGACAGCTTTCGCTGTCGTATGATTGTGCGTACTGCCGATCCTTTAATAAAAAGTAATGCCCGTTATCAGGACCGGGACCGCCAACAAGCATCTTCCAAGCACGTCGTTCTGTTCGACCTTAATCTTGGTGATGCGGTCCGCAATGAAACGATCATGGATCAACTTGAAACGATTGGTCCGGCACGCAACATGGAAACTGCGCTGGAAAGCTATGCCGGATTAACTGGCATGCGCGTGGAGAAGCAATCCACGGTTACGATTGAGTTTTAACGCGAGTGGCTCCCCCCAATGGTACCGCAAGCGTCCCATCAAAGAATTCAATCACGTGACCTCTCTCGATCAGCCAACTTAAATGTGACAGCAATGCCCTGCATTCAGGCGATTCCCGAGTCTTTCCAGGACGCAATGCCTCCAGCACATCGTGGTGCTTGCATCCCGGATGATCACAAAGATGACGCAACACTTCACGAATGTCCTCAACCACGTGAGCGGGGTCCAGAGGTGTGGGCTTGTGCGCCGTAACAAAGTTCATGCCCTTGCCCTGCCCCGCCTTGAAGACATGCAAATGCATATGTTTGAATGCCGAGCGCAGTGAGAATAATAGCGATAGAGGAAATTGCTGCTCGCGCCTCAACGCCTCGTCCACGCAGCGCCGCAACTTGAGGTCATCCAGTTCGCGACAGATGTGCAGGGGTGCAACCGCCCGATGTGTCTTCCGGTACAGTTTCTTTGAAAGATGCTGCCGCAAGAACTGCTCAGCCTCCGCATAAGACACCGGCCCTTCCAACTCAGCATTCGGTTCCTTCAATGTATAAACAGTACGCTTACGGCTCGCCTCTCTCCAGTCTTCAACCAGAGCATCATCCCGCAGGGTCTCAATTCGAGATCGATACGCACTCTCACTCATATGACTGAAACGATTTCGGTGCATCTCCCTCACCCGATCATCGTAGCTATGATGATTGGGCGGAGCCAAGAGCTCACCACTCAAGCCACAACGCGCCACACAAACAAAATTCCCGGTCGGGGCATCCACCTCAGTCTCTTCCACCGTAAAAAACTCATCCAAATGACGCGACACAAGGTGAACCAACATGGATTCCTGATCCGATGCAACACCCCGGCACAACTGACACTGGAAGAGATTCAATGGGGCGGTCCCGTTTCGACCTTCAAACTTAACACTGCACACCTCGGAATTTCCGAGGAACAGATATGCAATATCCACAAGGGGATAAGCACGCCGAGAAGTCGCAACCTTTTTTACGATCGTTGACAGCCCATGTTGCTCAGGAAACAGCTTTACCTCAACCGGCAAGCGCGGTTCATCTCTACGCACGCGTTCCCGGGCATCCCGCTGCGGTCGACGGTCATCACGACCTCGAGACGGGGAACGCCTGTCATCACGTACGCCCCGACCACGACGATCGCGGGGACCTCCCTGGGGGCGTTTACGGCGCGCATCCCGGTTGGCATCCTGATCGCGTCGCCCTGGTTTACGCCCACGTTCCTCCTGTATATGCGATCCGGGTTCGCGCCGGGCCCACTGCGGCACAAAATTGAGATCAAGGATCATATCCTCGGTCACAGAAGTCTTTTGATCTACAGCTTTTTCTGAGCCGTCCTGCATGTCGACTATCCTCTCATCCGCTTTACATCACCTTTAGCGACAAAAACATATGATAACCAGACCCCTCTTGTGATAAAAGAGGAATCCCTCATAAAGAAGAGGTAATTTAGCTGTTGGTGTTGAAAGAGCATATAAAGCATGTGTATAGTTCATTGGCATGAGCAGGATATTAGAAACAATTGACGAACCTTCAGATCTGAACAATCTTAATCTGGACGATCTCAAAGAGCTGGCGGAGGAAGTCCGCGAGTTGATTATCGATACGGTCAGCCATACCGGAGGACACCTGGCTGCCAATCTCGGCGTGGTGGAATTAACCATCGCCCTGTTGCGTTGCTTCGGCCAACCGCAGGATCGACTGGTCTGGGATACCAGCCACCAGTGCTACACGCATAAAATTCTAACCGGACGTCGGGACCAAATAAGCACCCTTCGACAATTCGGAGGGTTGGCCGGATTCCTGAAACGCGACGAAAGTCCATACGATGCCTTCGGTGCCGGCCATGCAGGGACCGCCCTCTCCGCTGCGCTGGGCATGGCTGCAGCTCGCGATCGAAACAAGGGGAATGAGCAAGTTGTAGCGATTGTCGGCGATGCTGCCGCCGGTTGCGGCATATCGCTTGAAGCTCTCAATAGTATCTCCGAAACCACGCGCCAATTCATTGTCGTTCTCAACGATAATGAAATGTCCATCTCTGAAAACGTGGGCGCCATCTCCCGATATCTGGGCGGCCTCCTCTCAAATCCCCGCTACAACCGATGGAAAAAATCCGTCGAGAGCATTGCAACACAAATGAAAATGGGATGGCTGCGTTCCACCTATTACCGAATGGAAGAGGCCATCAAAAGTCTCTTCCTGAGCAGCGTTCTGTTTGAAGAGTTTGGCCTGCGTTACGTGGGCCCAATTGATGGCCATGATTTTGAAAAACTTCTGGATGCACTGGAAGTTGCCAAATTCTCCGATCGTCCAATCCTTCTGCATGTATCCACGCAGAAAGGCAAAGGATACCCTTTTGCCGAGAAGGAACCCGAAGTATGGCACGGCACATCCTGCTTTAACGTCGAATCCGGCACCACTGACAAGAATGATACGCGACTTTCCTACTCAACGGTTTTCGGAAAAACCATCATGCAATTCGCCCAGAATGACCCCAAGGTCTGCAGCATCACTGCGGGCATGTGCAAAGGCACGGGGTTAACGAAGTTTGCAAAGAAATTCCCAGAACAATTCTTTGACGTGGGCATTTCCGAAGAGCATGGAGCCGTTTTCGCGGCCGGCCTGGCAGCCTCCGGCATGAAACCTTTCTTTGCCGTGTACTCCACATTCAGCCAACGCGTGGTGGATCCGATTATCCATGATATCTGCCTGCAAAACCTTCCTGTGGTTCTCTGCCTGGATCGCGCCGGCATCGTGGGTGACGACGGCCCCACCCATCACGGAGTCTTCGACATCGTTCTACTGCGTTCCATTCCCAACCTGGTCATCATGCAGCCACGCAACGAGGCCGAGCTAGCCAACATGCTTTACACCGCCTATCAACTCGATCAACCTGTCGTCATTCGCTACCCGCGCGGAAGCGGCACCGGGGAACCCCTGCCTGAGCAATGGACCGCCATTCCCATAAGTGAAGCCGAAGTGCTTACCCCTGGCGGGGAGGTGCAAATCTGGGCCCTCGGCGACATGATTCCCTTCGCCGAAAAAGCTGCAGACATTCTGCAGAAAGAGGGCATTCGGTGCGGCATCGTCAACCCACGGTTCATCCGACCACTTTGCACAGATCTTCTCTATCAACATGCGGCGAGCGCACAATTAATCGTTTCCATGGAAAACGGAATGGTGCACGGGGGATTCGGATCTTCCCTGCGCGAAGCACTCACCCAGCATAACAAAGCCCCCCAGGTGCTTTCATTTGGATGGCCAGACACATTTGTAGCGCACGGCTCCTGCCATGAATTAATGCAACTGCACGGCATGACCCCGGAAGCCATGGCTCAGCAAATCCGCTCTGAACTGAAATCAATGCAATAGCAGCATCCGTCCCATGCGGCGACGGCCCTGCCAAACAACAACGGCAACATGATGCCCAAAGAACGATTGGACAAACTGGTGGCTGAACGTGGTCTGGCCGAAAGTCGTGAACAGGCCCAGCGACTCATCATGGCTGGACAAATCCTCGTTGAAGGACACCCCGCCACCAAATCCGGTCATCGCTACAATACAGAGATCACGATCGAAGCCCGCGCAACTGCCCGCTTCGTCAGTCGCGGCGGAGAGAAACTTGAAGCCGCATTGCAAGCCTTCTCTGTCGATGCAGCCGACTTAACGTGCATGGATGTCGGTGCATCCACCGGTGGATTTACCGACTGCCTGCTTCAACACGGGGCACAGCGAGTGTACGCGTTGGATGTCGGGCATGGGCAACTTCATTGGAAGCTGCGAAACGATGACCGTGTTGTTTGTATCGAAGGGTTCAATGCACGATACCTGAAGCCCTCCGATTTACCGGAGCTCATGGATATGGCAACCATCGACGCCAGCTTCATCTCGTTGACTAAGATTCTTCCCGCTGTTATAGAGGTAGTGAAGCATGGCGGACAGATTATCGCCTTAATTAAACCGCAGTTTGAAGCAGAACGAAAATTTGCTAGAAAAGGCGTGGTGCGGGACCCGATCATCCACCAGGCTGTGGTCGACGAAATCTCGCGTTACGCAACAGAGGTTCTAAAACTTAAGCGCGTCGGAGTGCATACCTCGCCGATTACAGGACCAGCCGGAAACGTTGAATTTCTGATCTGCTTGTATCGACCATAAGTACAGCAACAGGGAGTACGAATGAAAACTATCGGTATTTGTGCCAACATGACGAAGCCCCTGGCTGTTGCAACCGTACAGCATATCGAAAAAGCAGCAGAGCGACTGGGCCTGCATATCTTCGGTGATCCCGCAACCGCAGCTTGTGCAACATCCGTGAAGGGAATGCCCCTGTCAGATATAAGCCAGTGCGTCGATGCAGTTCTGGCTCTCGGTGGCGACGGAACGCTTTTGAGCGTGGTACACGGATTGGCAGGGGCACCGGTTCCCATACTGGGCGTCAATCTTGGTGGGCTCGGGTTTCTAACCAGTGTAGCTTTCGATGAACTCGACCGCGCCCTTGAATGCCTCGCCCAGGGCGACATCCAAATCACCGAACACCCTCTGGTTCAAGCCACGGTAGAAAACGGCAGCGACTCACCGCACACCTTTCATGCGTTAAACGAAGTGGTGGTCGCACGAGGCACTACATCCCGCGTTGTGCCGTTGGACGTCAGGATTGATGGTGACTGGCTAACCACCTATTCCTGCGACGGCATTATTGTGTCTACGCCTCTTGGCAGCACGGGATACTCCCTCTCTGCCGGCGGTCCCATCCTGACACCCACCACGTCAGCCTTTATCATCACCATGATCTGCCCGCACACATTGGGGTCGCGACCGATGGTCATTTCTGACTGCTGTACGGTACGCATCTCAACGACAGCGGATCAATGCGAACTGATCCTGTCCGCCGACGGCCAGATTGGACAATCGCTGGCTGGAGAACACGAAGTCGTGGTTACACGCAGCAATCGAACCGCCAGACTCATCCGGCTTCCCAACCACAGCTATTTTGCCGTGCTGAGGCAAAAGCTGCACTGGAGAGGAACCAACATCAAATGAAAACACAACTCGTCGCCACTCTCCGCTCCATTTTTACGATGCCTCTGGTACGCGAATTACTGACACTCGCCGCCGCTCTCGTGGTCTGGAAATGGTACAGCAGCGGCTTGCAGGACGCCATTCTGTGGTGCGTGTTTCTTTACGGCCTGCGATACTGGCGAAGGTCCGTTCAAATCTGGAGCCATTTCCCGGGATGGCCATTTATAGGAATCGCCATCATCGCACTGCTGTTTTTGCCTCTGAGTACCGATGCACAAGAATCCTCACGCGAACTGGTACGCATCCTGGATGTTCTGGCCGTTGCCGCCGTTCTACCGGGACTGCTGCAATCGCGTGAACACGTTCAGAAAGTCCTATTCTATACAGGTGCCGCCTTCACCCTTGCTCTGGGGGCGGACCTCGTACGACTGTGCTGGATCTTGAAGGCCAACGTTCTGACTGCGGCGCATGAATATGAACCCTTTGCCCTGGGGCATTCGCCTAATATTGCGGGTGCTGCTGCGGCTTGCAGCTTTATCATCATGTCCATTGCCGCATCGCGATATGCGGCAGAATCACCCTCCGCCAAAAAACCTGCCGTGATTCTTTATTTTGGTGCCGCATTGATCAACCTGGCCTACCTCGTGATCATTGCCTCTCGCGGCGCACAAGTTGCCTTGGCGGCTACCGCCGTTTTAGCCGCCTTTCTTTTTCCCCGCCGACACACCGTACGCCTGCTCATGGCAGGAATCGTCCTGCTCCTCATCGCCACTGCAGCACTCAAACCGGAATGGATCAACCCTCGCCTCAAAGACCCTTTTTCCATCGAGATTCTCGCCGACCGCGACAAAGTATGGACACATACATGGAATCTATCGAAAGAACACCCCCTCACCGGGCACGGCTACGGGCACGATGTATTTAAGGAGGTCTATCATCACTCCTCGCCGCCGAAATCACGATTCCACTTCAACCATCCCCATCAATACTGGCTGAATATCTTGTTTGCAGGCGGTTGGTTGACCGTCGCCCTTCACCTGCTGGCATGGCCTTCTCTAGGCATAGCCCTGCTTAAACAGACCATGCAACCTGGGCAGATGCATTACTCGGATCGGAGCCTACTGCTGTCGCTGATTCTCCTCATCACATTCATTCATGTCTTTGGGTTCGGCGATTATCCCGGCAGCGTCATCCGCATGTTGCTGATCTGGTTGGTGCCGCTGACGCTGGTATGCCTGAATGAACAGAAAGACGCGATGAAGAGACTGCCCGGCGCGGCTTGAAATCATCCCGTGCCACAGACCATTATTTGATCTGCGTTACGACCACATCTGAGTGCGGATGCGCATCCAGACCCTGTACGCACCGACACGACACGACACGTTTCCGGTATCGCTCCAGGTTTGCACCTTTATGCCATTCCGCATGCCGCGAAGGGTGCCATGCATGCGTGGTAAAAGCGCGGGTGAGAATCGGTATCGGCCGCACACCATTCATATACAACCGGCGGCCCAGATCATCATCTTCCTGCCCCCACCCTACATAATTTTCGTCAAATCCATTCACAGCCAAAAGATCGTCTCGGCATGCCGAGATATTACCGGAGGACAACGAAGGACGTGTCGGTTTAAACGGCAGGCGTAATCGACGCAACAGCGCATAGAAACAATACTTGCGTTGCTGCCCTCTCAACTTATCCCAATGCTGCGGAGCCTGCCACTGTTCGAACACTCCGCTCCTTACCGTGTCCTGCGTGAAACTCCGCGTCTCGTCTTCTGTGAGCGGAAAAATCCGAGCAAGACAAACCCGACCGGGCGCCACATATTTCAAATGCATCTCCAGCCAATTATGATGGGGTATCGTATCCTGATCCAGGAAAGCCAGGAGATTACATGAAGCCAAGTGAATTGCGTTATTCCGACTGCGCGAAGCACGGAAGCCTTCGTTAGGCTGCCACACATGCGTCACAGAGAATGGTAACAAGTCAGATATTTCTCTAACCGCCGCTGCCAATGATGGATTCGATCCATCATCCGCAATGAGCACCTCAGCAGGTAAAACGGTCTGACGCGCTAAGCCCAGCAGAACCAACGGCAGTGTATTGAATCCTTCAAATGCACTGACAATCACGCTCATATCGCTTCTGACAGAACGCTGCTCTTGACCCACACCCATCATGCTTCACTCTCTTGACCGTTCACCATACAGGAAACCATCCTCACATGGATGGCTCCACAAATTTGATCATCTATTCTTTCCATTATAGCCTTGCGCTACGCAATTGCATCGCGCAAATAACTCTGCAACTCAGACACCGAGATGCGCTGCTGTTGCATGGAATCCCTTTCACGTACCGTCACGGTATCATCTTCCAGCGTATCAAAATCCACGGTCACACCAAAGGGCGTGCCGATCTCATCCTGACGACGATAGCGACGGCCAATGGCACCAGTCTGATCCCAGAAGGTAGACCAGTTCTCGCGAGTCGCATCAAACACCTCGCGTGCCTTGGCAACAAGCTCGGGCTTATTTTTCAGCAAGGGGAACACGGCCACCTTGATGGGTGCAATCCGCGGCTTAAACCGCAACACGGTTCGCGCTTCGTATCCCTCCGGAGGCCGCTTCGCACCCGGCTCAGCCGGAATTACGCCCCCTTCGGTATCCCCTTTTGGTATCCATTCTTCCGCATAAGCATTGCAAAGCACTGCCAGGGCAATGCGATCAACACCAGCCGATGGCTCAACCACATGGGGCACAAATTTCTCATTCGTCTCCTGATCAAAATACTCCATCGATTTCCCGCTGAATTTCTGATGCTGACTCAGATCAAAATTCCCGCGAGCCGCAATACCTTCAAGCTCCTGGCGACCAAACGGGAAATCGTAGGCCACGTCCGTACAGGCAGAAGCATAATGAGCCAGCTTCTCTTTGGGATGCACATCCTTATGCAAGCTCTCCGCAGGCAGCCCAATTTCCTCATACCACTTCAGGCGTTCGTTAACCCAGTAGGCATGCCATTCCTCATCTGTGCCCGGCTTGATGAAAAACTCCAACTCCATTTGCTCGAACTCACGCGAACGAAACGTATAGTTACGCGGATTAATCTCGTTACGGAAAGCTTTGCCAATTTGGGCGATCCCGAACGGCACTTTCTGCCGGCTGGTTGACACGACATTCGCAAACTGCGCAAAAATCCCCTGCGCCGTTTCCGGGCGCAAGTATGCTACAGCCGATTCATCTTCAACCGGACCCACGTAAGTTTTAAACATAAGATTGAACTCACGCGGTTCGGTTAGATTGTTTGAACCACAGGCGGTACAGACGATACCCTCAGGAATCTCGTATCCCTTTTCCGTCTTAACCAACTCCTTGCCCTGTTCCTCGCACAGGCCATCGGCCTTGTAGCGCTTCTTGCAATCCTTACAATCCACCATGGGGTCAGCAAATCCACCCAAATGCCCCGATGCCTCCCAGACACGCGGATGCATGATAATGGAGGCATCCAGGCCCACCACATCTTCACGAGAGGTCACCATGGTTTTCCACCAATGATCGCGAATATTGCGTTTCAATTCCGAGCCCAGGGGACCGTAATCCCAGAACCCATTGATCCCGCCGTAAATTTCTGAACTTTGAAAGATAAACCCTCGCCGTTTGCACAACGAAGCAAGGGATTCCAGTGCTGTGTGTTTATGATCTTTTTTCATGGCGCGTTATCCTGAAAGACTTCCCCCGGTGAGTCAAGCGCCGTTCACACCATAATGCTACCTGTGTTTGCTGTTTCATGCGTCTGTAGCACCCCGTCAACGCCATGCCGAAGACAAAATGCACCGAATCAGCAGCAGCCGATGCGCAGCACATTCATCACCAAAAGACATCGACGTCTTTACGAAACGATCAAATGCGCTCTGGTGTCTCCAAACCAAGGAGATCCAGCCCTTGCTTCAGTACACGTGCCACAAGACCACAGAGCCGCACACGACTTTCACGCACCCCTTCAGGGGCTTTCAAGAAGGGTACATTCTGGTAAAAGGTACTGTACATCTGCGCGAGTTCATAGAGGTAGTCCGTCAAAGCACTCGGCTTGTAAGAATCCGCCGCCAGGATAACACTCTCGGAAAAACGCAGAATCTTAATCGCCAGCGCTCGCTCGATGGACTCCGTGAACTGCAACGGATATGCGGATGGATCCGTCTCAGGAAATTGCACTTTATACTTGTCGTTGACGCTGGCAATTCGGGCATAGGCATACTGCAGATAGGGACCGGAGTTGCCATCCAGAGCAAGAGCCTTCTCCCAGGTAAATGTAACCAGGCTCTGTGGATTCTGGCTCAAATCCGCATACTTAACCGCACCGATTCCCACCGCGCGCGCCACGTCCTGCTGCTGTTCAGAAGGCATATCAGAACTGGATTCACGGACAAGATTCAGCGCAAGTTCCTCAGCCTTGTCCAGCAAGCTTTCCAACTTGATCACATTCCCTTCACGCGTGGAGAACGTAGCATCAGGAAGCCGCATAAGCCCGAACCATACATGATCCAAACGCGTGGTGATGCCCAATCGACGACAGATAGCAAACACCTGCTTAAAATGGAGCTGCTGACGCTCATCGGTGATATAAATGATCCGTTCGGGCGAGAATTCATCAATTCGGCTGGCCACAGTAGCCAAATCCGTTGTGGCATAATTGAAGCCGCCATCACTCTTCCGGACAATCGCCAACGGAAGCTTCTCTTCTTCAAGATCCACCACCGTCGCCCCCTCACTGATACGCGTGAGGCCTTCTGCCTCCAATCGCTCAACAATCGGTTTAAGCTTGTTACGGTAATGACTCTCACCCCGCACCATATCAAACGACACGTTAAGCCTGGCATAAACACGCTCAAGCTCTTCAATGCTCCAACGCGTAAAATCCTCCCACAGAGCAAGTGTTTCAGGGTCTCCCGACTGTAGCTTAACCAGTTCCTGGCGACACGCATCCAACCACTCGGAATCTTCCTTCGTCTTCTCATAACTCTTAACGTAGACGCGCTCAAGCTCCTCAAGCGGATATTCACGCATCTTTTGCTTATCCCCAAAATGCCGATAACCAAGGATCGTGATACCAAACTGTGTTCCCCAGTCACCAAGATGATTGTCTGCCACAACATGGTAGCCCAAAAAACGATGCACCCGGTCCAACGCACTGCCAATATTGTGCGAGCGCAGATGCCCGATGTGCAACGGTTTGGTGATGTTAGGAGACCCATAGTCCATCACGATGGTGGTCCCCTCGCCTTGGCGAGGTACTCCCAACCGCTCATCATCAGCCAACGACGCCATCCATTCCGCCAGCCACTGATCATCCAATGAAATATTGATAAACCCGGGGCCCGCCACTTCGAGAGCTCGGACACAATCCGGTTTCTCTACCGCAGACACAAACGTCTCGGCAATCTGTCGAGGTGCCTGTTTGAGCACCTTTGCCAGTCGCATACAATCATTACACTGATAATCACCGTGTTCAGGTCGAGCGGAAGCCACAACAGTGACGCGCCCAATCTGTTCTACATCTTGTGAGAACACGGTCTCGAAAGCTGTCTGTATCCATTCAGACAACAGGTCGTTTAATGCTTGTGCCATGTCAGTATTCCTACAGTTACTTTTTCTGTTTAAGGCACGGGGATATACCGCATGAGAGAGCCGGAAACAAGCGAATAGCTTTTAATTTGCCTGTGCGGAAAATTTCCGACGCACCAGCGCATTGACCGTCTCAATGATTTGCCCGTCATCAAACGGCTTCTGAAGAAAAGCCCAATTTTTTCCAGGAAGCAACGTTTGCACATAATCCCGACAGAAACCGGACATCACCAACGCAGCCGCATCGGGGCAGGTTTCTGAAAGTCTTTCCATCAGCTTGGCGCTGCCCTTTCCCGGCATCACCGCGTCTAACAACACCAACGCCACCCCCTCTGCACCCTTATCCAAAAGCCGTAGCCCATCATTATGATGGGGGACCGCCTCCACCACATACCCCACCTGCTTAAGCGCCGATTGAATCATAGTCAGGGTTTCAATGTCATCGTCCACAACAAGAACCCTGCCATTCTCTACCAATCGACTTGCCTCCACACTATCCTGCTTCAGATGCTCTTTACCCGACACCGGCAAGGAAAGCCGCAACCCGCTACCCTGATCGGACTCAATCATTTTTGCGAACCCACCCCAGCCCTTGACGCGACTCTGCACCAACGCAATCTGCATGCCGGGGGGGGGCATCTGCAAGGGCCGGAATATGTTCTACACCGGCTGGACGCAATACTTTGTCGACCAATAACTCAACAGACTCAATACCGGCATAAAGAATATCCACAAACACAAAACGACCCAAATCGGCAGCAGCCCCGGCACCATGGACGCCAATAGGTTCCGAGATGACCAGGTGTACCTCCCCACCTTCCGGAAGTGCCGACGGGGCGTTGGACAGTACCCGCCCAACAATCTCTCCCAGTTGTTCGCAATCTACTCTCACGCTGGAGGCTCCGCCACCCTCCATAATCCGAATCATAATCCCCTGATCCGAAAGACCATCTTTGTGCCGGTTGACCAGGCGACGCAACAACTTCGAGGGTTCAATCTTTTCAATCTGAGGCGATCGCCCCCCCATCGTCCGCGCCAAACTTGCTAAATCAGATGAAAGCGTATCCGCATGATCTGCGGCTTCAATAATGCGGTCGCAACGCTCCTGATGTTGATGCCCATTAGGGTGCGGAGTGGCAATGCTCGCCGCGGTTTCACGAATACCACCAATCAATCCCTTGACCTTATCCGCCACGCTATCAACAAAAGCGCAAACAGTCTCCAGATGATTTCCCTCACGCAGTGTTTGCTCTGCACGTTCCCGTCGCCCTGTCTCGATGTGGAGCTGCTGCTGTACCCGGGTCAACTCACTCGTACGCTGATTGATAAGAGATTCCATTTCACGGTAGGCCGTCTGAATTTTATCATGTGCCCGCAACCGCTCAATCGCATAAATAATAGACCGTGTCAGCAGTTGCGTGCTCAAATCCCCTTTGATCAAATAATCCTGCGCCCCGGCATGTACCGCCTTCGTCCCCAGCTCTTCGTCCTGAACGCCTGTGAGCAACACGATCGGCACATCCGGCACATGAGCACGAACTCTGGTAAACGTTTCCCATCCAAACGAATCCGGCAAAGACAGGTCCAGCAAAATGGCATCCACAGAAGAGTCGTTCAAGTAATTCAGTGCCGATTCCAGACGGTCCGCCCACGAAACTTCAAAGCGATGCGACCGAGCCTCACTAAGAAGATGACGAGTAAAAACGTAGTCGTCCTCATCATCCTCTACCAACAATAAGTGTATCACTGACTCTGTCACTGAACGCATCCCTTACCTGAACTCATTAACTCACACTCCGCCAAAGCCACTATACGCCCGAGACACTCATCTTGCAACGGCTATTGAGGCCATTTTTGACGTGCTGTGCCCGCACGGCCGTGCTAAAGTTGCAAACCAAATTGTTTCGTTGGAGGATTTATGTTGGATCAAGTGGACGTACCAAATATTAACACCCAGGAAACCCGCTTCTTTCGTCGGCTGGATTGGAGCGCATTCTGGACTTCATGCGTTCTAACATTCGCCGTTTATTTCTACACGATGTGCCCAACCGTTGGCCTGGAAGACTCTGGTGAACTGGCCGTGGCCGGCGATTACCTGGGAGTCCCCCACCCTCCGGGCTACCCAATCTGGACTATTATCTCCTGGATTTTCACCAAAATCTTCAGCTTTGTGAAATTTCGAGGACAGCCCAACCCGGCATGGGGCGTTACACTGGTATCCGTATTCTTCGGCGCACTGGCTTCCGGCATCACATCCATGCTGATCTGTCGTTCAGGATCAGACTTGCTCGCTGAATCGCGCGCAGACAGCCATACCACAAATCGACGCACGGACAACCTGATTGCCTGGACCGGCGGTGTCGTCGCCAGCCTCATGTTCTCGCTCAGTCCCGTCATGTGGTCTCAATCTGTTATCGTAGAAGTCTATAGCCTCAATGCATTCTTTCTGATGCTGGTCTTTTTGCTTTCTTATACATGGATGCGTCGCCCCACGCCCAAATTGCTCTATCTTACCGCGTTCGTCTTCGGTCTTGGACTCACAAATTACCAGGTGCTGCTGCTCGCGGCATTGGCCCTGATGGTCATTATTATGTTGCGAGATATTGACCTGTTCCGCGACATGTTGATTGTCGGTATTGTTTTCGTTGTGACCATCGCCATCATCAAAACAGCCAGTATCCGCCCGACACCAGGTTTTCCCAAGCATGCCGCACTGGCAGACCCGGCACTTCGCTATATCACCCGCCATACCCCACTCCTCCTTCCTCTGAAGACATACATCAATATCCTCCTCTCCTTAACGTTCACGGTGGTCTCATGCATCGTGGCACGCCAAACATGGAAACCTCAAAAATGGCCTGTCGCTCCGCTTTGTTGCGTAGGCATTGGCATCGTCATACTGCTGGGACTGCTTTCTAACGTTCCGGAAGCAACCCCCATCCCGCCACGCCCCAATCAAGAGGTGTTTACCTGGGGAAGCTACGGCCTGGGGTTCCTTATTGCCATGGGCGCCCTGACGCTACTTTGTTGGTCCCTGCCGCGCGGACACATGCTCGCCATCGCATTTATTTCCATCGAAGTAACTCTGGCAGTCCTCCTTTACCGGGGAGCCCTGCTTAGCCTGCACCATCCCACATCCTACTGGTTTGCATTCTATGTATTTTTGAATTTTGTCTTTCTGGGTCTGGCATTCGCCTTTCTCCCCAATGGACGCACCGTCACGTTGTCCATCCTCGCCGTCGAATTAGGCATTCTGTTTTATGTCTACATGCCGATTGTTTCGGAACTGCGAAATCCTCCCATGAACTGGGGATACCCCCGAACATGGGAAGGCTTCAAGCATGCCGTCACTCGCGGCCAGTACGAGAAGATCGCGCCCGCCAATGTATTCTCCGCACGATTCTTCGATCAAATCGGCGCCTATCTGACAGAACTGCGCGAACAGTTCACATTGCCCGTTGCGCTCCTGGGCTTCCTGCCATTCACTATCTGGGAAGTCCGTCTCGGAAAACATCGCTTCAAATCTCTGAACATCGCCATCGGCCTGGCGCTCACCGCAACGAGTTTTATCTTCATTCAAAAGCTGCTTTTCCCCGAAAGCACCCTTTTAACCACCATCTACAAATTCTTCATTCTGGGCATCATCCTTTTACTCAGTGCAGGAGGCCTGACCCTGTTTGTCAGCCAGGGCCGCGAACTGGTGCTGAAACTTCCCGGCAATGCCAGCACCCGCAAACCAGAGCGAATCACCACCGCACTGGTCCTACTGGGAATACTGATGGTGCTGTTCCTGTATCTCACCATGATGATCTTTAACATTATAGAAATTACCTCGCCTTTGCGCGAAAGCACTCCCCTCGTGGAGGGTCAATTCGGCTCAATTGTTCAACGCACATTGGGAACCGTCACCCTTATGCTGGCACCACTTGCCGCCATCGCATTGACCTCATGGCTCATGGGCAGCCGACACAAACTGCGTGTAATCATCGATCACAGCTCTCAGCAATGGGTCATCGCCACACTCTTCGGCTTCCTGGCCATGAGCATCGTATTAATCGCCCTGGCCAATCCCAAAGGCGACATTCAAGACAGCTTTATTCAACGCGTAAAATTCATTTCCTCACACGGACTCTATGCACTGTGGATCGGCTACGGGTTAATCTTCGGCCTGGCATTCGTGGATACTGTTTTCCGAAAGAATCCCGGCATTCGAGCCCTCAGCATCGGCACCGCTTTGCTCCTGCCCATCATCCCATTACAGCAGAACGCAGCGAACCCGGAACTGATTCGCAAAGTAGGCGGCGCAGAGCAGAACGGTCACGACTTCGGCTGGCAATTTGGCAACTATCAACTCCGCGGAGCAGACGCCATTACCGAAGAACTCGAACCGGACGAAGAACCGCTGCCCAATCCGCTGTACCCGCCAGAGATGACACAAGATGCCATTTTCTTCGGAGGAACAGATCCCGGGCGTTTTGTGCCCACCTACATGATTTACTCTGCGCGAGTCAGGGAGGATGTATCACTCATCACGCAGAACGCCCTTGCAGACAACACGTATATGAGCGTCATGCGCGATTTATACGGTGACCAAATCTGGATTCCAGCACAACCCGACAGCGCCCGTGCATTTCAGCGTTATGTGGACGAAGTAAAAACCGGCAAGCGGCAGAAAAACGCTGAACTCAAAATCGAGGGTGGGCGGGTACAAGTCAGCGGCGCATTGGGCGTCATGGAGATCAACGGGATTCTCGCCCAGATGATCTTTGAGTACAATAATTACAAACACGACTTCTACGTTGAGGAAAGCTATGTCATCCCCTGGATGTATCCGTACCTCACCCCTCACGGCTTGATTATGAAAATCAACCAGAAAACAGGAAAAATCTCACCGGAAATAATCCGTGACGATCAAGACTTCTGGGATTGGTACACACGACGCTTAACCAGTGACAACCGTTTCCTGCGCGACGTCGTCGCCCGCAAGTCCTTCTCGAAGCTACGCAGCGCCATTGCAGGACTCTACAGCAACAGAAACCACCGGCCTGCGGCCGAAGAAGCTTACCAGCAGGCGCGCATTCTATACCCCCTCAGCCCGGAGGCAAACTTCCGGCTGGCACAGGAAGTCTTCATGCGCCAACACCGTTTCGATGAGGCCAAAGATCTGATGAACATTCTGGCAATAGAAGACCCCGGCAACAGACGCATTCCAAGCTTCCTCACCCAAATCAACAACATCGAATCTTTGACTCAGCGTATTCAAGCATTGGAAAAGCGACGCAAGGACGGCAAAATGGACCTGGCATCGGCCCTACAGCTTGGCGATCTCTACCTGCAGGCACGCCAGAGAGGGCTCACAATACAACTCTGCAAACAAATCTTGTCAAGCAAGGGCATCGACCCGCGCAGCCTGCTTAAAGTTGCAGAACTGCTTCAAAAAGCAGAAGCCAAAAACGTTATGGATCAAGCCTTGCAACGTGTCATGAAAGAACGCCCCAAGAACCTGCCGCCTGAGGCACTGCTGAATATCGCGCAAATGTATGCAAAGGCCAACATGCCGAAACCCATGAGCGGCGTCATGACTGAATACCTGAAACTGCGCCCTTCGGATTGGAAAGGGTGGCTCGACCAGTCAGGCTTGCTCCTTTACCTAAAGAAGAATGAAGCCGCCATTACAGCACTGGAAAAGGCCATTCGCCTGGGTGGTCAACAAGCCCTGGCCATCATCAAAAAAGATCCTCGTTTCACATCCATTCGAAACCAGGCAATCGAACGTTCAAATGCCCGTATCGGAGTTCCTTCGGCACAAAAATCCACCACCATTCCTGGATTACTCAATAATCGACGCCCCGTGGCTCCATCCGCCCCTCGGCGTTAACACCCAGCGCTCCTAAGCGGAAAAGATAATAGCATCACCCGGAGCCAACGGTGAATGGTCGAGCCATCCGGCGGAAAACTCTAACGTGGCTTTTGTGCGCAAATTCCCCCATACCATCCGCCACGGTTTCACGTTCGCCACGGTACGCGTCACGCAATTTTCAGCGTCGAGAAACACGACATCAATCGCAAATTGCATGCCCCAGGTATGAACAGCCCGACAGGGCCTGAGTAACATGGCATGATCGATCGGCAGTGATGTGCGGCCCAATAATCCACGCATCCGTTCAGCATGCGTGGTTGCCACAAGGACCTGCCCATCGACAGCATGCCCGCGCACGATCATCCGAACCGTCTTCACTTCAGCAATAACCCGATGGTCACACCAATCGAAACGAAAACAAGAAAAGCAATCGACTTTATCGTGGAAATGGCCACCTTGGGAAGAATCGTAATATCAACCGATCCACGCGAATTAAGAATCAGGATAATCACAGAAATCGCAATCAACAACAAAGCCCATAATAAACGCTTACTCATTCCGATTATCTCCTATTGTGCGGCATCCACGCACAACGACACTGCCGCCATGATCTCATCCAAAGAAGCCAGTCGGCCACGACCCTGGTAACCACAAGCCAAATCGCCAGATCCCACGTCAACAAAACGCACACCACGGGAACGCAACGTTTCCACATTCGCCTGCGTCGCAGGATGATCCCACATCTTGACATTCATGGCCGGAGCCACAAGCACCTGCGCCTCCGTGGCCAGGGCCGTGCAGCTCAACAAATCATCAGCCAATCCACAAGCCAGTTTGGCAAGCATATGTGCCGTGCAAGGCGCAATAATCAACAAATCGGCCTTGTCCGCCAACGAAATATGCTCGGGTTGCCATTCTGTTGTTTCCGGAAACATGTCAATACCCACGGGGTTCCGGGAAAGCGTGCGAAACGTCACCTCACCCACAAACTCCAGCGCATCCCGGGTCATAATCACCGAAACATCCCAATCCTGTTGCTTCATGAGCCGAACCAACTCGGCGGCTTTGTAAGCAGCAATTGAACCTGTAACGCCCAAAACAATCTGTATCTTCTTTTTCATCATGGTTATTAGAGCAGCATGCTCCCCGTACTGAAGTCAAGCGATTCTCGTCGGATCAAGTCTGGATCATCTCGTTCAAAACATAGGATTTGAATTTTTCATAAGCACGTTCAAGCGAGTCATTGACCACGTGATAGCGATAATCTCCACTACGACTCATTTCCGAAGCAGCCTTGGCCAATCGGCGCTCAATCTCATCATCCGGATCTTCCCCTCGGCCCATGAGCCTCTGACGTAATGCATCCAATGAGGGAGGCTCAATAAAGATATCTACAAATGCTTTTCTGAGTGTGTCATCCACAGGACTCGTCGCCAGTCGCTCACGAATCTGAGCCGCTCCCTGCACATCAATATCCATCAAAACGGATTGTCCGGACTCCAATGAGGACGCAACTGAGTCACGCAAGGTTCCATAAAGATTACCATGCACCGTGGCATATTCTAAGAATTCACCGGCCGCAATGCGCTTCCGAAATTCACATTCATCCAGGAAATGATAATCCACACCATCCTGCTCAGCCCCTCGTGGATGGCGCGTCGTACAGGACACAGAATAAGCCAAGCCGGTCACTTCCTGAAGCAATCGATCACACAATGTGGTCTTCCCTGCACCTGAAGGCGCGGAGACCACGATCAATAAATTCCTGTTTCCCACGGGCATCCCCCATCAAAATCAGCGTTTACTCTACGTTCTGCACTTGTTCCCGTACGGCCTCAAGTCCCGTCTTAAAATGCACCACGTATGACGCGATGGTTGCATCATTTGCCTTGGACCCGATGGTATTTATTTCTCTGAACATCTCCTGGCAAAGAAAATCAAGCGCACGACCGGATGGTCCTTTACCGTCGATCATGTCCCGCGTCTGGGCGAAATGACTTTTCAGGCGCGTAATCTCTTCGGCAATGTCGCACCGATCCGCAAACACTACGACCTCTTTCCATAAACCTTGACGATCCTCCTCGGCTTTAACGCCGGCTTCGGCCAACCGTTTGCGCAGCAAGTCACGATAACGCGGTACGACCTTGGGTGCAGCTCTCTCGATTTGGCGCAAACGCTGCTCCAGTCGCTTCAATCGCGTAAGAATATCCTTTTCCAGCGCAACACCCTCGGTCTTCTCCATCTGCCGCAATTCTCGGAGCGCTTGCGTCACAGAACGCTTTACCAGCGGCCAGGCGCGCGAGGTATCATCAGCCGCGCTCTCAACACGCACGACATCGGGCAGAGACATCAATGAGCGCACGGTCACATCATCCGTAACCTTCAATTTCTTTGCTGCACCGCGCAACGCCCCCACATATGCCTCAGCCGCAGCCATATCGACCTTAACCGATCGCTTGCCATTTCCAGCACTGCTGACCTTGACAAGCCCCTGCACATAACCACGGCGGACAGACTTGTGGATCAACTCATAGATGCGCGATTCCAACACTGACAATCCCCGAGGAAGGCTGATCCGCGCATCGAATTGTTTTCGATTCACAGAGCTGATTTCCACCTCAACTTTAACACCCGAGGAACTCGCCTCACCGCGACCAAAACCCGTCATGCTTATTAATGCCATAAAACCCTCTCTACGCTTTAACTGCTCGATCCTTTGCCCGCTTTTTTAAACAGGCCTCAATAAACATCTGAATGTCACCGTCTAGTACCGCCTGCACATTCGACGTCTCAGCGCTGGTCCGGTGGTCCTTGACCATCGTATACGGTTGCATCACGTAAGAGCGAATCTGGCTCCCCCACGAAATCTCACCCTTCTCGCCATAGAATTTTTCCATGTCCTTGCGCTTCTGGTCTTCGGTCCACTCGTAAACCTTGGAGCGCAACATCTTCATGGCCTTGGCCCGGTTTTTATGCTGCGAACGCTCCGCCTGACAAGCCACCACAATCCCGGTAGGAAGATGCGTGATGCGCACAGCCGAATCCGTCGTGTTCACATGCTGACCGCCCGCACCGCTAGCGCGGTACGTATCAATCTTCAAGTCCGTTTCAGCGATATCCAGTTCCACGTCATCATCCAACTCTGCGACAACATCCAGAGCGGCAAACGAAGTATGACGCCGCTTATTGGAGTCATAAGGACTAATGCGAACCAAACGGTGCACGCCACGCTCTGCACTCAGGTAACCATATGCATTCAAACCGCTGACAAGAACAGTCACGCTCTTGATCCCCGCTTCGTCCCCCGGTTGAAATTCCGCAATTTCCAAGTCAAACCCGTGGGTCTCACAATAGCGGCTATACATACGCAGCAACATCTCAGCCCAGTCACATGACTCTGTACCTCCTGCACCGGCATGCAGCGTCAAGTAAGCATTCTTGGCATCGAATCGCCCCGCAAGCAAAGACTGCATCTCCAGAACCGAATACAACTTCTCGCATTGCTGGAGCTGAGCGGCCGCCTCCCTGAGACTTCCCTCATCTCCACCCTCTTCTGAGAGTTCGAGAAACACATCCACATCTTCCAGACCCGTTTTCACCTCATTAAAAGGCTTTACAACCGCACGATGGCGGTTGGCTTTCTCAATAACTTTGCGCGCTTCATTTCCATCGTTCCAAAAATCTGGAGACGCTGCCTGTTCATCCAGTTCATGGAGTGCCTCTTCATGATGAGCGACGTCAAAGATAACCTCGCATTTCTTCAACGCGCTGCTTCAACTCGGATAACTGCTGCAAAATCTCTTCTTTCATGAAATGTATATCCTTCTCTTATTAATACATTATGCTGGCGACAAGGCTTTCCTGCTTAAGCGGGATTCTCTCACCATAATTCCCATTTGAATAAACATCAGAATAACACAGGGGAGTGCAAATCCCCAATCCCCGAAACGGGTGTAGACCGTACTGCCGGAAGTATCAGTCGGTATGGATACACCATATACGGCAAATCCCGGCAACTCGGCATCTTCATCCGACCCCAAGAGTATGCGGGCCTTGCCCGTCCTGTCAATGTGACAGGTGATACCGGTGTTGGACGCCCGTACCATGGGACGACGATTTTCAACACAGCGAAATATCGCATGCGACATATGCTGAACAGAACCCGACGACCCATCAAACCAGGCATCATTCGTTTGATTAATCAGCAGGTTTGCACCCGCCTGGACCGCTTCACGAGAAAGTTCAGGAAAGACATCTTCAAAACAAATCAACGGAGACAACCGCACTTGCGTACCCGGCAACGAGAATACCTTCATACGCTCTCCGGGAACACAGCTTACACCAAGAGGAGCCCATCGTTGCAATGATGGAATCAGACGATCGAACGGGATGTACTCGCCAAACGGAACCAGGTGCTTCTTACGATAGCGCCCCATGATCACTCCATCGACACCATACAAAAAGCTGCTGTTCCAGCAGCATACCTCTGACTCCAGTTGAGACACCTCCATGGCACCCACCAGAATAGGCACGCCCTCACCGGCGAGCTCCGCTGCAAAGCGTGCCGATTGTTCATCGTGCGGCAACGGCCCGGGCAACGCGGTCTCCGGCCAAACGACAAGCTGGGGAGACGCAATCAATGCAAGCCGCGTCTGACCAGCCAAACGTTCAAAAATATTCTCAACGGTCCGGGCTTCCCATTTTTCCGCCTGAACCACAGCGGGTTGCACCGCAGCGACTCTGACTTCAGGCTCCACCCGTTGCGTACGTAAGGTAGCCACGGTACGGGTTCCGCTGATCCAGCACGCCAGGCACAACAGCAAGCCCGTCGCCAGCTCCGGCCGAAAACGCCGTCGCTTTTCCTGTGTCCTTCCGAACAAATCCAGGCACGTCAAGGCCAGGGCTGTATTCATAATAACCACCACGGCCGAAACGGCATAAACACCACCCCAGGCCGCAACTTGCACAACCGATAAGTTTCCATACTGGCTGACACCGAGTGCATTCCATGGGAACCCCGTCAGCAGGGTCGAACGCATATATTCCGTCGCCACCCATATCACGGGAATCATCACCAACGACAAAAGCCGTCGCCAGGCAATTGCCCCACTTGTTTGAGGCGACCCCGACCCCAGGAGTCGTCGCAACCCCCATGAAATGAGGCAAAGAAACAGCCCCATATAAAGTGCACAATACCCGGAAAGGAGTATCCAGCCCAATCCCACCAAAAACACCGGGCCACCATTGGCCGACAGTCGAAGCAACCATGACAATGACGGCAACCAAAATACACACCCAGCCAGAAACCCCCAACTAAAAGCATGACGCGGAAGCGAAAATCTCGCTACCAGAATAAGAGGAATCAATCCGACCCACGCCGACTCCCACTCTCCCGCAGGGGGAAAGGCGGCAGCGAGAATGAACCCAGAGGATAGAGCACCCGCCAACCGCCACAGGGTAAACAAATGCGCTGAACCAATACGCCGAGGCTGCTTTTTATCGGGACAGGAATCCGTCGACTCCTGCGCTGTTAAAGATGCTTCATTCATGACCGTCAATCACCGACCGCAGCACTTCTTGAATTTCTTCCCACTACCGCAGGGACAAGGATCGTTTCGGCCCACCTTCGGAACATCGCGAATCACCGGTGCAGCACTGGCTGACTGCGCACCGGGAAGCATATCAGGATGCTGCGCCCCATCAGGCGATGGTAACGCTGAACCGGTTCCGGGTTGGCCACCACGGTTGGCTGCGCCCCCTCCGAGCAACGACACATCATTGTGCACCATCATTTTTGGCAAAGAGGCCATAAAGGTCTCAAAAGACTCGGGTGATGCATGGGACCTGAACAAGGCCGTGGCCACGTCCTGCTTGATATTCCCCATCAACTCTTCAAACATCTCAAAAGCTTCACGTTTGTATTCCACCAGAGGGTCGCGCTGGCCATAGGCTCGTAGCCCCACGCCCTGGCGCAACACATCCATGGCCCGAAGATAGTCCTGCCAATGCGTGTCGATATTCTGCAGAAGAATGTGCCGCTCCATCGTATTGACAATGTCGGGTGTATCCATGCTGATCTTCAGATCATACGCGCGCTGAACTTTCTCAAAAATAAATTCCGACAACGCAATATCATCGGTTGCCCGTTTACGAATATCGGCGATCGATACAGGAATGGGGAACGTGGAGTTAATCCATTGTACCAGATTGTCGATAGCATCACTGTCGTCAGCCGTCACCCCCTCGCATTGCACCTCAATGACATCCTGAAGCATGTCATACAAGTACTCACGTACGTTGTCGCTTCCCAC
This sequence comes from Kiritimatiellia bacterium, assembly GCA_016783565.1. Classification (GTDB taxonomy): domain Bacteria; phylum Verrucomicrobiota; class Kiritimatiellia; order UBA8416; family JADHWI01; genus JADHWI01. Next base: position 74,411 of record JADHWI010000002.1, read on the forward strand.
AATATCACCACGCAGACCATAGATGACTTCACGCTGACGGTTCATCACGTCATCGTATTCCAGAGTGCGTTTACGAATGGAAAAATTCTGCTGTTCAACACGACGCTGAGCAGTCTCAATCGAACGATTCAGCCACTTGTGTTCCAGCGGTTCGCCCTCTTCCATCCCCAAACGACTCATGATCCCGGCAATCCGGTCGGATCCAAAGAGGCGCATCAAATCATCCTCTAGAGACACATAGAAGCGTGACGCACCGGGATCTCCCTGTCGTGCACAACGACCACGCAACTGCCGGTCAATCCGACGGGATTCATGCCGTTCAGACCCGATTACGTACAAACCACAGGGATCATCAATCAACATGTCCAATAGGGTTTTGTCACCCACCTTATCTTCTAACGCCGTCTGAGAGGTGATGATATCGCGATCAACATGCACCACTCCCTTGCCCAACTTGATATCCGTACCGCGCCCTGCCATATTGGTCGCGATCGTCACCGCCCCAGGTTGCCCTGCACGAGTAACGACCTCTGCCTCTCCTTGATGATTCTTAGCGTTCAGCACGTTGTGTACAATCTTAGCACGCTTCAGCATCCTGCTGATCACCTCAGAGGTATCCACGCTGGCCGTACCCACTAACACAGGCTGACCATGTTCATTGCAACGACGTACTTCATCAATAATGGCGGCATATTTCTCGCGCTGTGTCTTGTAGACCAGATCGTTATAGTCCACACGACGCACAGGGCGGTTGGTGGGAATCACAATAACATCGAGACTATAAATATCAGAAAACTCACCGGCCTCGGTTTCGGCCGTACCCGTCATGCCGGCCAGTTTTCCATACATACGGAAAAAGTTCTGAATGGTAATCGTAGCCAGCGTTTGTGTTTCACGTTCGATCTTAACGCCTTCTTTGGCCTCAACGGCCTGGTGCAGGCCATCGCTCCATCGGCGACCCGGCAATACACGCCCCGTAAACTCATCCACAATGAGCACCTGGTTGCCTTGTATCACGTACTGCACATCACGCTCATACAGGCAATACGCACGAATCAACTGGTCCACGTTATGAATTCGTTCGCTTTTTGCTGAAAATGCCTCCTGAATGGACTGCCGCTTCCGAGTACGCTCTTCTTCCGTCAAGTCGGTCTCAACATCCAGCGCCGACATGGCTGAAACAATGTCCGGCAACACATACGCCTCGGGATCCTTGGGATTAAGCGATTCACAACCCTTATCAGTCAAGCTGGCGTCATGGCCGCGTTCATCAATGGTGAAGAACAATTCCTCGCGCAGCTCACGAGCCTGTTCTTTCCGCATATCCGTCAGCATCTGATTTTCGATCTGTTCATGAAGCTTGCGAACCGCCGGATCTTCCAACAGATGCATTAACTGCTTGTGCTTGGGCATACCGTGGTTGACCTGGTACATCTTGAGCTGAGCACCCTCGGCGTCCTCCGCCTCGAGCAACTCCTTCGCTTCACGCACAAGCCGGCTACAGAGGGTTCTCTGCTGGGAAACCAGCGTCTCTACACGGGGTTTTAGTTCGAAATACTGATGCGACGAGACCGGAGCAGGCCCTGAAATAATCAAAGGAGTACGCGCCTCATCAATCAGGATACTATCCACTTCGTCGATAATCACGTAGTGATGTCCACGCTGGACCCGGCTTTCCGGATCAAACGCCATGCCGTTATCACGCAAATAATCAAACCCGAACTCACTGTTCGTGCCATACGTGATATCCATGGCATACTGCTCACGACGCTCCGGAGGGGTCATCTGATTCTGGATACAACCAACCGTAACCCCAAGATAGTTGTAAACCTGTCCCATCCATTGAGCATCGCGGCGAGCGAGGAAGTCATTCACCGTCACCAAATGTACGTTCTCACCGGAAAGCGCCGCAAGATACATGGGCATGGTTGCGGCCAGCGTTTTACCTTCGCCCGTGGCGAGTTCAGCAATCTTGCCCTGATGCAAAACAATCCCGGCCATGATCTGGCTATCCCATGGCACCTCACTCCATGTTATATCGTGGCCGCAGACATCAAACGTGGTGCCCACCAAACGGCGACAGGCGTTCCTGACCGTGGCAAAGGCTTCGCACATCAGGTCATCAAGAGACTCCCCTCCGGCAAAACGCTCACGATACTCTATCGTCTTGTGCTTAAGCTGCTCATCGGTCAAAGCCTTAAACTCTTCGTCCAACGCATTAACTCGCGCAACAAGAGGCTTGAGTGCCTTTATGTCACGATCATGCTTGGTTCCGAACATCTGTTTAAAAACACGAAACATTCCATATCTCCATCGTTCAACACTGGCGTATTTAGCCCGCCCGACTCACCCGAAATGATGCGCGTATAGTTGACAGGAAACCCACACCAAGTGCAATGCTAATCATGCGAGGAAGCCAAGGTCTTACAAGGGGGTTATCGCCCCAATTCAAGACGCTTGGCAAGGCGTTCAGGAAGCCCCGCAGCGCGGATCTTTTCCTGAGTGATGGCAATATCATAAGGAATACGACGCAATTCAACCAACCGCTCAGTGGGCGAATAGATCACATAGGCTGCCCGAGGATCGCCATCACGAGGTTGCCCGACACTGCCCGTATTAATAAAATACTTTCGGCCAAGCCCAAGAGACAAGGAGGTTAACGTTTTACGCTTCACACGCCCTTCTTTCTCATAGATGACAGGAACATGCGTGTGTCCGTAAAAACAAACAGAAGTATTTTGATAATTGAAATGAGCTTCAGCTTCCAACGTATCAAAGACATAGCCCCATTTCTCGGGCATATCCAAAGTACTGTGCACCAGTGTGATTCCACTGAGCTTATGCGTCAATCGCAGCCCCTTCAGGTACGCAATTTGATCAGATGTAAGCTGTCGCCGTGTCCAGTCGATGACATTGGCTGCGAGAGGATGAAAATCGTCAAGAGACTCGTCATGAGAACAATAGTGATCGTGATTGCCGCGCACGCACACGCAACACATTTCACGAATCATCTCCAGGCACTCCGCAGGATCTGCATTATATCCGACTACATCGCCCACACAAATATAGTCCGTGACCCCTTGCTCCCGCGCGTCCTTCAAGACGGCGGTCAACGCTTCGAGATTGGAGTGAACATCACCCAGTAAAGCATATTTTCCAGCGTGCATAGACTAATCGTTACAGTTTCAGAAGCGCGGCAGCAATCAACAGATCGTCCGCTGCTGTGACTTTAATATTGGATGCTGCTGACGGAACGAGACGCACACCATCGGTCACAAGTTCAACCGCAGAGGCCTCGTCTGTTACCGTCACGTTCTCTTTTTTCACATGCGAGAACGCCTCCTGCAACAGGTCATACTTGAAGCTTTGAGGTGTCTGCACGGCCCAAAGTTTTTCTCTTGGGATGGTTTTCGTCACCACATAACCACGTTCAACGTACTTCATTGTATCCGTGACTTTTACTGCTGCAATGCCCGATCCATAGCGTTTGGCGGTCTTCACCGTATCCGAAATGATTTCAGGCGTGATGCAAGGCCTTGCGCCATCATGTACAGACACGATACTGGTGTTCGCGGGACATGCGGCAAGACCATTCGACACCGATACCTGCCGCTTGGCTCCACCCGGTATCACCGTTGTCACCTTTGCACATCCAAACATGCGCGCCATGGACCAGGCCGCATCCACACGATCACGTCGCACGACAACTACAACTTCATCTATATCATCGCAATTTTCGAAAGCAATCATGGAATATGCAAGCACGGGACGCGGTCCCAGGCTCAAAAACGCTTTATCCACTTTGGCGCCCATACGTTCGCCACGACCGCCTGCTACAAGAATACCAACATTCATATCATCCTACCTCCACCGTGATGCTTTGCTACGCCTTCCACAAAACGCATGCAAACCAACAGAACGGGACTTACCCGCCAGATTACGGCACAAAAAGACCGCCTTTACCATTCGCACCACGGGCAAAGAATAGTACCTCCAGCCCAAACCGTCAAGCCCTGGAAGCCGCTAAACCACCCGCAGCAGCAATTCTGCCCTCTTTTCCGAGTGAAATCACATAAACTGCGGAAGAACTTCCGGCAACCACTCACTGAAACCGCGTGGCAAGGGTGCGCCAAGGGCCGCTAGTCGGTCGGTGGCTAAGTGACTGTTGACGGGACGCGTCGCAAGCCGCTCAGGATCAGACTGCATGCGCTGAATATGGCTGGCATCACGCCCTAATGCCTGAGTCACCGCAACGGCCCATCTGTAACGCGTCGTTGCTTCATGAGCACCTGCATGCAGTGTGCCGACATAATCATTCGCCAACAGAAATGCAATCACGTCAGCCACATCTTGCGTGTGCGTGGGATAACGCACAATCACATCGTCCTGAAAAGATTCAGTCTCCGAATAAGCCGCGCGAATACCATCTACAAGCATGGGCGACTCCACAGGTGAAGGAGGATAGCCCCAGAGACCAGGGACACGCAGGATAACGGCATTCGAGTTCACGCGCCGCACGCTCAATTCTCCCTCAAGCTTGGCCTCTCCATAGAAATTGACTGGATTCGTAGGGTCATCCTCGGAATAAGGTGGATGTGCACCATCAAAAACATAGTCCGTGGAAATGTGAATCATGCGTGCGTCACGCGCCAGTGCCATGGCAGCAAGCTGCCCCGGCACCTCCCCGTTTAAACGCAGACTTGCCTCTCGATTCTCTTCACAATAGTCCGGACTGCGAAACGCCGCACAATGCACAAGCGCATTCCACGGTTCATCATTCAGAGTCTCAAGCGCCGCGCCATCAAGAAGATCCAGACAACAGGTTCCCGGCAAACGCATGGTACGCGACAATCCAAAAACGTCATTGTCACGCGACAATCGTTCCACAACGGCCGTCCCCAGCAACCCACTGGCTCCCGTAACAAGAATGCGCGCCATGACCTTTATACATCCCGTCCAAAATTGGGATTCTCTGTACGGAAAGTGTACTCGCGCTCGATGTCCTCCATCATCATCTCATACATCGGCGTATCAGGCTGAATCACACGGTTTTCAATGGGCTCTCCGTCAGCAATACGGAAGATATCTTCGAGGTAACTTTCTGCATCCAACCCCTGCAAACGCGGATCGAGATAATGCCCGTACAAATGCAGAGAATCATTAATATCCGTGTAGCTGCCACGTCGTACCGGCACACCCAGAGATTCCTCCACGCCACGCCGTACTTCTTCATGCATGCCCTCGGTGACACCGAAAATGTTGGACGGGACTGCCTTGAGATGATCCCGCGATCGCCAGTGCCCGTTCACATTCAAGATGTAGCCATCCTCTCCTTCAACCTTCTGCAATCGAAACCAGAAACGCTGCAGGCAGGGCGAGTGATAGGCCGACCACTGAAAATCGCCCATTTGGCAATCATTGTGGTCCCAACGTGGATCCCATGTAATGCACTGTGCCGAACGGCTTGTAGGATTCCTCGTCAAATTCCCGACAACAGATTTCAACTGGTTCACAACCTTCAGATCACCGTGAAAATCAAAATAGGGGTACGCGCGGAACCGCTGGCTGTACGTATAATTCCAGCGTTCATCCGACTTCACATCATCAAAAGCATTTTCGCGCATTTTGTCGGCCACGTCCGACGGCTGAATCATCCATCCGTCTTTGACACCCTCAATCTCAGCACGATAATCCCCGAACCCAAGCCAGCCGCCAAGGTAATGCTTGTGGAATCGAGGCTCCCCAAACGGCTCCTCAATATGCATCATGACCGTGGCTTCCAAACTGGGGAAACTTGTGTATGTCCCTGATTTATCCGTTGGATCATAATGCGTATGAATCTCTTGCCCGATCGCCATGAGAGCCATCATCGTGTCTTCCCATACCTCCGGCAACGTGCGACGGCAAACATGAATAGAAGGAAAATGGTTCTGCGAAGGCTCTGAGAACGAAAGCTTGCCCTGGTCACGCAAGGCATAGGTATACTCCTTTGCCCGTCTGCGCGCTTCTGCAAATGTCGCTTCCGGCCCCTTATTCTCAAGCATTTCTTTGACCACACTCACAATGAATCTCCTTAACTATATGATTAAATACGTCAGCTTTTCTTATGAAATCCCGTTGACCCGAAACCACCCTCACCACGATGTGTATCAGACAACTCATCAACCTCTTCGATATCTGCCGTTATCACAGGCTTGATGATCATCTGTGCAATCTTCATCCCCTTCTCAACAACAAAGGCATCGCTGCCATGATTGATCAAGATCACACCCACTTCTCCACGATAGCCTTCGTCAATGGTTCCCGGCGTATTGAGCACCGTGACGGCATGCTTCAAGGCCATACCACTACGCGGCCGGACTTGCGCCTCAGTACCTGGCGGAAGCTGAATGGAAATCCCCGTTTTCACAAGTGCCGATGCACCCGACGCCAGCTCGCGATGTTCAATGGAAAAAAGATCCAGACCCGCATCTCCAGGATGAGCATAATGCGGAACCACAGCATCTTCGGACAGTCTCTTTACACGCAACAACATAGTTCCCCCTTATCAATATCCCGCACTGTAACAAGGCGGGACAGCAGGAACAAGTCCGGACCTTTCACCCCTTGGCTGCAATCTTGGCCCAACTGTCGCGCAATGGAACAATACGATTGAAAACCGGCGCACCAGGCTGCGAATCGATCGGATCGATATACGCATAGCACTTGCGTTCAAACTGGCAACGCGTTCCCGGATCCACGTCCCGAAGGGAAGGCTCCACCTTAGCGGTAATCGTCTCAAGTGAATCAGGATTGAGATGACTTTTAAAATCTTCACCCTCTTTGACTTCATCCGGACGTTCCGTCATGAACAACCGGTCATAAAGTCGCATCTCGGAATCCAACGCATGCGCAGCGGAAACCCAATGGATGGTGCCACGCACCTTGCGTCCATCCGGTGCATTGCCGCCACGCGTGTCTGGATCATACGTGCAACGCACTTCCGTAACCTCCCCCGTGACGGGATCCTTGATCACTTCATCACAGGTTACCAGGTAAGCGTATCGCAGGCGCACCTCGCGCCCCGGAACCAGTCGGAAGAACTTTTTCGGCGCTTCTTCGCGCACATCCTCGCGCTCCACATAAAGCTCACGACTAAACGGTAGCACACGCGTACCCGCCGCAGGGTCCTCAGGATTATTGATACCCTCAAGTTCTTCGTCCTGCCCTTCCGGATAGTTCGTAATAACCAGTTTGACCGGATTAAGCACCGCCATAGCCCGGGGTGCCGTTTTATTAAGCTCATCGCGAATGCAGTACTCCAGAAGAGAAATATCCGTCAGTCCATCAAACTTGGTGATGCCAACACGTTTGCAGAACTCGCGAATAGCTGCAGGTGTAAACCCGCGACGACGCAATCCTGCGATTGTTGGCAACCGAGGATCATCCCACCCGTTCACATGACCACCTTCAACCAATTCAAGCAACTTCCGCTTACTCATCACGGTATACGACAGGTTAAGTCGAGCAAACTCTATCTGCCGGGGATGGTAAACATCCAGAGCATCCAGGATCCAGTCATAGAGCGGACGGTGTACCTCAAATTCCAACGTACAAAGCGAATGCGTAATGTTCTCAATCGAGTCTTCAAGACAATGCGCAAAATCGTAGGTCGGATAAATGCACCACTTGTCCCCATGCCGGTAATGATGAATACGCTTGATCCGATAAATAGCGGGGTCACGCATATGAATGTTCGGGGACGCCATGTCAATCTTTGCGCGTACGACATACTGCCCGTCTTCAAAATCGCCTTCGCGCATACACCGGAATAACTCCAAATTCTCCTCAACAGAACGGCATCGACAGGGACTGTCCTTTCCCGGACGAGTCGGCACACCTCGGTACTCCTTGAAGTCCTCTACAGACAGATCGCAAACGTAAGCTAGGCCGTTACGAATTAACTCACAGGCGTATTCATACATCTGTTCAAAATAGTCCGAGGCAAAATACAGATTCTCACCCCAGTCAAATCCCAGCCACTGAATATCGTGCTTGATGGACTCAACATATTCCTCGTTCTCTTTTGCCGGATTGGTGTCATCCAGTCGCAGATGGCAGCGCCCTCCTGTTTCCTGCGCCACGCCGAAATCAAGGCATATCGCCTTGGCATGACCAATGTGCAGGTACCCATTCGGTTCAGGCGGGAAACGTGTCACAATACCTGCGTGCTTACCCGTACGCAGATCGTCCGCAACAATTTCACGAATAAAATCCAATACTTCTTCCGGTTTCTCGTCTGTCATAAAAACTCCTCCAAAATCAATATGCTGATGGGCCCCTCAATTTCTGCGGCCATACCTGCCTTCATATTCCTTGGTAAACCGCTTGAGCGCTTTACCCTTCAACGTTACGTCAACTGTCGCCAGCGAATCCAGCGCATACTGCAATCGACGCAAACACATATCTTTACCCAGGACCACCATGCTATCGAAAACCGGCAAGGCGACCTTTGAACCCGCAAGCGCTATGAAGAAAAGTGGCATCAACTTCTTAAGCTTTAAATCTTCCGTCTCGCTCATCCGCATAAAAACATCCTTGATGCGCTCAACCGTCCAATCCCCCAGACCCTCAAACTCCCACTGCGCCGTTTGAAGCAACCGGGCAGTGCGATCACCATCGCCGGTCGTACCCACCAGCAACTCGGGATCGTACGCCAGGCGATCAGCAAACAGAAATGCTGACATGGGAACAAGATCAGTCATCTGCTCCAATCGAGGTTGCGCGATAGGCATTACCCGCTGCCAGGTGTCATCGTTCAGCATCCAGCTCTTAATCCGTTCATAAAGCTGCTCCGGGGTCAATGCACGCAAATAACGACCATTGAAATTACGGAGTTTGAGAATATCAAAGATTGGCCCGCCAAGGCTGACTCGATCCAGATCAAAAGTAGCGACCATTTGTTCGAGCGTAAATTCTTCCTGTCCATCGGCAGGACTATAAGCCATCAGGCCCAGATAATTCAGTACCGCCTCAGGCAGGAATCCCGCCTGCCGGTAATACAGAATACTGGTCGGATTCTTTCGCTTCGACAGCTTGGACTTATCTGGATTACGCAACAGCGGCAGATGCACAAACATCGGAGGCGTCCAACCAAAGGCCTGGTACAGCAACACATGCTTTGGTGCAGAGCTGATCCATTCTTCACCACGGATCACGTGCGTAATCGCCATCAGGTGATCATCAACCACATTCGCCAGATGATACGTCGGAAACCCGTCGGCTTTCATCAATATCTGGTCATCAATGGTCTGCCATGGAATCCTGATCTCTTCACGCAAACGATCATTGATGACGCAATCTCCATCGGCTGGAGACTTGAGTCGCACCACGTGCGGCTCTCCCGCTTCGATCCTGCGTCGTGCCTCCTGCGGATCCAACATCGAGCACGTGCCATCGTATCCGATAAATTCCTGCTTCGCGGCCATCTGTTCATTGCGCAGCTCGGAAAGCCGCTCTGAACTGCAGAAGCACGGATAAGCGTGACCCGAGGCAATCAACCTATCCACATGTTTACGATAAATATCAAGCCGCTCACTCTGACGATACGGACCATGATCACCCCCCTTGTCCGGCCCCTCGTCCCAGGACAATCCCGTCCACTCCAACGCTTCCAGAATATCGTTCTCGGAAGCACGCGTGGAACGCACTTGATCAGTGTCCTCAATACGCAGAATAAACTCGCCCCCATGCCGCTTGGCAAAGGCATAGTTGAACAGCGCAATATAAGCAGTACCAATGTGCGGCGCCCCCGTCGGGGACGGCGCGATCCGAGTTCGTATTGTTTCAGCGCACATGACTATCCTCTGCCGGTTTCCCCGGCCACTTGCTTCCGTCTGTTTTCTCTCCAAACAACGCGGCCGGAAACCCTCCGTACCGATACAATCTTTCGGTCACGAACCTTGCCCCAATCGCTCTATGAACGCAATAGCAAAGCCACTCCAGCCAATTGACAAATCCCGGCATTTGCCCCTATAGTAGTTCCGTAAAGGCGACTGAAAATAGGAGAAACTGCCATGAATGTTACCGCAAAACAATTTGGCCATGTGGGCGACGATATTGCCTGGATCTATACCATCAGCAACGGCGAAGGCATGCAGGTCTCCTGCACCAACTACGGTGCCATCATCACATCTATCATCGTGCCGGACGCACAAGGGCAGCCCGGTGATGTGGTCTTGGGATTCGATACGCTGGCAGAATACATTAATGGAAACGATCCCTACTTTGGCGCCATCTGTGGGCGTGTAGCCAACCGCATCAACAAAGGGCGCTTCTCTCTGGATGGCGAACCATACGAGCTGGCCCAAAATAATGGCGGCAACGCACTTCATGGCGGCATCAAGGGCTTTGACAAACAACTCTGGCATGCCGACAAGGAAGAAAATGGCGTTCATTTCTGGTTGATAAGTCCCGATGGCGATGAAGGCTATCCCGGCGAGCTGACCTGCTCGGTGCGCTACTCTTTGACAAGCGACAATGCGCTGGTCATTGACTACCACGCTCGCACCAGCCGCACCACCATCATTAACCTTACCAATCACACGTACTTCAATCTGGCTGGCCATGATGCAGGCAGCATCCTGGACCACGAGGTCGAGATACGCTCATCACAATACACACCCATCACGGAGGCATTGATCCCCACAGGAGAAACAGCCACTGTCAACGGGTCACCACTTGACTTTACATCCCCTCATCGTATCGGCGAACGCATTGACGCAGCCGGTGGCTACGACCACAACTTCATTTTAGACCCATCCCGAGAGGACGACTGGGCCGTACGCGTCTCGGAACCCACTTCCGGAAGAATCATGGAAGCCTATACAACCGAACCGGGTATCCAGTTTTACACTGGAAATTTTCTGGACGGATTAACAGGCAAAGGGGGCGCTTCTTACGCAGTGCATAACGGCTTCTGTCTGGAAGCACAACACTACCCGGACAGCATCAACCACCCCGAATTTCCCAGCATCGTACTCAAGCCAGGCGAACACTATACGCAACGTACCGCATATCGATTCGCAACGGCCTGAGGGTAGAAATGTGCTCTCCAAGGCAAGGGAGTCAGCTTTATTAAGTGCTCTACCTGGTCCTTGACCGTCGACGGGGGAAACAGAAGTCCAGTACATCCTGCAGGGATTCGGCATAATGCGGCGTCAGCCCCTTGCGGATATGCTCAGGAAGTTCATCAAAATCCTTGCGGTTCTCCTCGGGGAACACAAGGTGTTTGATCTTGGCGCGTTTAGCGGCGATGGTCTTTTCTTTCAACCCGCCAATCGGGATGACACGCCCCTTTAGCGTTAACTCACCCGTCATCGCCACCCCGACACGAATCGATACCCCCTTCACGAGAGAATAGATTGCCGCAGCCATTGTGATGCCTGCAGAAGGACCATCCTTCGGCGTGGCACCCGCCGGAACATGCAAGTGAACAAAATGGCGGCCAAAGAAGTCGCGCGCCTGCTTGTCTTCACTCAACAACGCCCGAACATAGGTGTAGGCAATCTCAGAAGACTCAATCATCACATCCCCAAGCTGTCCCGTTTGTTTGAACCCAGGCTTACCCGTTGCAACTGCCGTCGCCTCGATATACAGCGTATCCCCCCCCATGCTGGTCCAGGCCAGGCCAAGCACAACGCCGGGCAAACGCTCTTTGAACATATGATCATCGGTGAAGATTTTCTTTCCCAGAAGTTCGCCCACATCCTCAGGCATCACGCGCATGAGCTTCTTCTTTTTCTCCACGATCTTTCTGGCGGTTTTGCGACATAATTTTTTAATCGCATTCTCCAACCCACGAACACCCGGCTCGCGCGCATAACCATCAATGATACTCCGTAATGCAGGGGATGTAATCGTCAATTGTTTGCGAGTCAAACCATGCTCTTTCAACTGCTTCGGGACCAGGTAGCGCCTCGCGATCTCCAATTTCTCTTTAAGAATATAGCCCGAGAGGCGAATCACTTCCATTCGATCCAGAAGCGGGCGAGGAATGGTGTCCAACTGGTTGGCCGTACAAATGAAAAATACATTGGACAGATCGAAGCGCACGTCAAGGTAATGATCCAGGAAATCCCTGTTCTGCTCTGGATCCAGCACCTCGAGAAGAGCCGAAGCCGGATCGCCCTGGTAACTCGCCCCAATCTTATCGATCTCATCAATCATAATAACCGGATTAGCACTCTTGCAGGTTTTCATGACCTGAATGAACTTACCGGGTAAGGCACCAATATAGGTACGGCGATGCCCCTTAATCTCCGCTTCGTCCCGAATGCCTCCCACAGAAAACCGAAAGAAATTACGACCCACACTGCGCGCAATCGACTGCCCAATGGAGGTCTTTCCAACACCCGGCGGACCCACAAAACACAGAATTGAACCCGAGATACCCCCCTTGAGCCTGCCGACCGCCAGAAACTCCAGGATGCGCTCCTTCACATCTTCAAGACCATAATGATCACGATTAAGAATTTGTTCAGCTTTAGCGATGTCATAGCTGTCTTCGGTAAACACACCCCATGGCAAAGCCGTTAACCAGTCCAGGTAGCTTCGCGTCACACCAAACTCAGGCGACGTAGGCTCCAGCAACTTCAACTTCTCAAGCTCCTCATCCACGCGTTCCCGAGCCTCATCAGAAAGCGTCAATTCAGTCAGGCGTTTCTGAAAACGTTCTACCTCGGTATCCTTGCCTTCTTTCTCAATACCCAGTTCCTTCTTAATGGCTTTAAGCTGCTCACGAAGGAAAAACTCGCGTTGCTGGTTGCTAAGCTTCTCTTCTATTTTTCGACTGATCTTGTTTTGCAGCTTCGAAACATTAATTTCCTTCTGCAACAGGACCAACACCTTCTGCAGTCGTTCACGAATGCGAACCGCTTCAAGAATCTGCTGTTGAGCAGGAGCATCTGCCGTGGTCAGAGCCGCCGCAATATCTGCCAATCGGCCAGGCTCAGCCAGGTTGGATTGCGACATAAACAGTTTCAACTCTTCTTTGTGAAGCGGATTAAGCTGAATGAGATCCTTGATACTCTTGATGACCGAAAGCGAATACGCTTTGAGCTCTTCGTTACCGGTCATGTCGGATTCCAGGACATACTCTACCTCGGCGACAATATGAGGATCCTCCTGCGTGATACGCAGAATTCGGAATCGTTCTGTTGCGCCCAACAGAACCTGGGCAGGCCCATCCGAACCCACTACCGCTAACTGTAATATCTCCGCCATCACACCCATCATGTACAAATCTGCACCACGAGGCCGGCGCTCTTCATCTGCACTATCAATCGGACGAGCCAGAACCAGCCCAACATATTTCTGATCAGACTCCGTCGTCTCAATCAGCATCTTGCGCAGCGCTTCATCCTCAATTGCCACAGGCACTGTCATACGCGGAAACACAGGGCGCTGATTCAATGGAAGAATTGGAAGATGCGACGGATAGGTCTCCCGTGCGAGAACCATCTGCTGCTCGTCCGAGCTTTCCTCTTCCATATCAACAATCTCTACCCGAGGGTCATCATCTGCATATTCATTGTCCGTCATGTGTTCCTCCCTGCTACCTCATATCCCAGACGCTACGCCATCATATTAAGACGATTGTTATCAACACGCAATGCCTGAGACATTTTTCCTTGCCACTCGGCAAACAGCAACCGACACTGACCGCAGTAGATTGAATGCTCTATAGCATACAACTGGACTCACAATGGAGAGCGCACTCATGGATGGACACATTGACTGGAATACCGTGGTCGAAGGACGCGGAATCAATCATATACAGCGGCATATTTTCTTATGCTGCGACCAGACAGATGCCAACTGTTGCTCCAAACAAAATGGTCTTAAAGCGTGGACCTATCTCAAACAACGACTGAATGAACTGAAGTTAACCGGAAGCGGTGGAATCTACAGGACAAAAGCCAATTGCCTTCGCGTTTGCCGAAAAGGCCCCATCGCCGTAATTTACCCTGAGGGCATCTGGTACCACTCCTGCACGCCAGATGTGCTGGAACGTATCATCCAGGAACACCTCATTGGGGGAATTCCGGTTGAGGATTATATGTTATATCGCCCAGACGAGGATTCGCAACCTAACGCCTGAACAGGGAGGAAAGCCAGGACATGAAAAATGACGTTTGCTGGATTGATTTTAATACGATGGAACAGTTCATGGTGGACGTATTCACAGGAATCGGCGTGCCTGAAGCAGACGCCCGCATCTGTGCCGATGTTCTGATTACCGCAGATAAGCGCGGCGTTGACTCACATGGCATCGGTCGATTGAAAACCATTTATTACGACCGCATTATTCAGCACAAAATTCAACAACCCGTCACGAATTTTGAAATCGTGCGCGAACGCCCGGGCACTGCCGTGGTCGATGGGCATCACGGCATGGGAATGGTCATTTCGACGCGCTGCATGCAAATGGCCATCGACAAAGCAAAGCAATGCGGTGTGGGTACCGTTGTAGCCCGCAACTCCACCCACTACGGCATCGCAGGATATTATGGATTGATGGCTTGCAACGCCGGCATGATTGGTATGACCACCACCAATGCGCGCCCCTCCATCGCGCCCACACATGGTGTCGAGAATATGCTGGGCACGAACCCGCTCGTGTTTGCCATGCCTACGGATGAGGCATTCCCCTTCACCAACGATTACGCCACATCCATTTCGCAACGCGGGAAAATCGAACAGTACGACCGTGAAGGCCAGCCCCTACCCGCGGGATGGGTCATCGATCACGAAGGCAATACAAAAACTGATGCGGCAGAAGTGTTGAAAGATCTCGTGGAAGGCACTGCTGCACTGGTTCCCGTTGGGGGCATCGGCGAAGAACAGGGCGGATACAAAGGCTATGGCTATGCCACGGTCGTAGAAATACTTTCCTCCGCCCTGCAACAGGGCGCGTTCATGAAACAGCTCCTCGGATTCGATAGTGATGGCAACCGTGCGCCTTATTGCCTGGGACATTTCTTCATGGCTATCGACATCGAGGCCTTCACCGAACTGGATGCCTTCAAAAAAACAACAGGCGACATTCTACGTGCATTGCGCGACTCCCGTAAGGCACCCGGCGCAGAGCGCATCTACACCTGCGGCGAAAAGGAGCACCTGGCATGGCTGGAACGCAAGGACAAGGGGGTTCCAATCAACACGGAGCTACAACATCAAATCGTTACCATGCGCGATGAGCTCGGTCTGTCACAGTATCAATTCCCGTTTGAGTAAGTCAGATAAGCTGCTTCCGGAAGAGCGCGTGCCCTTGCTCCGCTACGGGTCACACGCACTACATTCAATCCTCATCACTTTCTGATGTAGCGGCGTCCTGCCTGCGGCTGGATAAACCTTAACCTGAGCAACGCGAAGGAAAGCCGCTCACCCCTGCTTTGCCCCTACCTCTTTGACGGCAGCAAGAACTGCATCGTGAACAATTCCACTCGTTGCCAATATACCCTTGTTCGCTTGCAGCGTACTGCCCAGAGAGAAATCCAACGGTGCGCCATTGATGTCTGTGACACGTCCTCCCGCTTCGCTAACCGCCAACATGCCGGCAGCGTGATCCCAGATCTTCTCCTGGTAATCTGCACGCGTCGGTAAACGCAAATAAACACTGGCCTCCCCGCGCGCCACAACCGCGTACTTGCACTGACTGTCAAGCCGCACGGGGTCAGCCGTGGCCCCGAGAAGACGTGCAATCTCAGCCGACGTATCATGTCGCGTGTGGCCGACTTCATACGGTTCGCAGAAAGCGATATCTGTAACGTCTACATCAGATGCCACATGCGCCTCGCCAATTTGACCATCTCCATCCAGAGCAATCATATGCGTGCCGCAACCCTTCGTCGCAATAAACAGACAGCCACCATCCCGCGACTCGGAAACCGAACCCCGCGGCAGGTTTGGGCACCCCATCACACCAAGAACGACCTCGCCATTGTCAATCAACGCCAAAGCTATGGCATATTGATCTCCCCGGATAAACCCCTTTGTCCCGTCAATCGGATCCAGCGTCCAGAAACGTCCAGTCGCCCCACCAGCATAGTTGCCTTGATCAATCGATTCCAGAATCGCCGCTTCATCCAATTCCGGCAATTGTGCCTGAACCTGTTGCACCACCATTCCCAACAATTCACGGTTTTCTGCCTCACGCAGAGCAGAGGCATCCTCCTCCGCCACAATCGGAATCTCCGGAAACGCTGACATCAATGCGTGGTTGATCACCGTCTGCGATCCAAAATCTGCAACCGTCACCGGTGAGCGGTCCTTCTTGGCCAGGGTTTCTTCAGTCACCAGCGAAGCTTGCACACGCTGACACAGAACCGCCGCGCGCTTTACGGCTTCAATCGCCACATTCAATTCTGATTCGAACATTCCCGTATTCCTTACTTTTCTGATTCAAGCATCTTAGCCAATTCAACATGCCCCCGTTGCCGCGCAAAATAACCGGCGGTCTCACCATCAACATCCTGCATGTTCACATCAGCACCGGCGGCAAGCAGCACCTTCACCACATCGGCATGCCCTTCCGCTGCGGCAAACATCAACGGAGTCCAATGCTCGCCTGAATCCACCTCGTTTACACCAGACTTCTTCTCCAGTAAAAGCTTCACTGTTGGTACGCTGGGACCCGTAGACGCAAACATCAAGGCGGTTCTGCCGGCACCATCCCTTAGTCGAACATCAGCCCCCGAGTCCAAGAGCAATGCCACCACATCAGCATGTCCATTGAAGGATGCCAACATCAGCGCCGTGTGCCCGTCCTCATTACGCGCATTCACATCAGCCCCGCTTTTGACCACCGTGCCCACAACATCAATCTTCCCCTCAAGAGCCGCCATATAAAACTCAGCCGAAGGAGCCGCAGGTTCCGACAACACCGCCTGCTGATCTGTGCGGGTTGACGACGCCTCAATGGGCACCGTAACACTTTCCGTCACCTCGCGACGACATCCCACCAGAAGCACTGCCCCTACCATACACATCCATATCGACTTGATCATTGCTTCACCTTTCCACCTATAAACGACACAGTCATTACCGCGCAAACCCTGCCACTTCGCGCGAGCAAAGTCCACTCCGAACACAAACGGTATGGCTTTCTGCAAAACAGGATGCTACGTTTACGCGCTGGAGGATCCAATGAACCAACAGCTGATAGATCAGGCCGTACAGGTGGCCAACGATCGTCTTGGAAATATGCACGTTGATTGTGCTCTACTATTGGGTTCCGGGTGGAGCGATGCCATAGGGAATATGGAAATCCTGGCCGAACTCCCCTACTCCGAGTTACCCCTGCCCGGCGGAGCCCAGGTCAAAGGTCACGTCGGTCGATTACTTCTGACCCGTGGATTCGGGGCGACATTCCTGGCCTTTCAGGGCAGGCGACACTGGTACGAAGGCCTCGGCTGGGAACCCGTGGTGTTTCCACTCTATCTAAGCGCAGCATGTGGCGCAAAAACCATCACGCTCACAAATGCCGCAGGTGGCGTCAATCCAGCATATAGTCCCGGAGATCTCATGTTAATTCGGGATCACGTCAACTGGATGGGCAGCAACCCTCTTGTCGGAGCATACGACCCCGATAAAGGCCCTCGATTCCCCGATCAGTCCGACGTGTACAATGCAAACCTGCGTTCCCGCGTAAAAGCTGCGATGGCAGAACAATCCGCACGCCTTCATGAAGGCGTCTATATGGCAACGTCAGGTCCTGCATACGAAACCCCCTCCGAAATCAAGGCATTCCGCGCCATGGGAGCAGATGCCGTAGGCATGTCAACCGTACCCGAGGCCATGGTGGCAAACTGGATGGGGTTGCGATGCCTGGCGATCTCATGCATCACAAACATGGCTTCCAGCGTGGGCGACGGGCCACTCTCACACGACGAAGTCCTGGCCGTCACTCAAACCGCTATCCCCACCATGCAACAACTCCTCGAGAGTTGCTGCCGAACAATGGTGCAATCACTGGACCATACACCCCATGACAGATCATCAACACCGTGAGCATACAGATTCCAGATTCCGATGAAGCGCTGGGCGCATGCCGCGTCGCTGAACGGCTTCACCAAAATGGCTTTACTGCCCTGTGGGCAGGCGGCTGCGTACGCGATTTACTCCTGAACCGACCTCCGATCGATTATGACATTGCAACCAATGCCCACCCCGAAACCGTCCTCAAACTGTTCAAGGGATCGCTGGCTACAGGAAAATCCTTCGGTGTCGTACGCGTCCCCATTGACGAGCACTGGTTTGAGGTAGCCACGTTTCGCAAGGACCACGACTACCAAGATGGACGACACCCGGAACGCGTTACATTCACCGATGCGCGCCATGACGCTGAACGCCGCGATTTCACAATCAACGCCATGTTCTTTGATCCACACACTTCAGAAATTATAGACTATGTGCAGGGAATGCAGGATTTGAAAGACAAGATCATTCGCTGCGTAGGCGATCCCGCCACGCGTTTTGCAGAGGATCATCTACGCCTGTTACGCGCACCTCGCTTTGCATCAACGCTGAATTTTGAAATTGAACCCCTGACGGCACAAGCGATCCGAAACGATGCAGATAATATTGAGCGAATCAGTGTCGAACGCATTCGCACGGAACTAACCCGCACGCTATGCGAAGCGGACAAAGCCGGCGACGCGCTTATGCTGCTGGATTCACTTGGGTTGCTTAAGCCTTTACTGCCGGAAGTCAAGGCCATGCAAGGCCAGGAGCAACCGCCGGAGTTCCATCCTGAAGGAGATGTCTTTGTCCATACGGTCTTAATGCTCAACTCCATGGAGTCACCAACCCTGGAATTGACTTTCAGCGTGCTACTGCATGATATTGGCAAGCCTCCAACCGCAGTGCTCGATGGTGAGCGTTGGCGCTTCAACGGGCATGCCTCGGTGGGCGCGGATATGGCGCGCAAGATTATGCAACGATTACGATTCTCCAACGATCAGATCGATACGGTGGATGCAGCAATCCGTGGCCATATGCGCTTTATGGATGTCGGCAGAATGAGACGCGCCACCCTGAGACGCTGGATGGGTGCCCCCACATTCGATCTTGAGATGGAATTGCATCGGCTCGACTGCGTTGGCAGCCACAGCAAGTTGGACCACTATGACTTCCTATGTGATGCACAAAAGGAATTTGCCGCAGAACCGGTTCTTCCTGAACCGTGGGTAAACGGCAAGGACATCATCCGGATGGGAATCTCAAACGGTCCAACCATTGGAAAATGGAAGCACCGGGCTTACGAACTTCAACTGGATGGACAGGTAGCCAATCGCGACGAAGCCCTGGCACAATTGCGCCGGGAGATGGACGTAGCAGCGGATTCATCGTCGCTGAACGAACAAGAAAACAGAAAGGTGTAACATGTCGTTCACACTCAAGCTCGGAGATAAAGCGCCGGACTTCACACTCCCGGCAACAGACGGTCAAACATATACCCTGTCGGACTTTTCCGATGCAAAAGTGCTGGTTGTCTCGTTTACCTGCAATCACTGTCCATACGTAATAGGCTCAGACGAAGCAACACGGGCTACAGCCGAGAAGTACACTCCGCGCGGTGTGGCCTTTGTCGGCATCAACTCAAACAGCCCCAACACCTACGCCGAGGACAGCTTTGACCACATGGTTAAACGAATGGAGGAACACAAGTTCCCATGGTTGTACCTGCATGATGCCACCCAGAATGTAGCCCGCGCCTATGGTGCACTGCGTACACCGCATTTCTACGTCTTCGATAGCGACCGCAAGCTGATCTACACAGGTCGTGGAGTCGACAACCCGAGACGGGCCGAACACAGCACCATCAATGACCTTGAACGCACTCTCGAAGAGCATCTATCCGGACAACCCATCTCCATCCCGCAGACCAACCCCATCGGCTGCAACGTAAAATGGGATGGTCAAGATGCACACTGGATGCCACCCGACGCCTGCGACCTGGTGTAGCGGCGGCTTAACCTGAGCAAAGCGAAAGAAAGCCGCTTTTCCACCCCGGAGCTACTCTCGCTCATAAAGCGGTATGTAGTCGCGTTTCGGAAGAACATTCTTGTACGCAGGGCGAATTACTTTGCCACCGCTGATCAACTCTTCTACGCGATGCGCACACCAGCCAGGAACTCGTGCAATAGCAAATAGCGGCGTATACAAGCACTCAGGAATATCCAACATGGAGTAAACCACGCCAGAGTAAAGATCCACGTTGGCACATAATGGACGGCTCACACCCTTCTTTTCACAGAAGACTTCCGGTGCCAGGCGTTCCACGGCAGCCACCAGGTTGAACTCATCCAGACGGTTCTTCGCGCGCGCCAGCACTTCAGCTCGTTCCTTCAGCATCACCGCACGCGGATCAGACAGCGTGTAGACTGCATGCCCCATTCCGTAAATCAACCCCTTGCGATCATAGACCTCTCCATCAAGCAATTTAGAAAGATAATCACGAATCTGCCCTTCATCCTCCCAATTACGCACGTTTTTCTTCAAATCTTCGAACATGCCATGCACCGCCATGCTTGCACCGCCATGTTTAGGTCCCTTTAACGACCCGACCGCAGCACCCAGTGCTGCATAGGTGTCCGTACCGGATGACGTCACAACATGAGTTGTAAACGCAGAGTTGTTGCCGCCACCATGTTCTGCATGCAATACCAGCGCCAAATCAAGTACCTCGGCTTCCAAGTGCGAAAATTTTGCATTCGGACGAATCATGCGTAGCAAGTTTTGCGCTGTCGTCAACTCCTTCTTCGGATTGTGCAAAAACAAGCTCTTCCCCTGATAATAGCGGCGCAATGCCTGGTACCCATAAGCGACCATAGTAGGAAAACGGGCAATCATCTGCATATGTTGACGCATGACATTGGGGATACTGATATCATCCGGAAAAGCATCGTAAGAATAGGATACCAACACGCTGCGTGACAGCTTGTTCATGATATCAGAGCTCGGACTTTTTAAAATTACATCTTCTGCAAAGTTGTCCGGAAGTGTACGACTCTCGCCCAGTAGTTCATTGAACGAGCGTAGCTCATCGGCTGTGGGCAGCGACCCGAACAACAATAGGTAACAAACTTCTTCAAAACCAAATCGGCTCTCAATCTTAAATCCTTCGACCAAGCGTCGAATATCATAGCCGCGATAATAAAGGCGTCCTTTCACGGGCACCTTCTCATTCTCATTAATGATATAACCGTGCACGTTACCAATATTCGTCAACCCAACGAGTACACCGGTTCCATCCGCATTGCGCAATCCTCGCTTTACATTGAACTGATCATACAACCCTCGCGGAATCATGCTACTGCTCAATGCATTCTCAGCCAGTACCGCCAATCGTTTTCCCTGCTCGACCTGCGCTTTTCCCTTGTCTTCTATTCCCGTCATTAACACCCTCAATCATCAAGTTCCTGTCCACACACACAGATCTGTATAACCAATAACATCTGGTGGAATCTTTATTCTTAGCAAACTGAATCAGAATTGTCAAAAATCAAAACCACCCATCATCCCGCCACCCATCATCCTGCGTGCGAAAATCAAACAACAGATGATCTCATCCTGCACCAAACTCATCAACAAGCTCAAAACCATAAATTCAATTGCTGTGTTTTCTAATATTGCAGTCCGACTCAAGTCTGCTATTCTTCAAGATAGTATTGGAGTTAAAACATGAGTGCTGAAGAAATGACAATTCAGGATCTGTCGATTTATCTGAATCTTCCAACAGAAACACTCTACAAATACGTACGCGCAGGAAAGATTCCCGCTCGCAAGGCTGGTCGACGATGGGTTTTTGATCAGGATCAGATCGAAGCGTGGTTAGCAGAACAAAGCGAAACCAATCACCCCGAAGCAAAACCCGCAGTTCTCGTTGTTGATGACGAACCATCAGTTCGCGGCGTTTTCAAGCTCTGGCTTGAACATGCAGGGTATCAAGTCGACGAGGCCTCTGACGGCGTGGAAGCCCTTGAGCGAATAGAAGATGGCAACTATCAACTCATGTTTCTTGACCTGCTGATGCCCAGAATGAACGGTCTCCAAACCCTGCAAAAAGTCCGTGAAATGTCCGATGCCCCTGACGTGGTCATTGTCACGGCACACTATAACGGAGACATGATGGAGGAGATCCTTAAGACAGGCCCCACACATGTCCTGAAGAAGCCCGTAGAACGACGACGATTTCTTGAAGCCGCCTCTATGTATCTGCCCTCCATAACAGAAGCTTAACCCAAACATTTTCACATGCACCAACCCATCAATCGAATATTATCTCAATAACGCTGAACAACACACTCGATACAAATCAGCTTAAAACAAGAAAAGGAATCAACATGAAAAGAATGATTACCATAGGGATATGCGCGCTTCTAAGCATCAGCGCAACAGCAGCAAATGAGACAAAACCGGCCAACCCGCCGAAAACCGCGACCATGGACATTCCAAATGAACCCGGCATTTACGCAACTATAGCCACAACACGCGGTAGCATCTTAATCCAGCTTACTTTCAAGAAAACACCGCTCACCATTGCAAATTTTGTTGGGCTTGCCGAAGGCAAGATCAAGAATTCAGCAAAGGCATCGGGAGAGCCATACTACAATGGACTGAAATTCCACCGCGTCATTCCCAACTTCATGGTGCAGGGAGGTGACCCTGAGGGCACCGGTCGAGGTGGTCCGGGCTACAAATTTCCTGACGAATTCCATCCCTCGCTCCGCCACAACAAACCCGGTATTCTCAGCATGGCCAACGCCGGCCCGAGAACCAATGGCAGCCAATTCTTTATTACGCACGTCCCAACCCCATGGCTGGACGGTAAGCACTCCATATTCGGCGAGGTACTCCAGGGACAAGATGTCGTAAACGCCATCAAGAAAGGCGACAGCATCAAGACGATGACGATCCATCGCATTGGCGAGGAGGCTAAGGCCTTCTCCGCAGATCAAGCGCATTTTGATGCCCTGCTCAAAGCGCATGCAGACAAAGCTAAATAGGCATCGAGAAAAGCAACGCTGATCCGCTGCAACACAAGACAGGGATGCCTGGCCAGCTAACCCGCCACAACATTACTCCTCGTCGTCCTCGAACTCTAACTCACCAGCATTGAAACGTATCATGGCGTTTGCCTCATCTAGATCGAACACTTGAGGATCGAAGTTCGGTGGCATCCAGCCAACAACCTCGGTATGCATCGGATGCGATGAATCCTGCATAATTCGCAGCTTTTCGTAATAACCAAAGGTCGAACCGCTATCTTCAGGTGGACAGGCATTTTCTCCCGCAACGCATACGGGATATGTGCCGCCTTCTTCAGGCTCCTCAAAACCGTCAACCTTGATAATGTGTTCCCACCCGTCACCAAAATCATACATATATTCAATACGCTTGCGATCACCAGAAAACACCTCTGAAAGAAGAATATCCTGCTCCTCGAAAATCGGATCGCATTCCATATCGAACTCGGGATTGGGCACGCCGTAGTGGCGGTCCCCCACCAGGAACCCGTGCAAATGATAATCAAACCACGGCATCACAGACTGAATCAGATCATGCAGATCGCCCAACGTGGAATTCGCAGGCAAAAGTACGCGGCGCCATACCTTCGGATTCGTGTCCTTGAGTACGATGGTCAAAGAAATCAGTTTGCTCTCATTCGGATCAGCAGTTGCAATCATTGTTCCATAACTCTTGACTTATCTGACGATCTCAGTACAGTACCGTCGCTTTTGGGCCAACGTAGCTCAGCTGGTAGAGCAGCTCACTCGTAATGAGCAGGTCATCGGTTCGAATCCGATCGTTGGCTCCAATTCTTCATTCTTCCTTCGTGCCCAGCATTTTAACCAGTAGCACCTCCATGGTCAACTGATCCGGCGCGGCAGAAGAAACCAGTTCTTCATGGGCTGCAAGCAAGGCTTCCCTGCAAGTCTGCAAAGCATTTAACGAAAAACGCCTGGCCTGTTTGGCCAGTATCCCGGCACGAAACGGATGCATCTTTCTCGGATCGCTGGCCATCACCGAGGAGCAGAGTTGCTCGCCTTCGGGCGGCAGGCCTACCCATTTTGCAGATTGCCCCCTGGAGGAAGACGAAACAACAATCCACTTCCTCCGTAATCCCTCTCTGTAGATTGTGAGGTCACGAACCCGATTCTCCAACGTACGAATCATTCCGATAGGATGCTCTTTCTGAAAAAACAACTGTCGCATCACGGCAATGGCACGCGTCAAATCTCGATCCCCAAAAGCATCTGAAAGATCCCAGATCAAGGCATCACGAGAAGATGCGGTAATCGCCATCACATCGTCCTCGCCAGCCTGCTTGCGGTCACCAAGAAATACCAGCAATTTGTCCAACTCGCTCACCAGGCGTGAGGTGTCATACCCCACACGTTCAATGAAAAGTTGAATCACATTGCCATGCATGGAAATAGACTTCTCGGATAGCCTGCCGCGAACGAAATTCAACGCATATCGCTCCGCTTCGTATGCGCGTTCCGGAACGGCGTATTCATGCGTCACACCATGCTGCTTGCAGGCTTTGTAGAAAGCATACCGCTTATCTACCTTGGGGGAAGAGACAATCAGTTCAACGCCTTCAGGCAGCGCCTTGATCACATCCGTTAACCCCGCCAATTTTGTTTTCACGGATTCAGAGCGGCCCACCACGTTATCCGTCAAAAAGGAAACATCCTTGAACCACACCACCTTCTGAGTCGACATAAACCCAAGAGTCTGAAGCGCTTCGACCGCCTTACCGATGCACTCCTGGGCCGCAGCCACAGTATCCGCCGCACCATCAATCGTCTCCAACCCGAACACGGCGTTATCCGGAGGAACCAGGCCATCAACAATCGCACGGGCCTTTTGCGCCACCTGGTAATCATCATTACCGAAAATAAGATAAATATGAGTTTTTTCCGACTTAGCCATGATGGTCAAACCATAGCGTGAAGAACGGGAAGGGATCAACAACCAATCATGCAGTATGTCCACACCCGGGGCAAAGTGCGGCTCAGTCTCGCGTGCCTTCCTGCACCCCATTCGGAGCGCACACGTTGCATGGTGAGAAAACTCGGGGCTACACAACCCCGAGCTAAAACCCTCCGCTCCTCCGAAGCGGCGAATACAAAGAGGCTCCGGAGGTGCCATGGAATATAGCTCGGGGCTGTGTAGCCCCGAGACTGAAGGATAACCGTATTGCACCCCGGACGGGGTGCAGGAAGAAAGGTCGCCAATCCGCTCGTGACATTATGTGGCCGGTATCCTACTATTTTGCCGAATTCAGGCGAGGATTATGAAACAACCCGTATCCAAACTCAGGGCAAAGAAGTCGAAAAGCCGCGAAAAGCAGGCTTCCAAAGCTGCATCCGAAAAACGTCCGGTTCTTGAGGGGCCGGCGATCAGCATGCTCGTCGCGGTTATCCTCTGGTTATCTACCGTCGTCATCATCGCCATGGAATCCTTTCCGATGAATCTTCGAACGCCCGAAGTGCTGCTGCCTCTCTCGGGAGACGCCGTATTACTCCTGGTAACCCTGTGCATGACAGGATTGTTTATCACCATCCTGCGACCCGCCTATCTCAAACGGAATTCACGCCTGGTCCTGCTCGCTGTTGCTTCGCTGATCAGCACGCTGGTAGCCAAAGGCATTCTCATCGTGGCCATCACGTTGCTCGGAATTCCGCACGACGTTGCAGTATTCTTCGTTCCATTCGCCCTGACGGCCATCATTGCCACCATACTCCTGGATGGCGCCGCCGGCATTGCCGCCGGATCATGGATGGCCGTCGTACTGTCCATCATGGCTGGATACCGATTCCCTATTCTGATTTGCGGCATCATTGGAACCGTTATGAGCGCTGCCTTGATGCAAGGGGTGCGTAGCCGTTCAAAGGTGATGAAACGAGCACTCATCATTGCCGTTGCTCAGATCACATGTGTTTTCGCCGCAACCGTTGAGCAGTGGCAACATCAGGAAGTCTCTGTCGTCCTGCACCAGGCCGGCGCCTGTATCTTCAGCGGCTTCGCTTCAGCCATCGTGGCCCTGCTTATTCTTCCGTTATTTGAACGCATTTTTAACATCACAACAGATATCTCCCTTCTGGAACTCTCTGACCTGAGCCATCCACTGCTCCAGCGCCTCGCCATTGAAGCTCCAGGGACGTATCACCACAGCCTGCTGGTTGCAAACCTGGCCAGCGCTGCTGCAGAAGCAATCGGCGCAAACTCCCTCGTAACACGTGTTTGTGCCTACTTTCACGATGTCGGTAAGCTCACAAAGCCAGAGTTCTTCGTTGAGAACCAACGCCGCGACAATCCTCATGATGAACTTCCCCCGAGCATGAGCACACTGATTATTACCTCGCATGTGAAAGAGGGGCTCAGCATGGCCGCCAGGCACAAACTGCCGAATGCGGTAGTAAAAGTCATCCATGAACACCACGGCAATAGCCTCCTATCCTGCTTCCATCATAAGGCCAAAAACCAATTGGAATTCGAACTTGATCGCAGCAATAGCGGGAACAAGAATCGCCTCAACGAGGGAGACTTCCGATACCAGGGGCCACGCCCGTCCACGAAAGAATCCGGCATCATTTGCATTGCCGACTCCGTTGAAGCAGCATCACGAGCCCTGGAAAAAGTAACCGCAACGCACTTGGAAAATCTCGTCACAGAAATCATGATGCGCAAAATCGACGACGGACAACTCGACGACTGTCCACTCACATTCGAGGAGCTGACAAGCGTAAGAAAATCGCTCGTCTTCAGCCTCACAAGCATGCACCACGGCCGAGTACCCTACCCCAACGATGAAGATAACAGCGATCAGCAGACAAAGGCGACTCCAGGTAAACCTGCAGGCCGCTGAAGTCTTGGCCCGCTTTTTCCTGGATCACTCACCAGTGCGTGGCACAGGATCCACGATCTGGGGAGATATTTTTCTAACGCTTGTAGACCATGACGCGATGCGCGATGCGAACACCAGCTTCTTTGAAAAAACCGAAACCACTGACGTCATCAGCGCAGCCTACAGCCCCATACCCGGTGCGGAATGTCTCCATACTGCAGATATCATTGTCAATGCTGAGCTAGCCATCTCAGAAGGCTCCAAGCGGCCACACACGCGCAAGGGATCACACTGGGGAATTACGGGTGAACTGGCCCTTTACATCGCGCACGGTTGCGATCATATCCTTGGAGGAGAAGACAATACCGCACAAGAACGCCAAGCCATGCGCCGACGGGAGCTGCGGTGGATACAGCAAGCCCGGGAGAAGGGACTTCTGGATAAACTGGTCGCCATACCGTAGACTTTATCTGTATGCCCTGAGTACAGCGTGGCATTACACGCCCGCGGCCGAAGCCGTGTAACGGGATGCTATACTTCTCGCAATGAACTGAAACCATGCAACAGATCGAAAAAAATGAAGCGATTGTCCTGAGAATCATTCCATTCTCAGAGACCTCTCAAATTGTGACATGGCTTACGCCGGACCGAGGCCGGATCGCCACCATGGTCAAAGGCGCTCGTCGCGCCAAGAGCCCATTTCTTGGTCAATACGACCAGTTCTACACATGCGAGCTTGTTTATTATCTCCGTGAGCATGCGGGCATTCACATCGCGCGCGAATGCTTTCCCTTGAAAACACGGTCCAATTTACGCACGCAGTGGCGCGCAACGGCGATAGCTTCATATGCGGTGGACCTGACAGGCAAAGCCTCTCTTGAGGGAGGACACCAACAAGAACTTTACGATCTACTGCAGTTCATGCTCGACTTTCTGAGCCAAAAAAACACCCTCGCCGAAACCCCTCCGCGCATCGCCATTATCTTCTGGTTAGAGCTACACCTTCTAGCAACGCTGGGCTTTGCACCCCATCTCAAGACCTGCACAGACTGCGGACGCACAATTCATGCAGGGCATTCTGCGCACTACTCATTTAGACGCAATGGTGTGGTCTGCAACCAATGCCCCACCACAGAGTCGCAATCTCAACTGCTCTTACGGCCCGATGTTCTGGCCATACTAAACATCTGGGCAAAGTCATCTACCCCAAAATCCGCAGCAAACACCGTGCTCAACAAAGATCAAGTCTTTGCCTTGCGCCTCCTGTTTGATACTCTTTTAGAGCAATTGGCAGGTGTCAAAACGACAAACCGCCAATGGGTTGAAGAAGCGCTTGTGAATTAATGACCACTCGGCCATTATCCAAAAAGCTCTGATGACAACAACGGAGAAGACAACATGAACCAGCGAAACACATCCCTTATCCTTATTCTCACAGCTACAGCAGCATTTTTGTCGGGCTGTGGCGACAAGAGCAAGCCTGTCGCTCCGGAAAACGCAAAGCCTGTGCTGTCACCGGAACAAATTCCGGCAACGAGTGCAGCCGACCTGTTAACGCGTGATCCCGGCACTGTTCTCGCAAAAGTCAGCGGCACTGAATTCACACTCGCTGAGGCAACTGTTGAGATCGAAAAGCGACTCCGTGCAGCAAAGCAACGCGATCCTGAGCTGGACGATGCAAAAACACGCCAGCAATTACTCGCCCGCGTTGTGGATCAATTCGTAATGAAGCGCCTGCTGCTTGACGAGGCTGATCGGCGAGGGATCGTAATTCCTGACGACGAGAAGGCGGCAACCCTTGAGCGCATACAAGCTCAGTTGGCATCCAATGCCCTGCAAGCACAACCTGGGATAAAACAGCCGGATCCTATCGAGACACTTCCTGACGAAGTGCTCACCTCTATGCGCATACAGAAACTCATGGCGCAAGTCCTACCAAAAGATCCCGACGTGACCGATGAGGAGATTGCAGCTCTCATTGAAAAGAACCCAAATGCAAAAATGCCGGAATCTCTGGCAGCCCATCATATTCTTATTAAGACAGCACCTTCGGACACCGATGAAGAAAAGGCCGAGAAACAAGCCAGAATCACGCAACTACGCGAACAGTTAGAAGCTGGTGCGGACTTTTCAGAGCTAGCCAAAGCGCACTCCGAATGCCCCAGCAGCCAGCGCGGTGGCGACCTGGGCATATTTCGTCGTGGACAGATGGTCAAACCATTTGAAGACGCAGCATTCAGCCAGGAAGCTGGTAAAATCGGTGATATTGTTGAAACAAAATTTGGATACCATATTATTCGCGTCGACAAACGCCACGAAGCGGGAGCCGTCCCAAAAGAGCTGATCGTCAAGCGCCTCAAGCAGCAGAAATCAAAAGCCGCCTATGACCAGTTTCTCCTGCAGCTCCGCGAAAAAGCTGACGTATCCTTCCCTGCTACGGAGTGGTAGGGTGGACACGATAAAATAACGGTCGGCGCGCCTACTCTCTTCGGCGAGGAAAGCAACGCTTCAGTGCTGAGCAACGGCACCTATTCCGCGCCCATGTAACGGGACGCTGTACTGCCCTGCGGGAATAGGGGTACAGCTGACGTTACACGCCTACGGTCAGAGAGCATGCGCAACTACCATTATCAAGCGAACGTCCCTCGCCTACGGCTCGCCCTTGGCTCACCCGCCTGCTCCCTAAGTCTAGCGAGGGCCCCTGCCCGCCCTCGCAGAGAGAGCAGGCGGGCTGACAGGTAGAGCCAACACTACAGCGAACATTTGTAGAGTCGGCTCTGCGAGCAGATACCCGTTACCAAGAAGCTACAAAAAACAAAATGGCCGCACTCTCACGAGCACGGCCATCCTTAAATCAAACTAGCGACAAGCTTACGCTGCCTTCTGCTCCTTCTTCCTGCGAGCATACGTGAAGCCCAACGACATCAACGCCGTCGACAGCACAATAAACGAGCCCGGCTCAGGTATCATCGCCGAGTATGATGGTGGCAGATCTTCAGTGTTCATCAACTGGTAGCTCGTTATCGAGTACACCTGATTGTCACCGGTTGTGTCAGTGTATATAACACTCAGACCGAGCTGCGTTACGCTCGTGAAGTCCGGCGAACCGACTCCACCATACCATGAACCACTCCCGAGGCTTGTATAGCGGGTGCCGCTGCTTGTGGGCAGATCGTAGTACCAGGTGGCGCTTCCATCATAGATGTAAAACATCAGCTCATCTGGCGTGTAGGTCGTCGTTCCGAAGGTCATGGAAACGTATTCATACGCAGATATGTCAGTGCCTCCACCGAACATTTGGTTGCCACTACCCGATGTCGTATAGACAAGATCCTGATATGGGGTCGTACCAGGATCACCCGCCGTCAGCGTGTGAGAAGTGGTTGGCTCACCACCCAGGGACCCAAAGCTGGCTCCCCCGCCGATGTCGTTGTGTACCCAACCGGTGCCATCATCTATAATGATGGCGCCGCCAGCCGTCATTGCGCATATTACTCCCAGAACAGTTGCCATCTTCAGTTTCGTTTTCATTCTATGTGCTCCCTCGCCTATTGCTTTTCCTTAACGACGCGATAGAAAACAGGGCCACTGTTGCCTGCGCCTGTATCGCTATTACTCATGAATCCCGTGCCGCTAGCGGCCAAAGGCGACGCATTGACGGCCACGTAGGGCCCATTAGGGGCACCGGCCCGCTTCAACGTATACTGCTCTCCGTTAACGCACACCCATTTCACCTTCGGGTTTCCGCCGACAAGCTCTAGCGCGTCGATACGGAAGATGGTGTCGGCAAAATCGGGATCGTTCTCGGCCCAGATCTCGATATAGTCAACCATGCCATCCCCGTCAGTGTCGTACTGTTTCATCGTCGCGGTCAGGCTCTCAATCGTACCGTAACCATATCCATAACGAGAAAGGAGGGCCTGCTCAAGGTCGTTTTCCGCAAGAACCGCCGGCGGCGATGAAATGCCGTCATCGTTAACCAGCACCACGTTATCAATCGTGTAGGACTGTTCAGGGCTCGTGGACATGCCCTCCGGTGTCCCGGGTTTCAACATGATCGCGACTCGAATGATATTCTGCAGGTCCGCCGCAAGGGCACCGTGCAGATCGTCGCAACTGAAGTTCGGGACCCACCCGCTTTCAAGTGTCAGCGGCAACAGAACTTCCAGCCTTTCGCCTACAGTGCTCGACACAGGGAACTTGCTGTACCACACATGCCCGTTGGACGCCAGCAGCTGGAGCGTCGCGCCTGCCGGCTGGTAACCGTCGCCGGTGACCCCGAACTGAATCGTATTCACGGCTTCTTGGATATAGTTACTGAAGAACAGGCTGCCGATTACGCCTTCGTCCACACCAATTGTCGCCAGCACCGTACCGCTCATCGGACCGCTTCCCGGTCCAAACTGGACGGTGATGGTGTGAGCACCGTCAGACGAAAACGCGACGGTTGCCGCATTTGTCAGCGTGGGCTCGCTGTTGGACAATATATCGGCCGAGTCAAGTGTCTGTAAAGCCGCATTGCCGGCGCCGGCCAGGCAGACCGCGCACAGCACAGCAAGTATCACGCGCATTTTAAAATGTGTTCTCATTTCGTTCCTCCTCTGGTCGCTCATGAACATCTTCGTTTTGTTGTTATATCAAACTCTTTACGGAATCCCCGCCCACGTGCCGTCGATGCCGCTGCTGGTCCGCTTGAGAAAGAACGGCTCATTCGGTTCCAGGGTTTTTGACGATGACGACGGGCCGTCCATCCACCCTGATCCATTCCACCAGAGCGATACAAATCGACCATCACTGCCCTGATAGAACAGTTTATCTCCGCTGCCCGCGCTCGAACCATTGACGAAGCCCCATCCGCCGCTGGCCTGTCCGGACGTGCTGCCACTCGTGTTCGCGAAATAGTTTAGCCCTTGCGCGCCGGTGGTACCCGTATTGTAACCCACTATCGTTGTGGATCCGGATCCATCAAACAAAACGTCATAGTCGGAGAACGCAACGAAGTCACCCGTGTAGCCACCCAACCAGAATCCAACCTGTTTGACAACCTGATCCACAGGCGATCGTCCGTGTCCTGTTGAGTCACCCCAAGAAAGGTCCGAAGCGTTGTAGAATTGGTATGTAACACCCTCGACGAACGCGATCGTGTCGCCACTTTCCGTCCACTCCAGGAGGTCTTTGGCCACGCCGTCCACAGAATCCAGCGTGTTCTCACCGCTTCCATAGCCGTGCGGAAAGGCTATGGCTGTTTCGCTGCTCAGCGTTTCTGCGATAACTTGCAGATTACCGCCAGACCCAGTGACGGGGTTCCAGTCGTTTCCGGCGGCGACGAGATCGATGGACGCCTGGTTCGTTACCGAAAACGAATTGAGATCACCCACACTGGTGTCAGGGAAGGTGAAAGCAGTGGCACCATCAACGGCTGCAGCCACACGTGCGAACTCCGTACCTTCTGTTCCGTCAGTGGAGACGTAGAGGCTGTATTCATCATTAGCACAATCCAAGTGCACCGCAAAGCCGGTCCACACGTTCGTGTCGATGGTTGTCATTGTGGTGCGAGTCCAATT
>JADHWI010000047.1 GCA_016783565.1 Kiritimatiellia bacterium
ATGCTTGGGTCGAGTGGGGGTTCTACCCGCCCTCGAGCATGTTCTATCGTGACTACAACGCTGACAACAACGCCAGTACGGACGATTTTGGAGGTGGCTCTGGTGCTCCCTCTTGGATCCCGGGCTCTGGTGCTACAGACAGGAACAAACCGGGCAAGCTTTCTCCCTGCAAATACAACTTCGAGAAGCTGCGTGACAAGGCCGAAGAAAAGGCAGATGCCCTACAGACCGCAGGGAGTTACAGCGGCAACTGCTATGATTTTGCGGATGAAGTCGTTGACTACGGCCTTGCTAACAGTTCGGGCTGTACAATGCCATGAGAGGCTTCAGCTCGAATCGCACCCCCCTCCAATGGGAAGAAGGTAACATGTGGAGAGTTCTCAGACGTCTCCTTCTGGCTAGTCTCTTCGTGGCATCATTCTTCGTCGGGTGGCGAATGGGGCATGGTAGAGGAGTGCGCAACGCCACAGTACAGCAACTTGTCTTGCAAGCGGGTAGTGTTGCGGAGGAAATCCATGGCTTGCGACGTTCCTCGGTGAATCTTCCATCCGGGTTTCTCGATGAGCGAGAACAGTTGCTCCAAGTGCTCCTGGCCAACCTAACGCAACGTGTCGCGCCGAAGGACTTGGCGCAACACGAACGTAGCATGGAGGTCATGCACTATGTGCAACAGTATCGGCGGACCTTCCCGTACATGGATGTTGTGGGCCATCGTGTGAGAGAGCTGCCAACTTGGCCATCATCCATCCATGCCGATATTGAACGGTTCCTGAATGCGCTACCCCCTCCAAAGGCATCCGCACAGCGCAGGCTCGACGATCTCTTCGCGGAGAGCCACCACGGCCAGCCCTTCACGACGAACGAGATACCGCACTGCTGTCCAAGCCCTGAGAGGGTCAGACCTAGAAACTAGAATCCTCGCCCTGAGAGGCCCTGAGAGGGTCAGGCCCTGAGAGGGTCAGCCCTGAGAGGGTCAGACCTAGAAACTAGAATCCTCGAAGAAGATCGCACGATAAACATGACTGCAGGCAGTGACATTCCAGACGATCCAAAAAATGAATAGCCAGCCATTTTCCCTTCACCTACGATGCCCATTCCGGTAAAGTTTCACCATGGTTGCGTTAGCCGAAAAGTTTACTCGCGAAGCTAATTCCTCGAAAACTCGTACGTCCCAAAATCGTCATAGAGGCAATAGTTCTTCCCCTACGGTTTTTCTGCAGGCAAAAAACCGTGGCCCGGCGATTGGCTCTATACAGAAATCAAACGGGTGGATAGTTTGTAGTGCGAATCACCCTTATATCAGCATGTGAAAGAATGACAGCAAAGTTTCTTATTATATTTGATCCAGTTCTCAGAACAGGGCTTCTGGGGATAGGATTTGTTGTAGTTACGGTGGTTGATGGTATTTTAACCCCGCTGTGCAGGGGAAAACGCGCAGTACTTCTTCCGCTGATACATGCATTTTTTCGTATATTCTTCTTGATTGGTTGTCTCTATTTTGTTCTTAAGCCTTCAGTTACCATGTTACGGGTTCAAGATTCGCTCCCCAGTCCCACTGAATGGCCTCCCTTTGGGTATTTTATGGGATGCCTTGGTAAGGCTGATGATCTTCTTCATGTGTGGGTGGATCTTGTCCTTTTTTCGGCTAGCCTATGGATGTTAATTCAGGCTGCTTATTATGTAATAAGTACTGGCATCGCAGTGCGAAACATCTTTGGTGACGCAACAAAGGAGGCGAGACTTGTCTGTCTGCGCAGTTTTTTATTGATGGTATCTACGGTTGCGATGTGCCTTACGATATGCGGAATGCGTATGGTCCTGCATATCTTGCATCCGGGGTGAGCTGTTACCGGAGAATCGGGACAGGGTCTTCACATCTAGGAATTTACCCCAACCCAAGGCCCACCTTTCACCTTACCCTTGCGCCAGTGGTACGGATGGGCGAGGGGATAAATATTTTTCAGATCGATAATTGCTGGGTGATTGTAGCCAGAAATAGACCCACAAAATTAGCTCATCTGAGTCTTGTCAGAACCAAATGTTGTGTGGTTTGTTGTGTTGGTGGTTCATGAAATACCACCATTTGTCACGATGTTTCATACGCCGAGAAAAGTAATATCTCTTGCGTAAGTCGTTTGTTAGCAGGTGTTTCAGTGTGTTTCAAGGTGGTGGGCGATACAGGACTTGAACCTGTGACTTCCACCGTGTGAAGGTGGCACTCTAGCCACTGAGTTAATCGCCCTCAGTTGTAAGAAATGAGGCGTGAGTCTTGCAAAAGATGTGCGCCTCGTCAAGTCGTGATGACCATCAAGTTTTCGACGCTATAACCAATCCTCTCCGAATCTCTCGCCGATTTGTTGGTGCAGTGTCTTGACGTCTTCGGTTCGATCTTTGCGGCATACGAGGGTGGATTTATCGGTATGAATAATCACCAGATCATCGCAACCGATTGTTGTGATGAGATGTTCGGGGTCGCTGGAGGCGACCAGTGTATCTCGCGTGTCCATTAGCAGCGTCTTATTTGCGGAGACTGCATTCTCGTTTTCATCCATGTTGCAGGTTCGGGCAAACGATGGCCATGAACCGACGTCCAACCACTGTAGAGGCATGGGGATGGCGGCCACGTTGATGTCGGCATCCTGCGATGCCGGCTCCATGATGGCAAAATCCACGCTGATTTTCTCAAGGGTAGGGTAGATGTCGTTCAAGATCCGGCTGCGCTGTGGCGTATCCCAAGCTTCAGCAATCTTGACCAGTCCGGCATAGTTGCTTGGGTGATAGCGCTGAATGCATTCCATGACGTCTGCTACTCGCCACACAAACATGCCGCTGTTCCAGAGGTAATGGTCCGGGCCTTTGCGGAAGAACTGTGTCGCGGTTTCCGCATTGGGTTTCTCGCGAAAGCAATTCACGATGAAGCCTTTGTTGCTGATGTGCTCGCCCAGTTCCAGGTACCCGTATGCCGTGGAGGGTTCGGTGGGTGTGATGCCGAAGGTCAGCAATGTTTTCTCGTTTTGCTCCACGAGTTCGAATGCACTCTGTACAATTTGCTGAAACTCTTTCACTGGTCGAATCACGTGGTCGGCGGTGAAAACGGCCATGACTGCGTCGGGGTCTCGATTGAAGATGACTGCGGCGCTGAGACCGACTGCATTCAGTGTGTCGCGTCCGCATGGCTCGCCCAGAAACTGATCGGTACCGATTGTGGGAATGGCTTTCTGGATGACATCCGCATGAGCCTCTGATGCGCACACCAGGCATTGTTCAGTCGGAATCAGTCCGTCGAGACGATCGAGAGCTATCTCAAGCAGGCTTTTACCCTCAATAAACGGAATTAATTGTTTGGGTAAAGATTTGCGGCTCATGGGCCACAGGCGTGTGCCCGAGCCCCCCGCCATAACCATTGCGTATCTCATTCCTGATCA
This sequence comes from Kiritimatiellia bacterium, assembly GCA_016783565.1. Taxonomy (GTDB): domain Bacteria; phylum Verrucomicrobiota; class Kiritimatiellia; order UBA8416; family JADHWI01; genus JADHWI01. Next base: position 3,426 of record JADHWI010000047.1, read on the forward strand.
CCTTTCCTTAAAAGGGCGCTTTATAGGCTTTTTGGCATCTGGTTTACACCCTACATGTTCGGCATGATCTGTGCAATCTCTGGTTCGGCATTAGGCTTCTGCGATGCAGGCTTAATCCTGCTCTGTTAGAGCTCCGTCTTACGCGCATCATAGCATGCCGTGGAGTAATGGAGTTGTGGGGGTTATTGGGAAGGTTCTTCGGGCCGTGCAAGCCCAGGAGGATTATTAAATAAATATTGAGGATTGGCATTTTTTCCTCTTGGCAGTGGTTGTTTAGTTCTGTATTGGTAGGATGAAGGACCAAAAGCCAATGAATAGCATACGAAAAATCAATCGTCCCAAGCTGACTGACGTTGTGACTGAACGGCTCAGTGCCGCGATTCGGGATGGTGAGCTCAAGGAAGGCGAGAAACTTCCGACTGAACGCGAGTTGAGCGAGCAGTTTGGCGTGAGCCGTAACGTGGTGCGCGAAGCGGTAAATGATCTGCGCATGCGGGGGCTCATCACGACGCGACAGGGCGCCGGCTCTGTCGTGACGGGTGATGTGCACAAACCGGTCCGCGACGTCATCGAACAACTTCTAGTCGGCCGGGATGGTGCGGAGGGCGAGCTGCTTGAGCTGCGGCAGACTTTGGAGGTACGCATTGCTTCGCTGGCAGCGGAAAGGGCCACGCAGAAGGAGATCAAGTCGATGCAGGCGATTCTGGATGATTTCGATGCTGCCATGGAAGACACGGAGCGGTGTGCGGCGTTGGACATCCGTTTTCACCAGGCGCTTTGCCATGCCACACACAACCAGTTGTTTTCGGTGGTGATCGAGCCGCTGAACGACTTGTTGACCCGTGTACGCACGCGTGCGCTATCCCGTTCGGGGTTGAAGGTGGCCGCTGCATCACACCGAGCTATTTTTGCCGCCATTGAGCAGCATAACCTGGAGCAGGCGTCGATCAGTATGAATGAGCATATCGAGATCACCACCAAAGCCTGGCTGGATTCCCAGGCAGAGGAGGATTCCCATGATTGATCTGCCCATCGTTGGTACGCACCTGCATCTCTGGGATTCTGGCCATTTTCCTTATCCCTGCTTGGTGGATGTGGAGAAGCTCAACAGTCCATATCTATCCGACGATGACTGTGCGGTGACCGACGTAAGTTATTTCACGACAATGCCGAGATGTTTTATCGACTAACGAAAGGAGATGCGCGATGAAGGGACTGAAAGACAAGGTTGCGATCGTAACGGGCGGATCATCAGGGATAGGCCGGGCCTGCATGGAGCGGCTGTGTGAAGAGGGCTGCAGTGTTACGTTTTCCGGTATTAGTGACATTGGTGTGACAACGGAGAAAGAGCTGACTGACAAGGGGTATAATGTTCAGTTTGTCCGCGGTGATATGGGGAAAGAGGCGTTTTGTGAGAAGTTAGTCGAGGAGGCTGTAGATAAATGGGGAAAGATCAACTTCCTGATTAACAACGCGTTCTCCTTCAATGCCACGGGATTGGCTTCTACGCGGGCTGACTGGGAGCAGATCATGACTGTGGGCCCGTTCGCCTACGCCAAAATGGGGCAGCTTTGCTTCAAGCACATGAAAGATCAGGGTGGCGGCGCTATCGTTAACATGTCCAGTATATCCGCTCACATCGCCCAGCCCGAGAGATGGACCTATAACGCGGCCAAAGGCGCCGTCAATCAGCTTACGCGCTGTATGGCCCTTGACATGGCGCCAACCGTTCGCGTCAACACCTGCAGTCCGGGATGGATCTGGACGCGCGAAGTGGATAAGGCTGCGGACGCTGATGGCGGCGGACGTGAAAAATGGGGCCCGATTTGGGGCAAGTTCCACATGCTCAGACGGCTTGGCGAAGTCGAGGAGTGTGGCGCGGCTACGGCATTTCTGCTCAGCGATGAAGCCAGTTTTATCACAGCCGATGAATTGATGGTGGATGGCGGTTACAAGGGCATGGGCAGTGAAGGTCTTGGCGAGGTATCCTCCTTTGCCGGAAGCGATTGATATGGCGCACGCTAGAGCTGTGCGACCGTGGCGATGATCACGCCTGGCATATTCTTCCGACCATGGAAGACCGCGGCGTCTTTGCGCATGAGGTCGTGGCTGTCGGCATGAAAGCCCAGGAGCAGGGATTGGCGCGGGTGACGCACAGCGCACAAGAACTGTTTGACCATGCCGATGGGATTATTGAACGGTTGCAGAACCTGACAAAGATGATGATACAGAAGGAGTTTATCCCGGCAGCGCCGGAGGGGATAGAGAAACCATGAGTGATGTGTTGCAGAACTATGTGAACGGCGCCTGGTGTGATAGCGCAGGCGGCGAGTTGTTTGATAACGAGAACCCGGCGCAGCGTGGGTCGGTGTTGAACCGTGCGCAGGCGTCCACGCCGGAGGATGTGGATGCGGCTGTTGGCGCGGCGGCTGAAGCTTTCACGCATTGGAGCCGGACGCCGGTGACGGAGCGCCAGGCAGCGGTGGGTCGGTTTCTGGATGCGTTGGCGGAAGGACGTGAGGAACTGGCCCGGATCGTCTCGCTCGAGAACGGCAAGACGATCAACGAATCCCGCGGTGAAGTCGATTCGGCCCTGTTGGAGGGGCGCCATCACCTGCAGCAGATGAGTGTGTTTGCGGGGGAGTCGTCGCCGCGCGTAGAGGGGGATGTGACGGCGTGGGAGCAGCTCCATCCGCTTGGAGTCATTGGCGTGATCAGTCCCTGGAACTACCCCATGAATGTGATGTGCCGCAAGACGCTGCCGGCATTGCTGACCGGCAATACGGTGGTGTTTAAACCGGCCAGTTTCACCCCCGGGTCGGCGGTTTTTATGGCGGGTCTCTTCGAGAAATCCGGCCTGCCGTCTGGGGTTTTCAATTGTGTGACCGGACGCGGCAGTGCGCTGGGTAATCAGCTCATCAAGGACCCGCGCGTGCGCGCGATTTCGTTCACCGGATCGACAGAGGTCGGGCGTAAGATCCAGATTATGGCGGGTGAGGATTTTACCCGTACGCAACTTGAGCTGGGCGGGAAGAACGCGATGATTGTCCTGGCCGATGCCGATCTGGATGCTGCCGTGGAGGCAACGGTTAAAGCCGGGTTTGGCTGCTCCGGACAGTGGTGTACGTCGACCAGTCGCGTGCTGTTGTTTCCGGAAATTGCCGAGGCGTATATGGAGAAACTGGTTGCCCGTTGCGAGATCATGAGGGTGGGGGACCCGCTTGACGAATCGACGTCGATGGGGCCCGTGGCCGGACCGTCCCAATTCGATGGCATCTCGGCCGCGATTGCGAAGGCGCAAAGCGAGGGCGCGCGTCTACAGTTCGGGGGTGTATCGGAGAACGCGGACGGTTACTACATCCTTCCCACGGTCTTCGATGGGGTGACGCGCGAGATGAGTATCTTCAGTGAAGAGATCTTCGGGCCGGTCGTGGCCGTATCGACGGTCAAGAATCTGGACGAGGCGCTCGAGTGGGCCAACGACTCCATCTACGGTCTCTCGTCGTCCATTTTTACCAACGACATGGCCGCCGCCATGCGCTATGTACGTGAGATCGAATCCGGTATGGCGCATGTCAATATTCACAGTGGCTTCAAGACGCCGGAACTTCCCTTTGGCGGCTGGAAGGAATCGGGCTTCGGCCCGCCTGAGAACGGGAAGACCGGACTGGAGTTCTTCGTGGAACGGAAAGCGGTGTACGTGGCATGAAAGTAAAAAAGATTCCTTCTCCTCCCCCGCAGCGCGAGTTGGTGGCAGATGACAACGACTGGGCTGCGATACCCCGGGCCGAACTGCTCGCGATGTATCAGCATATGGCGGTGATCCGCGCCTTCGAGGAGAAGCTGCTTGCTCTCAAGGACGACGGGTTGGTCAACGGGCCGGTGCATACCAGTATCGGACAGGAAGCCGTGGCCGTTGGAGCGGCATTGGCCGTGCGAAAGCAGGACAAATTCACCGGCACGCACCGCGCGCACCACCAGTACCTGGCCAAGGCTTTCGTTGCGGTGACTTCGAATCGCTATGATCCGTCGCATGACGGCATCACGGACGAGATGCAGGCGCATGTGTTAACGTTGTTCAAGGAAATTATGGGGCTGGCCGAGGGTTGCAGCGGTGGTCGCGGTGGATCGATGCACCTGTTCAACGAGGAGATCGGCGTGGCCGGCACCAATGCCATTGTCGGTGGCGGTATTCCGCCTGCCACGGGCGTGGCCTGGGCTGATCACATGCAGGGGCATGATAGCGTTACGGTCTGTTTCTATGGGGATGGCGCTGTCTACCAGGGCGTGGCCCATGAGGCCTGTAACCTTGCATCACTCTGGGATGCGCCGATTATCTATGCGATCGAGAATAATCACTTCGCCGTGGCGACCTCGCGCGACGAGGGCTGCTCGGCCAGGAATCTGAGTCATGTAGCCGCGGCCTACGGGATGCCCGGTTTCCAGGTGAACGGCATGGATCCGGTGAGTGTGAAGCTTGCCGTTGAGCACATTGTGTCCGACCCCAAGAACCTGCCCTGTTTCCTTGAGATCGAGACCTGGCGTCACTACCACCATGCCGGTTGCATCGCCGGTAGTGCGTTTGGGTATCGCAGTAAGGATGAGGAAGCCGAATGGCAGGCGCGTGATCCGCTGGCGCAGTTTGAGGAACGGTTGCGCAAGCGGGGCATCAGCTGCGAGGTCATCGAGCAGCTCAAGACCCAGGCCCAGGCGTCGGTTGATGCCGCGGCAGCCAAGGTCCTGACCACGGACGCCGATGGAACGACGGTGATCCGGGACGAGCTCTGGCCGACCGTCGAGAGCGCGCCGCACGGCCTGCGGGATGAGAATCTTGACGGGGTGGGGCCGTTCGTCGAGGCCGAAGACTGCGACTGCACACGCGAGATCAAGTATCCTCAAGCCATTACCGAGGTAACGGGCCGTTGGCTGGAGCAGGATCCCGGGGTTGTCGTGATGGGCGAGGAGGTCTGCAATATGGGAGGCGGGGCCTATGGGGCAACCAAGGGTCTCTACAAGATATATCCAGGCCGCGTGCGCAATACACCCATTACGGAAGGCGGCTTTTGTGGCCTGGCATGCGGGGCGGCCATGAACGGGATGCATCCGGTGGTGGAACTGATGTTCTCCAGCTTTGGGCTGGTGGCCGCCGACCAGCTCTTCAACCAGATTGGGCAGCTTGGTCACATCTATGGCGGCAACGTTTCCGTGCCGCTGGTGTGTCGCACACGTGTCGCGGCCGGCCTTGGGTATGGTGCGCAGCACAGCCAGGATCCTGTGTCGCTGTTTTCGCTCTTTCCCGGCTGGCGAATCGTGGTTCCGACCACACCCTTTGATTACATTGGCCTGTTCAATGCGGCAATGAAGCTCAAGAGTCCGACTTTGATCGTGGAGCACCATGGATTCTACAGCGAGCCGGGTATGATTCCCGACGGGATGCCCGATCACACAATCGAGATTGGCAAGGCCAAGGTGTTGCGTGAAGGCGCGGATGTCACGGTACTCGCGTATGGTTGGGGCGTACGCCTCGCCGAACGCGCGGCCGTTCAGCTCGCGGAGGAGGGGCTGTCGGCCGAGGTGCTGGATCTCCGCACGCTGGATGATGCCTCGATGGACTACGAGGCGATTGGGCGGTCCCTGCGCAAGACGGGCGCGCTGATGACCGTCGAAGAAGCCCAGGCCTGCAACGCGATCGGCCCCAAGCTCATACGGGCATGTGAGCAACGCTGGTTTGACTACCTGGACGCTCCGGCGGCAAGCATCAACGCGCTCGATATCCCGCTCCCTGTTTCGCGACGCATGGAGCTGCTGTGTCTGCCGGATATTGAACGGACGCTGAAACTGATGCGGAAGGCTGCACGGCGGGAGGTCTAGCGCGCATTATTCATGAACAACCTGTTGCAAAGCCGGCGCGTGTTGGCGCTGTTTCACCCGTAGATTCTGTGGTAAATCTATTTTTTTATGTGCAATTGTGGAGAGCTTGTTGCATGCTTCGGGATTGCTGCACAGATGTGCAAGAACTTGATCACGGGAGCGATAGCAATGGCGGAAACAGAAGCAAACGAATATCGGGAACAGCGGTTGGCGAATCTGAAGAGCCTGGAGGCGTTGGGGTACCAGCCATTTGGCAAGGCTTTTGAACGCACGGCGCCGCTTGCGGAGATACGTGAAGCGCCGGAAGAGGGGCGCGAGGTGAGCCTGGCGGGACGGCTGATTCGTTGTCGTGATATGGGCAAGAGCATGTTTGCCGATATCCATGACGGATCTGATCGATTTCAGATCTATGTGCAAAAGAACGGGATAGGCGAAGAGGCCTTTGAGGCATTCAAGCTAGTGGATGTGGGCGACCACATTGGAGTGAAAGGCGCATTGTTCACGACGCGTACCGGCGAATTGACAGTCAAGGTGGCCTCGTGGGATATGCTGGGTAAGTCTTTGCTTCCGCTTCCGGAAAAATTTCATGGGTTGCAGGATGTGGATACGCGTTATCGCCAGCGCTACCTGGATCTGGTTTCTAATCCGGATGTGCGCGACCTTTTCAATAAGCGTATTCGCTGCATTCATGAGATACGGAACTATCTGGTGGAGCGCGGGTTTTCGGAAGTGGAGACACCCATGATGCAGTCGCAGGCTGGCGGGGCGGCAGCGAAACCGTTTGTGACGCATTACTCAGCTTTGAACACGGAGATGTTCCTTCGTATTGCACCTGAGCTTTATCTGAAGCGTCTGCTGGTCGGAGGGTTTGAGAAAGTCTTCGAGCTGAACCGGAACTTTCGGAATGAGGGACTGGACCGTACGCATAATCCCGAGTTCACGATGTTGGAGATCTATCAGGCTTACACCGATGTCTCGGGGATGAAGGAGTTGATCGAAGGGCTGATTACGCATGTATGCGAAACTGTGTTTGGTTCGCTCAAGGTGGGTACAGAAGCGGAGCCCATTGATTTGTCTTTGCCTTGGCGTGAAGTCACGTATAAGGAGCTGATCTGTGAGCGTATGGGAGAGGACTGGTACACGTTGGATCTGGCACAGGCACAGTCGCGTGCTGAGGCAGAAGGCTTGCAGCTTGATCCAGCCTGGGACATGCTCATGGTCACACATGAAGTGTATGAGAAGTTGATTGAGAAAACGCTCAGGCAACCCACATTTGTGCGACGTTTTCCTGCACCCTTGGTTCCATTGGCGAAGACCTGTGAGGATGACCCCTCTGTTGTCGACGTGTTTGAGCTGGTGATAGCGGGACAGGAAATTGCTCCGGCCTATTCCGAGATGAACAACCCGCTGCTGCAGCGAGAGCGGTTTGAGGAGCAGGTGGGCGAAGATGCGGAACGGGTGGATGATGATTTTCTGACGGCCCTGGAGCACGGAATGCCGCCGGCAGGTGGCATGGGTGTGGGTATTGATCGTTTAATGATGATCCTGACCGGCAGTGAGGCCATCCGGGACGTCATTCTATTTCCGCAATTGAAGCCACGGGGCTGACCTGTCCCAAGGGCAGGCGGCGTGAAGAAGTCGAGAGATTATGGTTCCGTTTTCACTTTTTTTGGCACTCAAGTATTTGCGACCGAAACGCAGTTTCGTTTCGGTGGTGACCCTGATTTCTGTGTTGGGTGTATTGTTGGGTGTTGCGATTCTGGTGATCGTGTTGTCGGTCATGACCGGTTTTGACAACATGTGGCGGGATAAGATTCTGAGCTTTAAGCCGCATCTGACTGTGGTGGGCCGTCATGGATACATTGACGACGTGGATCTTCTGTGTGAGCGCATTGATGGGCTCCAGGGTGTGACGGGTGTATCGCCCAGTGTGGAAACGCGTGTGTTGATTCAGCATGCCGGAAGAACTGCGGCACCGATTGTGGTCGGCGTAGACGCGTTACGGGCTCATGGTGTCAGTAAGGTTCCTCAGAGTATCAAGTTCGGTGAATTTGATGTGGATGATCGCAACGCGGTTATTGGCGTGGATCTGGCCGGTATGCTGGGCTTGTCGTTGGGTGACACGTTTCTTGTTTATTCTCCACGCAATGTGACGCAGGTAGACGAGTTGTACTTGCCTGAAGAGTTGACGGTTGCGGGTATTTTCGACATGGGGATGCGGGATTTTGATTCCGGATTTATCCTTACCTCGCTCGACGTGGGGCGCGAGTTGGTGGGATTGGAGTACGGGGCGTTTTCGATTTATGTGATGACGGAGGATCCTTTTTTGTTTGAAGAGAGCTGGGAGCGGGTGCAGCAGGCCGTTGGGCCGCAGTATGCCGTCAGGACCTGGAAGGATGTGGACCGGCTGTTATTTGATGCGCTCAGCCACGAGAAGACCATGATGTTTATCCTGCTTGTCTTCATCACAGTAGTGGCCATCTTTTGCGTGACGAATACTCTCATTGTGATCACCGTTCAGAAGACAAACGAGATTGGTTTGCTCAAAGCGCTGGGCTTTACTTCCTGGCAGATCATGGGTGCTTTTGTATGGCATGGGTGCATTCAGTGTTTCATTGGTACGGTATCGGGTGTGGCCTCTGGTGTACTGATTTTGTGCAATCTGAAGCGTATTGTCGGATGGCTGACGGCCATTGATGTGGAAGTGTTTCCAAAGGGAATTTACGGGCTCAGCGAGATTCCGTGGAGTACGTCACCGGCTGAGATTTTGAGGATAGCCGCTTTCGTGATGGTGTTTTGTACATTGTCGAGCCTGTTGCCCGCCTGGCGGGCTTCACGTTTGGATCCTGTTGAGGCATTGCGGCACGAGTAGAAGCGGTGTGGATAAAGATCGGTACAGGCAGGGATGGAGAGACATAAATGCAGCCATTAATTGAGGCAACAGGCATAAGCAAACGCTATGTCATGTCGACTAAGACGGTCGAGGTGCTGAGTGGTGCCTCTCTGACTGTGGCTGAGGGAGAGGCTGTAGCCGTGATTGGAAAGAGCGGAGCCGGAAAGAGTACGTTGTTACATATTCTGGGTACGCTGGATCACCCGGATACGGGTAGTGTGCGTATTTGCGGAAAGGACGTCTATGCCGGGACAAATCGTGAGCGGGAGCACATGCGGTCTCGCGATCTTGGCTTTGTCTTTCAGTCTTATCATTTGCTTCCTGAACTTGATGTCATTGAGAATGTGATGTTGCCTGCTATGGCGCAGCGTGGATTTTTGACTCGTGTTGCGCCCTGCCGTTTTCGGGCTGCGGAGTTGCTGGATGCTGTCGGGTTGGCGGATCGTGCTTCTCACACGCCAATGGAACTGTCGGGAGGGGAGCAGCAACGTGTCGCGCTGGCACGGGCGCTGATGAACGATCCTCAGATTCTTCTGGCGGATGAGCCAACGGGGAATTTGGATTCTTCAACCGGAAGCCTGGTTCTGGAGCATTTGTTTCATCTGTCGCGTGATCGTGGGCACGCACTGGTCATCGTGACACATAACGAGCAGGTTGCTGCGTCCTGTGATCGCGCGGTGCGTCTGATTGAGGGACGCATTGAGGGCTGAATGCGGTGCTGGTTTTCTGCCGGCACAGAACTCACGCCGGGATATGATTTAGTGGCGCAAACCATTCTATTTCTGAGAGAGCACCACCAGTGTTTCGAAATGTGGTGTTCGGGGAAACATATCGAAGAGTTGCACATCTTCTAATGTATAGGACTCTGCGGTCAGTTTTCGCAGGTCGCGTGCAAGGTTGTCGGGTGCGCAGGAAATATAGATGATGCAGCCTGCGTTCATTTCTTTTAGTTGTTCAATAGCATTCGGGCTCAATCCGGCTCGTGGCGGGTCTACAATGATGCAGGTGTCACGGAGGTTATCGTTTTCAGACGCTATTTTATTAAGTGCCTCATCAGCTCGCATCGCGCTGGTTCGGAATTGGTGAATGTCGAGCGAGACTGCATTGCGTCGTGCTGCAGCGATGGCGCGTCGATCGGTATCCACGGCGATGACTCGAGGTGCACCTGCACGTGCGGCAGCCAGGGCAAATACACCGACGCCGGCATAGAGATCAAGGACGCGCTGGTAGCCAGATTGCTCCACAATGGCTTGAATCGCACTGATCAGGGCATCGCATACGCCTGGGTTGACCTGGAAGAAGCTTCCTGCAGGCACTTCGAGTTCCCCCATCACGGTATTTTCGGTCAGTAGTACGCCGTGAGGAGGACGGTCGTGCCAGCAGCTCACTCCTTCTTTTTCGGTGTGTCGGAAGGTAACTGAGAGGGTGTCTTTCTTTGGGATGGAGACTTCTCCGCTGTCGCGCACCTTGGTTATGGCATCGTTGATGGCCTGACATGCCAATGGGCATGCGTCTACGTCCAATACCGTGCGATTGTCTTTTCCAAAGTATCCCAGAACGGCTTGTTCGCCCTGTTGCTGTCCGTGCAAAACAATTTTGTTGCGATAGCCGAGTTTGTTAGGTGATGGGATAATTTTTATATTGGGTAAGCTCTCAAGTCCACCCAGGCGTTGAAGGAGTGACGCGAGTTGTTTTTGTTTTGTGGAGACCTCTTCGGCGTAGTCCATGTGCTGATAGCGACAACCGGGGCAGTCTTTTGTCAGCGGGCAGGTCGGCTCAATGCGGTGGGGTGAAGGTTTGATGACTTCCACCAGATCCGCTTCTGCGTAACGTTTGCGCAATCGTGTGACCCGGATTGTAACCGTTTCACCTTCGAGGACGCCGGGAACGAAATATACCAGGTCGTCGTGTCTGGCCACCCCGCGCCCGGGATAGGCCACTTCATGGATGGTTACGTCAAGAGTATCGCCTGTGTTTACTTGCATGCTGTCACGACCATAATATGCGTTGCCTTTAAAGAGCCTATTTTCTGCCAGGCGACATCATAGGGGTGTGTTATGCAGTGTGAACAGGTAAATAATCAGCGAGAGAGTAAGATTGGGAGGCGGACCGTCGCTGTGGCACCCGGACCGTCGTTGTTGCAGATATCCAGCGATCCTGAATGCTGTTCAATGATACTACGCGTAATGTACAGTCCCAGTCCCATACCGCCGGAATATTTTTTTGTGGTAAAGTATGGAGTGAAGATATCCTGCAACTTATCGTCTGGAATGCCGCTACCATTGTCTTTTACGGTGATTTTAATCTTATCATTATCTGTAGTGCACTTGACAACGACGCAACCTGTCTCTGGCTGAACGGCCTGAATGGCATTTGTTACGAGGTTTTGAAGGGCGCGGTAGAGGTCGGTGGCGTTGGCCATGATCTCAATGCCTTCAGGGCAGGAGAGTAGGCTGAGGTTAGCGTTAGCCGTCTTGGCGATGGGCTGGCTGCTCTGTACGATATCTCTGAGTGCTTCAGAGATACTGATTAGAGATGGTCCGTCTGGCTCCTTGTTTTTGCGGCTTTCATCTCGCCATTCCTGAAGCATCGTGTCGCATCGCTTGACATTCTTCTCTATGATGGAGAGGTATTCGCTGGCTTCATCCGGAGTTTGGCCCTGTAGTGTTGCTCCATTCTCCATTTCGCACATCAGAAGCTGAACGTAACCGTAGATGACGGTCAAAGGGTTACGCAGATCGTGAACAATTTCAGATGAGCGTTGGCCCAGTGCGACGAGCTCTTGTTTTTCTTCAAGCTCTTTGCGCATGGTGTCATTCAGGTTGCTCAGTTCACGTGCGGCCTGCATGCGACGTTTTTCTACGCGGCTTCGGGTGATGTGTCGTTCGACTATTTCGCGCATCTCTTTGGTGTCAAAGGGCTTGCGTACGTAATCATTTGCGCCGTTACGCATGGCCTGCTGAGCCGTTTGCAGGGATCCAAATCCTGTCAGCATAATTACAGACGTATCAGGTTCAATCTCACGGATTTCCAGCAGTCCTTCGATACCGCTCTTTCCTGGCATTTTGATATCGAGGATTATGACATCGGGTGACTGTTGATTCAGGAGCTCGATTCCTGCATCAACAGAGTCGGCACAATGCACATTATACTCGTTTTTGAACAGGAACCGTACGCTCTCGCGTGGACCCAGTTCATCATCAATCACCAGAATTGTGGGCCTTTCGGCGGACGGATCGTCCGGTTGGGTGGTATTTTGAATGGGGGGCAGCGTTGCTTCATTCATGAGTCGTTGTCTCCGAATAGTTTGTATAATCAAATTGGTTCTATTTAGAACCGGTATCCGTATGCAACGCTCACCAGGTGAGAACTGAAGTCATAATTCCCGTTCACAGGAGGAACGGCGTTATCATCAACAGTCAATGTGTCAAAAATGCCGACAGCATAGGCGATGTCAAAGCTGTGTGTCTCATCATCGTATCCGAGGCCAATAGAAACGACGCTTTGGTCATCTTCTGCGGCTACGGGTAGTGTGGTGGCTGTAGATGTGGGGGTTTCGAGGTACATGTAGCCGGCGCGTGCTGTCCAGTTTTCCGTAAAGAGCCAATTTGCGCCGATGCCATAGGTCCAGTTGTCATCCCAGTCCTGCGGAATGACTGAAGCTGGAAGAAGCGCGGTGTTATTGTCAATATCTATGGGGAGTTCAGCGTTGCTGGAGGCTTCGATCCATTCGACATTAAATTCAACGTGTACATTTTTGGACACCTTGATTCCGTAACCCAGGGCGATTTGAGTGGGGTAGTCAATTTCGGTCTCAAAGTCGCTGCTGCTTGTTGCACCCATCATGGCGACAGCCGGAGGTAGCTGTGTGATATCAAAATCACCTTCGTAATCTATTGTGAAAGGGGAGCGATAGGTAAGTGCCACCGCGTTATTATCGTCAATATCCCATGTGATAGCTGCATTGGCGCCGTAACCCCATCCATCTCCATCAAAGCGAGCCTTGCCCATGGGGTCTGCTGGATTCATGGTTAACATGGACCAGGGGTAAGCCTGTTTGAACTTCAGGTCTGACTGATAAATGCTTACGCCAACCGCTATCGATACCTTTTCGCCCAGTTTTGTAGCGATAGAAGGATTGAGTTCAATAACGCGCTGTTCTGCATAGTAGGGGGAGGCTGCCGCAAAAACAACGTCGCTACCCCAGTCCGTGAAGCGACCATAAGGAACTGTCAGGCCGATACCCAGCACGTATTCCCCTTCATCGCCGAGCGGTGTTGCTGCAAAAATGGCAGGGAGGTATGCCCACGGGTCTTCTGTACGCTCGGATATTCCGCAGCAAGGCATTTCATATGAACGACTTGCGTACCCAAAGGTCAATGATGCCATGACCTCAGTTTTATCGATGCCTGTCAAGTTTGCCGGATTGACTGAAGCTGCCGAAGCATCATCTATATGAACGATTTTTCCGCCGATGCGCCCCAGTGCTGATGCGCTTGCGGGAGGATTGCGATAGCCGTCAGCCAGTGAAAGTTGCGTGATGGCTGTCATTATAGCGATAGTTGCGATGATCTGCCACTGTGTGTGTCCTCGTTTCATGACTTTTTCTCCTTTTTTATGTTCGTAATTGAACATATCTTTTTTCCTTACCGTTTCCCACCAGCTTTGATGCAAGCCATTTCAAAGCTTGCCGATACTCATAGCACGTGTTGTGCCATGCGGAGTAAATCATATATGTTGTAGTTTAGTGCTTGCATGCATCTATATATTGTGGATAATGGTGTCCAATTTGGTCCATGTATCGGCGTCGATGTACAAATATGTTCATGTTTGTTTTTTTGTGTTGCGGATAATTAAAGCATCATGTTATCAAATGCATTCAGGAGTGAGTTTTTCTCATTGGGACGGGTGCATCAATGAATAGAGACTGTCGTGTTGTAATTTCCGGGATTGGGGTTGTTGCTCCAAATGGGGTTGGTCTGAAAGCATTTTGGCGTTCGCTTTTGGCGGGTGAAAGCGGGATAGACCATATCTCGGGATTTGATGCCTCGCAGCATCCCATTCGAATAGCGGGTGAGATCAGTGAGTTCAGTTTATCTGATTATTTACCTGAGGTGATTCGTCCTAAGCGATTGGCGCGGCAAACACAGCTTGCGCTTGCGGCCACGAAATTGGCTTTGGATGATTCTGGGTTGAATGCGGACACCCTGGCTGGATCTGCCCCTATCCCAATTATAATGGGGGTGGGGAGCGCTGCGATTGACCTGATTGAACGATGTAAATCGCAGTTTGACAAGAAGGGACCGATGCGTGCGATTCCGTAACCGTTCACGGGGTATTCAAGCAGACAGCGTCACCGTTTAGCAAGAACGAATTTCTGGAGGTTTAGGTTTTCGTGTCGGGTGTCGCGTAATCAGCGGCGTGTGCGGCGATGATTCGCAAGTTTACCCGTTGCGAAA
>JADHWI010000048.1 GCA_016783565.1 Kiritimatiellia bacterium
CATCGTAATATACAGAGTACGCACGGCTTTCTTGCGGTAGCGGTTCAGGAACTCATCATCGCATTCGAACGTACCTGTGAATTCCGAATTATAACCGGTCTCTCTATACTTCAGCGCGAGAATTTTGATACCTGCGGGAATGGTGTAATACATCTCATGCCCATTCATCCAGCCAAGGTTCTCATATTCCTGAACGCCATCTCTTGTAACGTACTCCGCCCTGATATTAGGCGGCCCGCCGCCCTTATAATTATCCATGCGGATGTCGATCAGCTGTCCAGCCGGCGCATCGATCTTGAGGTAAGGCGTGATCTGTGCGTTATAGGGAATTCTTAATTTGATCTTCTTGCCGTCGGACACTTTGGGCATCTCTGAGGCGTTGACGTACTCTTTCAAGCCGAAATCTTTCCACAGCGGAATGGGGCGAAGAACCAGTTTATTCCATGGAGCGCAGGGCGGCTTCCCAAATTCTTCGGCTGAGGACCAGCCGGAATCATCAAATCCCGCCTTCTCCCAGCCCGGCATGTCGCTCTGCGCGTCAAACCGGATATTGGATTCCGGCAGCCGAACGTTTGGATGCGGCGCGCCGGTATCGCCGTACGACGGATGCACCATGGCCTTCCACTCACTGCTACTCAGAAGTTTCTGACCATCGATGGCTGCGTCAAAGACAAGGCCCGACTTGCCGCTGCTCTTATGACTGAATCCATGCTTGCCGTAATACCAGACCAGAACGGCAATTGTGTTGTCGCCCTTTTTAAGATGCTTCGTCAGATCGACGCTGTCATAGTATGTATCATCAGGGGTGGGCCCGCGCTTGAGCTGTCCTTCGAATACAACCATCTCACCGTTGATCCAGAGCCAGTACTTGGAATCAACCGCAATTCGTGCTACTGCCGTCTTTGGTGTCGATTTAAGCTTCACCACTTTGCGATAACAGGTCCATATGTTCTTCTTCGCCTTATTGGAAGTCGTATTTGATTTACCGGTCTTAAGATTGAGCCTTGCACCCTCGGAAAGAGTCTTCTTTATGAGCTTTCCGTCGACTGTATATTCAAGAACCAGCTTCTTGTGTATACGGGGTGCGGGATCTTTACCTGCAATATCGTTATTACCGCTTACCGTGTAGTTCTTTGCCGCAATCTGCTGTTTAAATCTCTCCGTCAGGTCAACCTGCTTCGAGGGATCACCCGGCACACCGTAGACAGCTTTCTTCAGAACGATCACTGATGCTTTTCCGGATGCCTTGTCCTCAGGATCGGCACCACTACCCGCGCTGATCCAGGAAGCATTCCATGCGGCTTCCGTCACCGCGACACCCGCGCCGACAAAACCAACCTGCAGACAGAACACCAGGCAGAGAACTGACACGGACACCCGCCTGACCATCAAGAACTTACCTTCTTCCCCATCCAGAAAGGGGTAGCCGCAAACCATACAACGGTTGCAAAAATCATGAGCAGTTTAACCTGCGCAAGCTCTACGGCACCGCTCAGGAACATGACCGATGGCACAATCGTCATTAATAAAGACAGTACAGAAACAGTTTGAAGTGCTTTTCTCATGATGAGATCTCCTTTTTCTGAAACAGTTTGCTCAAAACAATATAGAGAACCGCTGCGGCAAACCATCCGGGCAGGCTCACGAAGAATATCTGCACCCTACCCGTCTGAGCAAGCCAGGCACAGACAGAGCAGACAGAAACCCACGTCACCAAAGGAATCCAATTGAAATTGATGCCGCATTGTTCTGCGTAGTTCTTCTTGAGGCCAAGCCTGTCAAATAGCCAGAAGTCCACAAAGATAATGGCGCCCATCGGCATAAGAACCATCCCGTATATGGCAACGAAGCCCAAAAGTTTCATGGCTATCCCGGGGAACACGCCTGCAAGGGTCGCAATGGCACCCGTTGCAAGCGTCACTTTAAACCGTGACACCTTTGGCATAATCGCCTGAAAGGCGAGGCCCGCACGATAAATGGTCGGGTTCGCTGTCGTCCAACCGGCAATGATGACGCAGATCAATCCGGCAATGCCGCAGGCCTTGTATGCCAACGGTCCAGGCAGAACATCCGTGTTAGCCGGGTCAATATGCAACTGAAGCGCATAAAGAATCGACGCCGCCAGCCAGGCCATAAAGTGCCCTACATACATGCCAGAAGCAGAAGCGGCCCCGTACCATGATTTCTTCGCAAAACGGAATACAGAAAGATCAGACATTCCGATATGCATCGCCATGTTGCAGAACCAAGCAAAGAACGTAACGTGCCAGAACGTGAACTTGACCTGCCCGGGAAGAGGATCCCCACCCTTCCATATTTCGTTAGCCAGCCCCCAGATACCGCCCATTTCCGACAAACTGGATCCGCTTGCAGCAATGAACTGCCTGGCCCCAATGAGACCAAACGCGAGAAATACGAGCACCATCCACGGTGCAGCAATGTTCGCAAACCTGGCGACCATCTTGTAGCCAAATGCAGCAACAACAGAGATCAGCGCACCCACAACAAGCACGGCCATAACCCAGCCAATACTGTTCGGCATAACGTCAGACAATGCCGGCATCGGAAAATCGAACCAGACGCCAACCGCCGTGGCGGACACCGTGATCATGGATCCCGCGAGAAAGCAGAACATGATGCCATTCGCCAGATTGTAGAGGATTACCATGTGCTTGCCGCAGATCTTCTCAAGCTGGTAATACAGCGTCAGCCTCGCGCGAACCGCGATGGGCGCGCAGAGAAACATCCAGCTCAATACAGCCAGAAGGTTACCAACGAACAGACCGCCAATGACATCAAACGCACTCACACCGGCCGCCACGAACAGCGGGCCGATCATCAGCTCCGTTCCGGCGCAATGTTCGCCGGCATACTGACCTATGAAACTCTTGAACCCCAGCCACGCGCTTTTCGGCACCGGCTCACGTTCAAACTCATCGCCTACATGATGCTCCTGTTTTGCTTCGTCTGTCATGTGGTTCTCCTTGTGTTGCGATACTTTTCAACTTCCAACATCCAAGTCCAACTCCCAAAAAAGAAACACCAACACTCGGCTGTTGATCCTGTAGCGGCGGCTTAACTCGAAGAGAAAGCCGCAGAACTTTGCGCCTGCCCCTCGACAAGCTCGGGGTCAGACGCACTACATTTCATATACACCAGGTTGCTGGATGTTTATTCTTCCTGCTTACATTTTTCCTTTAAACTTATGTTTACCGGCTTTGACGTTTTCCGGCTTATCTTTACCCGGCACATATACTTCCGCTTTCGCGCCTTCTGGAATCTCGACCTCCAGATTTACCTTATCACCCTCACGTTCCCAGTTAACAGAAATCATTCCCTGTATGGAGTCATAAGACACTTTTGCCCAGTCAAGCTTGTCAGTTATTATCGGCTTTATGCTAATCTTCTTATAACCGGGTTCGGCATGACGTATCCCGCCGATGTTCTCGAACATCCACTGCCCTATTGCGCCGTAGGCATAGTGTGAAAAAGAGTTCATCTTCGCGCTCTGGAATCCCTTATTCGGGGTCCAGCTGTCCCAACGCTCCCAGATACTGGTCGCGCCGTTCTTTACAGGAAACAGCCATGACGGGTATGTGTCATTAAAGAGAAGACGATATGCAATATCGTTTCTGCCGATCTTGGTAAGAACATGCATGAGGTCCCTGGTTCCAACGAAACCGGTAGAGAGATGCCATTTCCGTTCCTCTATCCTTTCAATGAGGTGCTCTTCAACTTTCTTTTTCATCTCGCCGTCAACAAGGTCAAATCCGAGAGCAAGAATGTAGCATGTCTGCGTGTGCCCCTTGATCTTTCCGTCTTCGCCTACAAACATCTCGTTGAAAGCTTTTTTGAATCTTTCATGCATCTTGTTGTATTTCTCGACATCCTCCTGCTTTCCGAGAATGTCGGCGACTTTTGACATGATCTGCGCGTTGCCGGCCGTGTAGGCCACAAAGATAACGTCTTTCGGTGTGTTGGCGCCTATATTCAGCCAGTCACCGAAACAGTGAAATTTGCTTATCCTGTTGCCTTGCATTTTGCCGTCGCGATAGGCCATGAACCTCGCCATGGAGTCATACTGTTTTTCAAGGATGCTCTTGTCGCCATAAACTTCGTATATCGCCCATGGACATATGATACCGGCGTCAGCCCAGGCAGGCCCGCCGGAACCCCCAGCGACCTTTCTCGGGACAACGCAGGGGTAATCACCATTCCCAAGCTGCGAGTCTTCGAGATCCACCAGCCATTTATGGAAGAACGACTGAACATCCATGTTAAGGCATGCAGTACGGATATACGCCTGCGCGTCACCCGTCCAGCCAAGGCGTTCATCACGCTGCGGGCAGTCGGTCGGTATATCAATAAAGTTCGCGCGCTGTGTCTGGATTATATTTCTATACAACTTATTCAAACGCTCATCGGAACATTCGAAGCTACCGACGACGCGCGTCGCGGACGTTACTTCTATACCCGTGACAGCATCCTTGTCAGGTGTACCGGGATAACCGGTCATCCGAACGTACTGGAACCCGTGAAAAGTGAACCGCGGCTCCCAGACTTCAACACCCTCGCCTTTACAGATGTATGTATCTTCAGCTCTTGCGCCGCGCAGGTTTGATTTAAGGATGTCGCCATTCGGCAGAAGCATCTCGCCGAAAGCCAATTTTATTTCCGTACCTTTCGGGGCCTGTACTTTAAGCCGCGCAAAACCGGCGAAATTGCTTCCCAAATCATAAACAAATGATCCAGACAAGGGTTCTTTTACCGATAGAGGTTTCAGCTCACGGAATTTCTTTACCGTAACGGTAGGAAACGGCTCGATCTTTGCCTTAATGCTTTCCGTGACATCGACTTTCTTCCAGGCGGAATCATCATATTTGGCCTTGTCCCATCCGGGCATCTCTTTTCTTGCGTCGTAACGCTCACCCATCAGGATGTCCGCTTCATCAAGCGGGCCATCAGCTGTCGCCTTCCATGACTCGTCGGTAATAATCGTTTCCGTTGAGCCGTCACTGTATTCGACTTCGACCTGCGCCATGAACCGTATGTTTTTTCCATAATGATTGCGCTTGCGGCCCCAGCCAATATAGCCGGAGTACCAGCCGTCCGCGAGGATGGCGCCGACAGCATTATTACCCTTTTGAAGCATATCTGTTACATCATAAGTGTTGTAATACACGCGCTTATTATAATCAGTCCAGCCCGGCGCAAAATAGTCGTCACCTATCATCTGACCATTGATGTGAACGTTGTACCAGCCGAGTGCTGAAGCTTTCAGCGTGGCTTTCTTTACCTTGTCCTTGAGCGCGAACTCTTTACGCAGATAACGAGGCGGAGGCGCAACCAGACCGCCTGATTTTCCGCCTGAACCTCCAAGCGATTTTGTACCCCATGGATGGCATCCGAATTTTCCTATTACACGAGATTTTCCCATTTCTTTGGCGTTTGAACGTTTTGCTTCCCAGGAATCATCGCCAAGGACCGTGATCTTTTTTCCTTCTTCTGAGACAATCTCCATCTTAAACAGGAGCGCTGCAGGACCGGGCTGGCCGCCGTCATTAGTCACATCTACTTCAATGACATTGTCGCCCGGCTTAAGATGCTTCGCAGCATCAGCATAATTGAGTCTCTCCCATTCGCTGCCCCTGCTGACATCTTTTCCATTAACCCGCAGTGCGAAAGCATTGTCAGCCGTTATCAGTAGAGACCCGGACTTGATCTTTATGTCTTTTGGCAGACTTACTGTCTTACGGAACAGACATGTCCCTCCCGGAACAACAAGCTGTTTCTCCGACGCAAGCCATATCCATGATGTGCCGTCCGGCTTAAGCTTAACTACCGAAGTTTTTACCTCGGCTTTTTCATAGACCCTGGGCGCCCAGGTAACAGAGTCATATCCGATCCACTTACCTGTCAGTTCAGCGTGACAAATCGAAACCGTCAGCAGCAAAGCTGACGCCAAACTAACCTCTCTTAGAAAGAACACCTTCTTCATACTTCTTAACCTCCAACAACCATTTGCCATCTACCGGAACACCCTTACTCTCACAATAGTGATCCCACACCGCGCCGAAAGGCATTGATTTAATATCTTCCATCATTGCCAGGCGGCTCGTGACATCACCTTCCAACTCAACCTTTTGCAGCTGCGCAGTCGGCTCAAGCATGGCCAGCAATAGAGCCTTGATCATGTTACGTGTACCGATGGTCCATGCCGCAACACGGTTGATGCTGGCATCGAAGAAATCGAGCCCGATATGCGTCCTGCCAAGGTAATCTCCCCTGACAAGTTCCTGTGCGATGGCCTGGAGCTCATCTGAAAGCGTAACAACATGATCGCTGTCCCACCTAACTCCCCTGCTGACATGCAAAAGAATCTCATCAACATAAGTAAGTACGGATGAAATCTTATCGGAGATGACTTCCGTTGGATGGAAATGCCCTGAATCCAGACAGAGCAGTTTGTTGTTTGCTATCGCATAGCCCATATAAAACTCATGTGAGCCAACGACATAACTTTCTGACCCGATCCCGAAAAGCTTACACTCGACCGCATCGAGATTGTGTTTTGGATCAAGCGGCTCTGCAAAGACTTCGTCAAGTGCCGCCTTAAGCCGTTCCCGCGGTGCCTTTCGGTCAGCAGGAATATCCTTATACCCGTCAGGAATCCAGACATTGGTCACACAGGGACTGCCCAGCACTTCCCCCATGAAAGCGCCAATTTTCCGACAGGCCTTTCCATGATCAATCCAGAACTTTCGGATGCCGTCGTCAGCACTGCTGAGCGTGAAACCGTCATCGGCTTTGGGATGCGAGAAGTAAGAGGGATTAAAATCCATGCCCATGCCGTTCGACTTGGCCCAATCGATCCAGCTTGAATAATGTTCCGGCTCAAGTGCATCACGCTCAACTCTCTTGTCGCCCGTCTCTGCATATATCGCATGCAGATTCAACCGATGGTCACCCGGAATGAGACTCAGCGCCTTATCAAGATCGCTGCGCAGCTCATCCGCAGTTCGGGCCTTACCCGGATAATTGCCCGTGGCTTGTATCCCGCCGCCTGAGAGTTCAGCGTCCGGTGTCTCAAAACCGCCAACATCATCGCCCTGCCAGCAATGCAAACTTATCGGAACTTTCTTCAGTGCAGCAACAGCGGCTTCCGTATCCACTCCCAGCGCGGCATAACGTTCTTTCGCCAACTGATAGGATTGCTCAATATTTTCTCTATTCATAATGCCATTTCCTATTCTCTCTGCGAGAGAGATCTCTTTTTCTACTTATTACCCTGCCGCCACTTTCCGGCGATAGGATTCGACTTCCCAATTATCAATAAAACTCCATTGCGCACGCGTCATGACTCTCGCTCCGCCAAATGCTTCTGCAAGCTGCGCCACCAGCGCCCCGTCTTTCGCCAACTCCATGGCAAGCCTGGCATTGTTCTCCGTGGTTCCAAAGCTGATTACTCCATTGCCATTCGACACGATCCGCGGTGCAAAACCATATTCATGCTGAAATGCGCGCAACGACTCCTCAGTCGGCTCACCCTCAAACGCATAGGCTTTCATATAGACAACATGATCGGGCGTCAACGCGCCTCCGGCTACCTGAAAAGGACCGCTGGCCTCTACATGCGCGGTATGCTCCTCTCCACAGACACGACGGACTTGTTCAACCACTGAGGCAACATAGTCATCCGAAGGAGCAGGCCCAACGTCAATCGCGGTTGCCACACCTGCCTCCGCATACTGCTCACGAAGCACCGTCATGATTCTCGCAAATACCTCTCTTGCTCCAGCAACAGTATCCGAAGCAACAAACACCCCATGATTTTCCATGAAAATAGCGACCGGTTCATGACCGTGCTGCTCGTTGTATTTCTGAATCTCTTCCCTGGTTCGCATGGACAGCATGTATCCCGGGTCCGTATACGCCATGTAGAGATAGTCAGGAAAGAGCGATTCACATACCTCGCGGGAGTTTCTCCCGCAAACCAGCCCCCCTACAAATGACGGGTGTACATGCACCACAAAAGTTGCACTGAATGCATTGTGCAAAGGAGTCTCCACAGAAGGACGACCGGCGTCAGACAGGTTGCATTTCGCTTCAGCCAGCATGCGCCCCACCATCGCTTCACGCTCATTCACATCCACAGGCGGCTCCACGGCATACAGCCTGGCAATCGCAGAGCGATCCATCTTCAGAAAACTGTCAGCTGTCATCGACGGCAAAGCCGTTCCAGACGGTTTTACCCAGAGTGAATTCGCATCCTTGGCTGAGGTATTGCCTCCACCACCAAGCACATAATCCGGTGTTCCAAATTCGCGGGATAGTTCAGCAATTCGTTCAAGAATAGTCATGATTCCCTGAGAGAATCACGATTCCGCATTTCGCGCCTTCACTATCGGGCCAAACAATAGCATTATCGGGCCAGACGAAAGCAAGCGCACCTCTTTTCCCGTAACTTGCGGGTCATTCGCCCAAACCCATTAGCCCCAGCTATGCATCCGGAAACAGGATACTGGCGATTTGTTCCGGTTCGTCGAAAACCGGCTTCTTGACCTCCTTGCCTGCCAACACTTCATATGAAGGCAAGTAACGATAGTAGACTTCAAGCATCAAGGTACAGAGCGTCGTACTGTACACATCCCCATACGATTCAGACGCCGCCGGCGACTGCCAGAACCCCATGGGCTTTCCTTCCGGAGCTTCAGATTCAACGAGCTGCTGATTAGCGGTTAACTCGGCTGCAAACAGGCGATCCCAGGAATCCCAACCGGGACCACCCGCATAGAACTTGGCCTGCGTGGCATAGTACCAGTAATACAACGGTCGGCCGCCCCACGGCTTCTGCCACGCGCACGTCATCCGCTCCATCCAATGCAAGCCACGCTTGACTTCATCGGTATCAGATTTCCCCAGAAACTGTAAACTGAGCACGCCCACACCGGTCAACCCACCCTCGCCGGGCGACGTGTAACCAAAGCCTCCATTGGGATGCGCATTGCCGGCCAGTCCAGTCACCGCGAGCCGCATCCCTGCATCCAACCCCTCGTTCCGCAGTCCGGCCAGGTGAGCGGCCTTCAAGGCCTGCACACACCAACCACTGTAAGAGGTATCGATGCGCGTCCCCGGCACGCAGTTGTACCCCCACCCCCCCTGTGCATTCTGCCCCCGCACAATCACAGCCAGACTTCGCTCTGCCGCTTCACGCACCTGGGGATTACGCGTCATAGCCGCCGCCTCCGAAAGGGCATACACGCAAATAGGCAAGCTGTAATCGTGCGTATCCCGACCTTTGAAAAGCCCGTCCGCCTGTTGGTTCTTCAACAACCATTCCAGGCCAAGCTGCACAGTGGCACCGAACTCCTCCGATCGCCCGGGAAGCTCACCGTGCCCCAGAAAGCACAAGATAGCCAAGCCCGTCATTGCAGGCTCTGGCGACTCCCAGGCACCATCGGTGCGCTGCTTGGATTTGAGCCAGCGTAACGCACGTATCACGGCATTCTCCCCTGGTCCATCACCGCGACCAGCAATGTGATCAGAACGCCGCCCGAGACCCTCACGTTGTATGGGAAGCGCGAAACGCAACGGACTTTTTATCAGGCTCTCGGGCGGCAAAGCGTTTTGTACGGGTGGAGTCGGATCCATGGCTGCGGGCATCGTATCTGCAGGCTCCGCGATCAAAGACCCCATCAATACCGACGTCTCCTTAATTGGCAGCGGATCAATATCCCTGGGTGGCGGTGGAGGCGGATCCAGAATCGGCTGATCAGGAGGAGTCGGGCGCAAACGGACAATCGGTCCATCAGTCGCGGCTTTGTAGAGCGGTGCTGCCAGCAACAGGAACAACCACAGACTCAACACGGGAATCGTCACCGCACAGAGCCAGGATTGCAGATGCCGCAACTCACCTATTGCGTACTTGTACGCACCGCTTTCTTTCGGCTCTTTTAATCCAGATGCAATGCGACGGACTTTTTCGCTCAATGCTACCGGACGAAACAGCTCAAGAAACGTGTTGCTTCGCAACCCAACAGGCCATTGCTTCAAACGGTTAGACATGACGCCCTCCTTTCAAGTGGACGTCCGTCGCCGCGCTTCCAACCTTAGAACGCAGACACGTATTGATTTATTAGATAATTCAGTAGCATCGCATGGAATGATGAAGCGGCAAGCTTACAAGCAACCATACCTACAATCCATCATCTCGACTTGTAGGACGGGCTTCCCGAAGGGAGCCCGTAATAGTTTTTCAGTTTTTTCTGTCAGAAAGAATGGTTCGGCGGCCATATTAAGTGTGGAGGTACAAACGGTGAATGACTGGACACTTCTCAACGCATATGTGACACGCGATTCTCAAGAGGCTTTTACAGAACTCGTCACCCGCTACATGCCGCTTGTGTATGCCAGCGCCGTAAGACGCGCCGGCCCCGAGCTGGCCGAAGACATCAGCCAGGGAGTTTTTATGATACTGGCACAGAAATCTGAGACGTTGAACCGCAAGCATCGCGGAACTCTGGCCGGATGGCTTTTCAGGGCTACCCGCTTTGCCTCATCCGAAGCCGTACGGCAACGACGCAGACGCATCGAGCGAGAACAACTTGTGGACAAGGAAGGCACACAACCCACCGGACCAATCGAAGAGGTCACCTGGCGAGAGATCCGCCCGCTCCTGGATCACGCTCTGGATATATTGCGGCCACGCGACCGTGATGCCGTCATCATGCGCTATATCCAGGGAGCCAGCTTTGCGGACGTAGGCACCGCGTTGGGCGTCAGCGAAAATACCGCCACAAAGCGTGTCGAACGCGCCATCGATAAACTCAGAGCCTTCTTTGAACGCAAGCAGATCATCGTCAGCATTCCGTTGCTGGCTTCACTTCTGTCAAGCCGCGCCGCCTCGGCTGGCGTGGCGGCACTGGCACAAACGTGCGCCGCTGCAGCGCTTGCCTCAAAAACCGCTACCGCCACAATAAGTGCCGCAGCCATTTGCACAGCCGCAGTAAAAAGTATGGCCATCGCCCAGGCCAAGAGCATTGCCGCCGTTTCCTGCGCCGTGCTTTCAGCCGGGGTCGTCGTCACAGGAACCACAACACTGGCACTCAACACAGCAAGAGACCGGCAAGTTCCTTTCGAAGTCAAAGCCATTCAACCCCTGTCCCTCTGCTACGAAGGTCACGTCATCCTTCCCGACGGATCACGAGCGTACCAAGTCAATTCACGCAACGGGGACCACACCCACATCGTGCGCGAAGGTGAATCATTCGAAGGGTACACCATTAGCCAGCACGTCCCCATCCACTCGCAGCAGGCTATTCCCGGAATCGGAGGCACAGGATCCGTCGATATATCGGAACTCACGGTCACCAACGCAGATACCGAACTGATACTCGTACGCGGCAAGCCACACCCCACCCAGGTGGCCATTGCGCTCGTCTACTGTAAGGAATCATCCTCAAACATGACGGTCCGAGCGGGCGACACAATCAGCACAAAAAAAGAACAATTCCTGGCAACCCGGATTGACGGAACTACTCAACAATTGATCATCCGACGCCTCCGTGACGGACGGGAATTCACGCAAGAGATCGAAAACCACAACAACCAAAAGGGAGGGCATACGCCATGAAAAAACTCATTCATTCACTACTGGTATTGCATCTGCTTCTCGCCATAGTCGCATTGATTCTAGGCGTCATGCTCTTCCGCAAACGCGAAGTCCTCGTGGGGCGAACCGTCAAGCTCGAGACCGCACTGACGACTCTAGCCGCCACTATCGAAACAGAAGGCCCCGCAAAGACGGAAGCACCGGAGTTTCCGACTCTGGACATTGAGACCGTAAGCGACCGGCTGGTAGACCAGCCGGAACGCTCCAGCTTCTGGAACGACTATCCGCACTACTTGGAACAAGGCGACCACGCCACCATCAACCTGTCGACCAAACGCTCGCAGCTCGCACAGTTCTACCGCATGGACCCGGTGACACTGAAACCCATGCGCAATCCGACAACCGGTGAGAAGCTCACAGAGGGTCCCGGCACCATGCAGGCGTTAATCGATAACCTGAACACAAAGGCCATGGAACAACTCAATCGACTTGAGGACACGCGACATACTCTTCGAACCATACGGGAAGAACTCGTTAACAACGTCACAAAACTCAACAAACGCAAACAGGAACTCCGTCTTGCCCTGCACACAATCGTCGAACGCGACGGATCCATTGCCAGCCTGCATCACGTCATTGGTGATCACGAATCAACCATCCAACTCCGGGACGAGACCATTCAACAATTCCAGCGAGACGTGGCGGACCTTAATGGCGAACTTCAACGAAAAGACGACAAAATTGCGCAAAAGGAAGGCGACATCCAGCAACTCATGCACAAGCTTGAGGTCGCACTAACCGACAATCCCAAACCAAAACCAAAAGGCTGGGTCGCCTTCAGCACAGGGCTGCAAGGTGCCGTTGCCGGAATCAACGAAGAATGGAATTTTGTCATTCTCAAGCTCACCCCAAAATTCCTGAGACAATACAACAAAATGCTCGAAATGGGTGCCGACACTCCCGAGCCTGATCTCACGATCGTCAGAGGTGATAGCGCTGACAGCGCATTTGTCACAAAAGTCCGACTCTCGGGCGTAGATCTCGAAGAGGGGCTGGGCGTTGCCAATATCCTCGCCGGATGGCAGCAGCAGCCGGTCAAAATCGGCGACAGCATCCTGTATTGAGACTATCCACCAATTTGCCCGTAGCCACGAGCGTGAGCAAGTGGTTCCTCAAGAACACACCCGCCTTGAGAAGCGTTCGAAACATGTCTCAACTGCCTCTGATACAATATGAGAATGAGTCACAACAAACTTGCAAATGTGAGACCGGATTTGTGTTCATTTTGTTGCGATTCATGCAAACCTGCTGCTTTCGTTTATGTCGTCTCGAGAGGTTGTGTCAACCTTGTCAAGAAGTTGCAAAGACCGGGTTATACCCGAAAGTTGGCACCGAGTATGCTCTATTATAACCCGTCCTCCGGTTGGTTGGCAAAAGCGGACGATGCGCCAAACCGCAAAGATAAGTTCGCGCCTTACTGAGCGACAGGCAACCTCGAAAGAGGGGAGTTAAGAAGAAGCCAATTGAGTTCATTCTCAATTGGCTCTTCTTTTTTTCGGCCCGTCCATGGTAGAAACAATGCTGACTCTATAAACAAACACAAACCACAGATCGGGCTTCTGATGGATCCTATTCTTTCATTCTGCACGCTAAGCATCCTGCTTATCACCGGAAAGTTCCTGCGCGTAAAGGTCCGCTTGCTCAACAAGTTGTACCTGCCATCTTCTGTCATTGCCGGCGTACTGGGGCTGATCGTGGTTCAACTGCTCGGCCTCGTTCAACTGCACTACCCCGATTTTGTCGCAGGCACCACTATCACACTGGGATGGAAAGCGTTACCCGGCATTTTAATCAACGTGGTTTTTGCGGCGCTCTTTCTCGGTGTCGCCATCCCTCCCCTGCGCAAAATCTGGAAACATGCCGGTCCCCAACTGGCCTACGGCCAGATCGTCGCATGGGGCCAGTACGTGGTGGGCCTTGGATTAGTGCTACTGATCCTATCGCCCCTTTTTGGGATTCCAGAACTATTCGGCGTCATTGTGCCGGTCGGTTTCGAAGGCGGTCACGGAACCGCGGGCGGTCTTGGCCCCACTTTCGCCGAAATCGGCTGGGCTGAGGGCGAGGACTACGCGCTCGCCTCGGCCACCGCCGGCATCATCTCAGCCATCATCGTGGGAATGGCGCTTGTGAACTGGGCAGCCCGCCGCGGCATCCTGCAAGTGGTGCGTCGACCAGAAACCTTAAGCCTTGAAGAAACGGCAGGAATCTATCCGACAGAACGACGTCCCGAAGCCGGACGGCAAACCGTCTCAGCCGACTCCATCGATTCCCTCGCTTTTCATTTAGCCCTGATCGGAGTAGCCATTCTGATCGGATTCGGTATCCGGACGCTACTGGCCTGGATAGAATCATACATTCCAGGGCTGCAAAACCATCCGGTTTTCGCCAGCTTCCCTCTGTTTCCGCTTTGCATGATCGGCGGACTTGTCGTGCAATTGACCGTGACGCGTTTCTCACGAACCGTCCCCATTGACCATGGACTCATGCAGCGACTGGGCGGCACGGCTCTGGACTTTCTCGTCGTAGCCGCCATCAGCATGATTCGCCTCGATGTTATCCGCCAGGGAATCCTGCCTTTCGCGATGATTGTAACAGGGGGCATTCTCTGGAATGTTTTCTGTGTCATGTGGCTTGCCCGTCGCCTGCTACCGGATTGCTGGTTCGAACGCGCCATCGCCGAAATGGGGCAATCTATGGGCGTCACGGCAACCGGATTGCTACTCCTGCGAGCCGTTGACCCGAATGGTGAGACCTCGGCTCCTTCCGCGTTTGGATACAAGCAACTATTGCACGAACCCTTTATGGGCGGCGGACTCTGGACATCCATGGCAGTCATGCTGGTTTGGCGCCTCGGCGCATGGCCGGTTCTGGGAATCAGCATCACAGCCATCATCATATGGCTCACAGTCTGGTATACGTTGCTCCGTAAAGCGTGAGCACACACATTGAATCCTCAATTTTCTCAAACTTTTCTGGCACGCACAGGCCGATTTGGATATTAATACCTTAACGGTACCCATTCAATGAGGTACAAGGTAAGAAACGACGTAAAGACAGAGCAATCTGTCATGAGTATTGAAACACAAAACGGAGTAATTAAAATGAGCGAACTGAATACATCCTATATGGGAATCCCGCTGGCCAATCCTGTGGTGATTGCCGCATCCACACTGTCTGCAGACCTCAATACAATCAAAAAGGCAGAAGACGTCGGTGCCGGGGCGCTTGTCATCCGATCCATTTTTGAAGAACAGATTCGTCATGAAGTCGGCGAGATGGAAGACGCGCTTTCAACGGGATCCGAAGCCTATGCCGAAGCCCTATCCTACCTGCCCATGCTGGAACATGCGGGCGCCCGGGAACACCTGATGTGGGTCGAGAAAGCACGCGAGGCAGTCAAAATGCCTCTCATCGGCAGCGTCAACGCCGTCTCGGGTGGCAAATGGGTGGACTACGCCAAACAGCTTGCAGATACAGGAATTGATGCCCTGGAACTGAACACGTACGCTGTCGAAGCCGATATGACGCGCAGCAGCGCCGATGTGGAGCACGGTCTGTATCAAATGTTTGAAGCCGTTAGCGACGCCATCGATCTGCCTATCGCCGTGAAGCTGAGTCCCTTTTACTCCTCCATCAGCAATGTGGTGGCCGAGTTGGAATCCCGCGGTGCCAAAGGTGTGGTCCTGTTCAACCGCTTTCTCCAGCCTGATATCAATGTGGAAACCGAACAGATTGAAAACAGCATGAACTGGAGCCGCAGAGAAGACGCGCGTCTACCACTGCGCTGGACTGCCCTGCTCTATGGCCGCGTCAATCTGGATATCATCGGAAACACCGGCATTGAAGAACCCGAAGACATCATCAAGTTTATCCTTGCCGGCGCCACCGCAGTACAAGTTGCCGGTTCATTGTATCGCAAGGGCATCGACCATGTCGCTCAGCTTATAGCGGGCCTGGAATCATGGATGGTCGCCAAGGGCTATAACGATCTTTCAGCCTTCCGCGGAAAAGTCAGCCAAAAGGATGTCGAAGCGAATCTACTCAACTACGAGCGTGCCCAGTACGTCGGCTTCATTCTTTCGCAAAAAGCCTGACGCCCACTACGAAAACGTGGCGGCATTTGTAGGGCGAGCTTCCCGAAGGGAGCTTGCTCCGGCATGATCAACACCACATAAATTGAACATTCAAAGCGGATTCGCACTTTGCGGATCCGCTTTTTTCGTGACATTCAGCGTAGTCAATGGCATCACTATCGACCATTCACATGTGTTGGAATCCTTGAAAAGAGAAGACCAACCGCTGAGTGGCCCGTCCAAAGAGCAACGGGAACCCAATAACGGCACGTGTAATAAACAGGCAAATGACTATGAACAGAATTCTATCCAAGACGCAGCTGGCCGAAGAAATTTATCAGCTCAAAATTGAAGCGCCCCTCATCGCTCGCGAGCGCCAACCCGGGCAGTTTGTGATCGTTCAACTCGATACGGACTTTGGGGAAAGAGTCCCCCTGACCATCGCGGATGCAGATCCCGAAGAGGGTTCCATCACCCTGGTCATCCAAACCGTCGGCAAGACAACGCATATGATTGTCGACATGGAAGTCGGGGACTCTCTGAACAACGTAGTGGGGCCGCTGGGCACACCGACTCATATTGAAAAAGTGGGAACGGTCGTTTGCGTGGGTGGCGGCGTAGGCGTCGCACCACTACACCCGATTGCCCAGGCACTAAAAGACGCCGGGAACAAGGTCATCATCATTATCGGAGCCAGAAGTCACGAACTGGTAATCTTCGAAAAAGAAATGAAAGCGATCGCCGATGAGTTGATCGTCTGCACGGATGACGGTTCATACGGGAGAAAATCATTGGTGACCGCTCCCCTTGAAGAACGGTGCAAACAGGATCCGCCGCCCGACATGGCCGTTGCAATTGGTCCGCCCATCATGATGAAATTCTGCGCGGAAACCACGCGTCCGTTCAAGGTTCCCACCGTGGTATCATTGAACACCATCATGATTGATGGTACGGGCATGTGCGGCGGATGCCGTGTTACCGTGGGAGGCGAAACCAAGTTCGTCTGCGTGGACGGCCCGGAGTTCGATGGACACCTGGTGGACTTTGACAATATGATGCAGCGCCTCGGCGCATACAAACCCATGGAAGATCTCGCTCACGAACAGTGTCATCTTGAAGCCGAGATCAAGGAGCGTACCCAGCAATGAGTCATACGGACCCCCATCACCTACGTGAAGAAGCCACGAAACAACTAGCGACCCTACGCTCCAGAGAGGAACCGCTCAAGCCGAAGGATCGACTGGCAATTCCTGCACAGGAAATTCCCTCTCAAAGCCCCGAAGACCGTGTCGCAAACATGGAAGAGGTCGCCCTGGGCTATTCGCCGGAACAGGCGCAACTGGAATCCATGCGTTGCCTCAGGTGCAAAACCGCTCCCTGTGTCAATGGGTGTCCGGTACGCATTGACATCCCCGGCTTTCTTACCGCAGCAGCGGAAGGCGACTTTCGCAGCGCCATTGATATTATCAAAAAGAACAGCCTTCTACCGGCAGTCTGTGGTCGCGTCTGCCCGCAGGAGACACAGTGCCAGCTACACTGCACGGTGGGAAAATCGCTCAAGGACGTCGATAAGTCAGTAGCCATCGGACGCGTCGAACGCTTTGTAGCCGACTGGGAAGCCGAGCAAACCGAACAGGATCTACCCACAATCAAACCCGAAACAGGACATAAAGTTGCCGTGATTGGCAGCGGACCTGCCGGCGTCACGGTCGCCGCTGATGTGCGCCGAGAAGGACACACCGTCA
>JADHWI010000015.1 GCA_016783565.1 Kiritimatiellia bacterium
AGCCGTCGTGGTTGCCCACACGGGCCATTGACCTTGAGGTGGCCCCCCTCGTTGAAGAGGTGCCAGACAGCGTGCAGACTGAACTGGCGCCGGTATGGATTGCACCTTCGTTCTGGACCGTTGCCTCCTGGGTGGGTGCACTTCTGTTGGTGGTTGCGCTTGGATATCTTGTTTTCAGGCTCACCCGCCGCTTGCATAAGGAAGCCGTGCTCCGACGTTTATCGCCGCGAGAGCGCGCCATGCGCGAGCTGGAGGAACTTCTACGCAAGCATCTCGTGGAGAACGATCAAGTCAAAGATTTCTATGTCGAACTTACGATGATTGTCCGGCGTTATATTGAGCGCGCACATGGTGTACGGGCGCCGGAGCAAACAACTGAAGAGTTCTTGCTGGCGGTTCAGGACGATGCCCGATTCGATGCAACGGTTGTCACGCGCTTGCGCACCTTCCTTGAGGCGGCGGACCTTGTAAAATTTGCGGCATATCATCCTGACGAGGCTAATGTTGACGCGGCCACGCGCACGGCGCGCGAATATGTCGAAGCCGATGCCAAGGAATGCGAGCGCGCAGACGTTGAAAAGGCAGAGGAGGCAACGTGATGTTTCGCTTTGCCAACCCATTTTATTTCTTTCTGTTGCTGCCTGTGATTGCGGCGGGGTGGTTTGTGTATAGGCGGCGTTACCGGCAGGGGGTGCTCTACTCTATCACGCATCGGCTGGTTCCGCTGACCGTGACCTGGCGAACACGTGTCGCGGCGGTATTACCTGCGGTGACTGTGGCGGGATTGGCATTGCTGACCGTTGCCCTTGCGCGCCCTCAAACAGTATTGTCACGCAGTCGTCGCACGAGCGACGCGGTCGCGGTTCACATGGTTGTGGACATGTCCGGATCTATGGAAGCGTTGGACTTGTCGATTAAGACGCCTGCCGGCACGCGTTACCGAACACGACTGGATGCAGTAAAAGAAACCTTTTCTGAATTTATCGCACAGCGACCCGATGATCTCATCGGGCTGGTAACGTTTGGTGGTTTTGCGACGACGCGCGTACCACTGACAATGGACCATCGTGCGTTGCAGCATGTTCTTGAGGGGGTTGAGATTCCCTCGCCGTCCCGAGATCGTTCAGGACGTGTTATCAACGAAGAAGAGCTGATGACCGCCATTGGCGATGCGCTGGCAACTGCCTGCGCGAGGCTTGAGGATGCCGCACCGACGTCACGTATTATTGTGTTGCTCAGTGATGGCGAATCCAATACCGGCATCATTCCGCCGGAAAAAGCGATTGAGGTAGCCGAGGAACTGGGCATCAAGGTTTACACCATTGGTGTCGGGTCCACTGGGCGCGCTCCGTTTAAAGCCCGCGACATGTCGGGGCGTGAAACCATTCATTATGCACATGTGGCGCTGGATGAGACCTTGCTGAAGAGCATCGCCGAGAAGACTGGAGGGCGCTATTTCAACGTGCGCGATCCCAAGGGATTGACCCGTGCCATGGAAGCCATCAACGACCTTGAGACTACCGAGGTAGAGCAGGATGTATATTACCAGTTCAATGAACGCTTCCCCTGGTTTCTGATGCCGGCTTTGTGCCTGGCGGTCGTTGGAATCGGCGCGAATATGGTGGTGACAAGAAGAGCGATGTAATGGAGGAGACAAGCCGCCCTACAGAAGAGGTGAGTCTGTAGTAGTGGCTCCGCCTGCCACGGGTAGAGGGGAATCGTGGTGAGCGACAGGATGTACCGACAGCGATTGGATAAAGAGTAAACGTAGTAAGAATCATGAGTGTAGAATTTGAATATCCCTGGTTGCTGATACTGGTGTGGTTTGTGCCGGTTCTGGTGGTCTGGTGGGTTTTCTTGTGGAAACGGTCGGGGGAGACTCTTGCGCGTTTTATTGCGCCGGCATTGCAGCAAAAACTTTGTCCGGTACAGCACCGTGGTCGCACCATTTGGCAAATTGCATTGGTGGGTGCTGCTGTTTGCCTGATGGTGATTGCGGCAGCGCGCCCCAAGTGGGGAAAAAGCGAACAAACTTTGTTTACGCGTGGTCGCGATTTAATGATTACGCTGGATGTGTCACGCTCCATGCTGGCCAACGACGTGCACCCCAGCCGACTGCAACGCGCCAAGACAGACATTCTGGACTTGATCCGGGAGCTGCGTGGAGATCGTGCCGGACTCATTGCTTTTCGACAGAAGGCGGTTCTCGTTTGCCCTTTGACCACGGACTATGCCTTCTTGCGACAGGCCGTGGATGCCGTGGATATCGACTCGGCTCCGCGTGGTGAAACGGATATTGGCGATGCGATCCATAAGGCACTGGATGCGTTCGAGGATGAATTGAATGCGCACAAAGCCATTATCCTGATCAGTGATGGCGAAGATTTGAGTGGTCGCGCGCTCGTTGAGGCAGAACGCGCCGCAGAAAAAGGCATTGTGATTTTCACGGTGGGCATTGGCGCAGCCGGTGGAACGCAGATTCCTGATCCGGCAAATCCCGGTTCCTACTTTTCTTATCAGGGTTCCAATATCGTAACACGTCTTAACAATGAAACGCTTTACAACATTGCCAAGATGACGGGTGGTGCTTACATCCCGGTGGCCACATCAGGAATGGCCGGGACCACGCTGGGGACGATTTATGACAACCATCTTCGTCGTGTTGCAGCTCAGGAGCTGGAGGAAACATTACAGAGCCGATTGATTGAGCGTTACCAGTTATTTCTGCTGCCGGCTTTCCTGTTGTTATTGGCTGCCTGTTGTTTCAGTCGCGGCCGCTTGCGTGTCCGTTCGATATCTGCAGCATCTGCATCTGACGAGTCGAGATTATCCACTTCAATAGGGCCTGCGAAACTCAAAAACCTGTCGCCACCGAAGCAAGCGATCAAGTCACTGAGTCTGTTGATCTGCATGGTGCTTGCGTGCCGGCAAGTTGCTGCAGATGGGACCAACACGGTAGCTTCCACCAATGCTATCGTTGAAGCATCTGTCGAGGAACCACCTGGGGCGGCGGGTCGATCCGGTGCGCGTGCGGCTCAGCGACTTTATCGCCTGGGCATGTATGAGAAAGCAGCCAAAGCTTTCATGGATTCCGCACGCGGCAGCGGACGTTCTCTTGAGCGCAATGCCCGTTACAATGCGGCCATTGCGTATTACAAAGCGGGTAATTTCGAAAAGGCGGCAGAGACCCTGTCGGTACTTGATGCGCAACGCGCTAAAGTAGATTCCGAAGTGGCTATGGGGCTTGGCAGTGCATTACATGCGCAGGCCCTGGAGCAGCAGGAAGAGACGGCCGATGCTTTTGAAAAGAAGGCGGAGCTGCTGACGGCTTCCGCCGAGGCATTCAAACTGGCGGCTCGCGAGGGTAATCGCCCGGCGGCTTCCGGGAACCTGGCACATCTGGTTGAGCAACTTCCGAAGCTTAAGACCGAGGCAAAAATTGCACGGCTCAACGAAACATATCAGAAACAGGGGCCGTTTGATCTCATTGCAAAGATGCTCCTGGGTCAGCGCGACATTAATGAGAAACTTCAGATTGCAAACACCAACGATCTGCCGCAGCGGATTCGAGCGCTGGAGAGCCTGGCGGAAAAGCAGGATGCTAACGCAGACCTGTGGATTCCGTTGAAGGGTAAGCTGCTCTCCGCTCTGGCGCAGCAGGGAGACTCCGAAGAACTGCAGCAGCAGATGGCTCGAATGGCTGAGGGTATTGAGCTTACGCGTGACAGTATGCAGGGTACCGCGCGCATGATGCGCGACGCGCGAGTGGATGATGCGAATGCAGCGCGTGTGGATGAAAACGCTGTCTATGGATTTTGGAAGATGCTGGCTCCTTGTTCTCCCGTTGTCGAGGAAGCGCTTGCACGACAGACCAATGCGATTCAGGAAACTACGCGCGGCTTGATGGATGTTACAGTGGCCCAGGAAGCGTTGCCGACAGCGCTTAATGATCAGGTGGAAACCAAGGCACTGACAGATCTTTTTATTGAACGATTTGAAGTGGAGTTTCCGGAGAATCCCCCCCGGCAGCAGATGCCTGCCGTGCAGGGTCAAGCCGGTGCACCGCAGGCCGAAGCGCCGCAACTCACTCCTGAAGACCGTGCGAAAATCAAGGACCTTGCGGCCCAGGCTTCGCTGAAACAGGAGGAGGCCTTCGAGAAACTGAGTAAGGGCGATGCCGGAGCGGCGCTTGTTGAAGAAGAGGCCAGTCACGAGTTGCTGAAACAGATTCACGAATTGCTACCCAGGCAGCAACAACAGCAACAGGGCGAGGATCAACAGGAACAGCAGCAGGGCGAGGAAGAGCAGCAAGAACAGCAGGGCGAGGAAGAGCAGCAGGAGCAACAACCAGAAGAACAACAGGGCGAAGAGCAACAAGAGGAAGAGCAACAACCAGAGGAGCAGGAAGGCGCTGAGACCAATGCCCTGCCGGAAGATGTGAAGGAGTTGCTCAAAAAGGCCCTGGAACGGGAACAGGAACATGCTGCCGAGAAGCGACGTCAGAACCGTATGATTCCAATGCTTCCACACGAGAAAGACTGGTGATGTGCATGCGATGGCCCGCAACAGTCTTTGCCGCACTGACGGCGATCAGCTTGATCGTGCCTGTGGCCTGTGCAGCGGATGAGGTGTCTTTTACGGTTGAAGCCAGCCGCAACAAGGTATACCTGGGCGAAAGCGTGATTCTCTCTGTGCGTGTTCGCGGAATGGATAAAGCGGATGTTCAGCCGGATCTATCCGCCATTAAGAATTGTCAGGTCCGCAGCCTGGGTACACGCAGCGAAAGTCAGCAGAGTATTTCCATCATTAACGGACGCATGACACGCACCGCGGTTTATGGCCGGCTTTTTCAATATGAAGTGACGCCGCAAAAAACGGGTAATGTTCTGGCCGGACCCATTGCGCTGAAGAGTAAAGGCAATGTGATTCGCAAGGGCGGTCCGGTGATAACCGTCATCGGTGTCGAGCATCAGGACTTGGTATTGATTGATGTGACGGTTTCCAAGCAGTCGGTGCTGATCGATGAGCCTTTTAATGTCACGGTGAAGTTGCAGCTTAAAGCGCTGAAAGGACGTTTTGCGCAGGTAGACCCACTTGCGCCCAATGCCCCTCCGGGTCTTAGCATTCCCTATTTGGATCAGACGTTTGAGAATCTCATTATGCCGGATTCGCGTGAGATTCTGCAGCCGTTACTGGTGCAGCGAGGAGATCAACCGGGCATTTATATTAATGACACAACATTGCGTCGTGATCCGTTTGACAGCTTTTTTGATTTCGGCCCCGGGCGACGTTCGCAGAAAGCAAAATTTTCGCTTCAGCGTCGTGCGGTGCAGCACGATGGACAGCCGTATTGGGCATACACGTTGACAACGTCTTACACGCCGAAGGACGAAGGAGCGCATACGTTTGGCCCGGTGCTCTTCAAGGGTCCGATAGTCACTAGTGTAACCGCCGGTGGGCGTGCGAGCACGCGCGATATCTTTGCCGTGGGTGCGGCGGCGGAGGTGCGTGTGGTTCCACCACCGGAGGCGGATCGCCCCGGTTCCTATGTGGGTGTTCTGGGAACAGATTTACGGGTCACGGCCACGTTGGATGCGCAAACCTGTAATGTGGGTGATCCGCTCAAGTTGACGCTGAGTGTGTCGGGTGCTGTGAATCTGGACAAGCTGCGTCCGCCTCCCATATGGGACCAGGAGGATCTGACCCGGCTGTTTCGGTTGTATGAAGACACGCTACAGACACAACGCGACGGTGAGTCAGTTGTGTACACGATGACGATTC
The DNA here is from genome assembly GCA_016783565.1 of Kiritimatiellia bacterium. GTDB lineage: Bacteria > Verrucomicrobiota > Kiritimatiellia > UBA8416 > JADHWI01 > JADHWI01. The sequence continues at coordinate 5,782 of JADHWI010000015.1, forward strand.
GTCCGCTTATGGCAGGCACCATTGAATTACCGCCGCTTGAAGCCGCTTATTACAATACTGTTCAGGACGCGTATGAAGTGGTTCGCACGGCACCGATTCCTTTGCGTGTTAACGAAGCGGAGGTGCTTCATATTGATGATGTATTGAATCTTGCATCGGAACCCAGTGGTGGCGAGGGGGCGGATCAGCTTACGCGGCGGCAATCAATGGCGCCCATTACTGTGGACGCACGGGGAGCGCGGCGCGAAGCCCTGATGCGGCGTCATGTTGTCTTGCCCATAGCCTTAGCGGGTCCTGGTTGCTACCTGCTGAGTGTGCTGGTGGGTGGATTACGAAAGGTGCAACAGCGTGCCAGGCGTACGCGCAAACCGCGAGGTGCACTGGCCGTGGCCATGCACACGGTGACCCGTGTACAGTGTGATGCAGACACGGCAATTGACGCGCGAGCCAGAGCTTTGGCCGCAGCCATGCGTCAGTATGTGGCGGATCGTTTTGAGATGGCCGCAGGGTTAACTCCGGATGAGAGCGCGGATGTGCTGCAGAAAGCCGGTGTCGAGGCAGATACCGTTTCCGAATATCGTCAGTTGCTCAAGGACCTTGTGGATCTCGCGTTTGGTGGAGGTGCAGATCATAGCGCCATTCAGGTTGCAGAACGATTCGGCAAGGTGGGCAGCGTTCTCAAAGCGGTGGATGCGCAGCGACGAAAGCCGGTTCAGGGTCATCGTGCTTTGCGCTCACTGTTGTTCTTCGTGCTTTGTTTTTCTTTGCTGAGTACTGGCGCTCAGGCTGTTGCGGGCAACAGGCAGGCAGTTTTTCAGTGGAGTCATGCCAACCAGAGTATGGCGGCTGCCGTCAGTGCTGCGGATTTTCAAACGGCGGCTCATCAGTATCGTATGATGATCGATAGTGATCTTCGGAACGGCTATCTTTTTTATAATCATGCGGTTGCGTTGTTGCTTTCGGAACAGTATGACGCCGCACAGCGTAGCATTCTGAGGGCTGAGCGCAGGCTGGGCACGACGCCGGAAATTCAGCGTGTTTTGCAGTTGGCATTGGCGGGGCACCAGGAGAGCATGCCGGCGTTGCCCTGGTATCGTATCCCACTTTTCTGGCATTATGGATTGCCCTGCGCGCTTCGCGCCACCGCGTTGGCTTGCGCGTTTTCCCTGCTGTGGATAGTTCTCGTCATTCGTCGCTATCGAAAATGGATCTGGACGCAATCCCTGGCAGTCGCGCTGGTTTGTGTTACTGCGTTGCTGGGGAGCAGTGTGCTGGCGTCTTTCTACGCAGAATGGAAGGCTGACCGTGTGAGCGAGATGGAACGTGCTATTGTGACGGAAGTCACTTCTCTTCCCGGGGAGGGCACACCATGAAGACGCGATTACGGATAATTTCGATGGGTCTGGCATTACTGGTTCACTCCGCCATCATTGGTCATGCACAAGCGCCGACACCGAGCAGTACGGACAGCGGTAGTGTTACGGCATTTATCGAAATCTCGCGACCGCATGTATATCGAAATGAGATTTTTGATCTGACCTTTGTGATCGAATCTTACGGTGTGCAGCTTGCACAAGAGATGCAGCTTCAATCGGGTCCTGAAAAGGGGCGCTTGATTCTGGGTGATTTCGTGGGGCTTCCCGAGGAACAGAGCATTCGCAACAGGAAGGTATTTTTTCGTCGTCGTTTTCGTTGCACGGCCAGGGTCACACAGGCCGGAAAGCTGGTGATTGCACCATCTTTGCGCGTGATAAGACGTCAACGTGTACGGGCATTCATTGGGACGGCCTGGCGCGAGATTCCGCAACTTCTTGCGGTGAAGCCTCATACACTTAGTGTCAAATCCATACCGGAGAAGCCGCAGCCGGAAGCCTGGTCCGGGGCTGTTGGCGTGTTTGATCTGACGGTAAACGCTACGCCGAAGGTTGTGTCTCCGGGAGACCTGATTACGCTGCGCACGGAGATTAAGGGCAGGGGATATACCGAGGCTATACGACTCCCTAACGTGATAACCGCTTCTGATTTCAAGGCCTACGAACCCAAACTTGAGCGTGACACGGCGGAAAGTCGCATCGTGACACAAATCATTATTCCGCAGAGTACAAATGCGGTTGCCGTTCCGCCGGTGAGCTTTTGTTTTTTCGATCCAATACGAGGACAATTTAGAACGGCTACAGAGGGGCCTTTCCCTCTCACCTTTCAGAATAAGACCATTGCTTCGGTTGAACGCTTTACTCCGGATGAAGGGTCAGGCAGCGATGTCATGCCCGGGGATACGGATCAGGATACGCGAGAATCGATGCGTAGGGTGATTCTCGCTCTGGGAGTTGGCCTGGTGGTTTTGTGCGGCGTGGCATGCGGGATCAACGTGTTTCGGCGTCGTTACGTGCGTATGGTTCTCTGGTTATGTGGAGCGCTTCTGTGCGTGGGTATGCTGTGGCAACTGCACTCCAGCACGCTGTGGCACCCGGAAGGGCAGCTTCTCACGCGTGATACACCGGCCCGTGTAGCGCCATCCCCAAGGGCCTTAATCTGTACGGAGTTATCCGAAGGCGCTGATGTCAGCATCATTGAGCAGCACGGCGCATGGGTACGTGTCCGCCACAAAGATAGTGGTGGCTGGATACCGCTGGATACCATTGCATCTGAGTAGTCACCCTCCAAGCGCTTCATTTTTCATCTGCGAGCTGCTCATGGAGGGCGAGACCATGCATGCTGCTTGGCAAGGTCCCTTCGAGCCATATTAAGTGTTTTGGTTTCTTGTTGATATATGTGTTTGACCTTGTACTATCAGGGCTTGAGAGAGTTTAGGTGGTGTCAAGCAATCCGCAATTGCTGTAATACTGCAGCGAATGCCTGAACCGTTTGGTCGACAATCGGCCGAATATAAGGAACGCATCATGGTCCTGGATCGGAAGGCTACGATATTGGCGGTACTTCTGGGACTGTTGATAGGCAGCGGAGCGTTCACTTTCAAGTATGCTGAAGGCTTGTCTTACTTCAGTACAGATCCCAAGGCGTGCGTCAACTGTCACATTATGACTCCGCAGTACGAGTCCTGGCTGAAGTCGAGTCATCATGCTGTTGCGACTTGTGTGGATTGTCATCTTCCGCATACCTTTGTGGGCAAGTATATCGCCAAGGCTGAGAACGGTTATCATCATTCCAAGGCTTTCACATTTCAGAATTTTCACGAGCCGATTATGATTAAGAAGAAGAACCTGGGAATTCTCCAGCGCAACTGCGTGGAGTGTCATCTCGATATGGTTCATGAGCTTTTCAAGAGAGAGATAACCAATCCGGATGCGGTCAGTTGCGTCCATTGTCATGCCTCGGTCGGCCATGGTGCGCTACCGACGGGTATTGGCGGTGCGGATCATGGAGAGGCCAGAGAAAGGAAGAATCATGAATAAATCGAACGAAAAATCAGGAAAAGTAGGATTGTTTATTCTCATTATTGTGGTCGTTGCTTGCGCAATGGCTTGCGTTTTGGCGCTGCTGTTTAACGTAGCCGAGCGTAAGAGCGAGGCTCGGAATCCATATGTGCGCCTGGTCGAGGTTACGGAAGACGATACTGACCCGGCGAAATGGGGCAAGAACTGGCCCAAGCAGTATGACTCTTATAAGCGAACCGCGCTGGCCACCCGTACCCGTTTTGGCGGCCACGGTGGCAGTGAAGCTTTGCCCGAGGAAAAGATTGAAAGGGATCCGTGGTTGAAGCGCATGTTTCTCGGTTATGCGTTTTCGATTGATTATCGAGACCGCCGTGGTCACGCTTACATGCTCTCGGATCAGGAGATTACGAAGCGACAGACCAAGGCGCAGTGGGGCTCCTGCATGCATTGTCATGCTTCCATTATGCCGGTTTATCGTGCTCTTGGCGATGGGGATGCACTGGTCGGCATGAACAAGACGCACGCCATGCCATACGCGGAACTCAACAAGATGGTTCATGACATGGGGCACGGGCATCCCGTTTCTTGTGTGGATTGCCACGATCCCAAGACTATGCATGTTCGAGTTACCCGTCCGGCTTTTATTGTGGGCATGCAGCGCTTGGCTGAGTCTGATGCGCCCGTCCCGGCGATTCCTTCCATTGCCATCTGGCGAAAAAGCTCGCGGTCCAAACCGTATGATCCAAACGAGGATGGTACACGCAACGAAATGCGCTCCTTTGTCTGCGGTCAATGCCATGTGGAATATTACTGCTCCAAGGATTTTCCGCTCACTTTTCCGTGGAGCAATGGTTTAAAGATGGAGGATCTCGAGAAAGAATGGGATGAAACCAAGTTGTCCAGCGGATCCCGCTTCTTTGACTACAAGCATAAGGAGTCCGGTGCAGAGATTCTTAAGGCACAGCATCCGGAGTTTGAGCTTTGGTCTCAGGGAATCCATGCGCGCAGTGGTGTGGCCTGTGCGGATTGCCATATGCCCTACATGCGGGATGGCGCCTCCAAAGTATCCGATCACTGGGTGCGTAGTCCGCTGTTGAATGTCAACCGTGCGTGCCAGACGTGCCATCATTTCCCGGAGTCCGAACTCCTGGCTCGTGTGGATTCCATCCAAGGGAAGAATTTTGATCTTCTGCAACGTGGTGGTGCCGCTTTGATGGCCTTGCTGGATGCAGTTAAAGAAGCCAGGGATGCTGGTGCAACGGCTGAACAACTCAAGCCCGCGCTTGAATTGCAGCGTAAGGCTCAATGGCGTCTTGATTACATTGCAGCCGAGAATTCCATGGGCTTCCATGCGCCGCAGGAGGCATCCCGCATTCTGGCGGAAGCCGTGGACTATGCCCGTCAGGGTCAGGTCGAAGCGCTCAGGCTTGCCAAGTAAAAGCGAGCGTGGTTTCTGAGCGCGCTGTGATGAGGGCGAAGAAGGCTATTCTTCGTCCTTGAGCAGAACGTCACCATTGATGCTGAAGCCATCTGGGAGACGTTTGGCGACCTCTTCGGCACTGTTGGCATAGCATGGATCGATCTCGACTTTGATCGTAGGCAATCCGTCTTCATCACGAGGAATTGCGATTCCTGCTGCTTCGAGCCAGCGGGCATGTTTGAGCGTGAGGTCGCGAGCGACGGTTTCCGGGGAGTCATTGCCTTCTGCATTCTTGAGCGGCGAAAACTCTTCCGCGCGGTCGAACGATACGTTGAGTGCCGTGGCGGCATCCGGGATGACATCGAAAATGAATTTCTCGAATTTGTAGGCGTTGGGCTCTTCCGGCCTGACGGTTGAGCCATCTTTGGCGCAAAAGGGAACCTTCTTGTGTGCGATATGCAGGGGGAGTGCGGCAGCGGCTTCCTGCTCCAGAAAAGCACGATCAAAGATGTGAATGGCTACACTTCCATAGAGGAATTTGAGGCGGCCATCCTCGGCCAGTGCTTCCTGCTGATCGTCGGGCATGTCGCTATATTCGATGATCATACATTTGCCGCCGCATGTGGCAACAATACCCAGACCCTCGGACGCGTCCCGCTTGGCGCAGACCTTGATAGATATATCCGCCTTGTTCGCGGCATGCAGACCGATGAAAAGTGGATCGGCAATTTCCACCAGTGGGTTGTCTACCTGAAAGAAGAACAGCGTTTCCACGCCTCGTGTTGCCATGTCGGCCAGCATGCCGGTGCGTTGCAGCGCGGTCACGGTGCCTCCATGTCCGTCAGGACTCATGAATACGTGCCCAGGCTGGTCCATGATGATACGGCCATCCGGGTCAAGAACCGGCCACATGCCCTGGGTGAAGAATTTCACATTAGCCGAATCGAGACCGAAGTAATCATGTTTGGTGAAAAAGTCACGTGTGGCAGCATCGTTGACATCGCTGGTCATGATGTAGAACGGTATCGTGGTGTTATAGCGGCGTTCCATGTTGAGAATCTTGCGCGAATGAATTTCAAACAACGTCGCATTCGTGATGGGAGCTACGCCGTAAGCGCCTTTAGGGCCATCGAAACCGAGACGTGAGCCCTGGCCACCCGCCACGAGAATCACTCCGACCTTTCCGGCGCGGAGCTGTTCTTCGCCCAGCGGGCAATACTCCGCCAGATCGGCGTCCGTCGGTTCGACTACAGGCGCGGGTTTCGTCTCCGGATCAAACGGCAATCCGTCCTCATTCCGCGCAGCGAGCATCGTTTTCATTCGTTTGATGCTATCAAAGTCCAGCGTGGTGATTTGTTCCAGGAGCGCTTCGCGTTCCTGTTCGCTCAATGGGTCCCAGAATCCCAGTATGTGTTCCTGATCGTTCTGCTGGAGTGCTTGCTTGGCGTCGTCGTATGAAAGAGTCATGGTCCAATTTCCTGTGGTTTCGTCTCGGAACTATTTAATTGTTAATGCGTGAGCCCCCGCTTAATACCGGATGAACAGACAATTGACAATTGAAAAACGCAGGGCTGCATATTCATGGGCGCCCTCCCGTTGGTTCCGCCTCTGTCCTTCGGAACTACGGCGCAACATGCGGGGAGCTTGCCAAGCCGCAGGCATGGCCCGTTCTACAAGCCTGGGAAGATGTGTAGGGCGTGCTTTCAAGGCAGGAAAAGGCGTGTGATCTTCAACCATATGCAATCCATACCAAGACGACCTCCACGAATGTTGCCTTTTCAAAAATATGGGCAACCAATTTGGTTTGTTACGTTAGGAACTTACGATCGTAAACCTGTGTTGAATAATGTAAACGTCGCAAGAAGGTTTCAAGAATTTGGTAAACAACAGAAACTTCGTGGTATAGCATTTGGACGGTATGTCATTATGCCGGATCATATACATTTCTTCATCCGTATCGCAATAGACTGCAAGCTGGGGACAACTATTGGTTTTCTGAAAAAGGTTCTTTCTAAGACTTTAAAACAGCAAGGGGTATTGATGCCACATTGGCAACCCGGCTTCTTCGATCATTTGATCCGTGATGCTGAGAGTTATATGGAGAAATGGGATTATGTCTATTGTAATCCTGTTCGCGCTGGTTTGGTTGAATCGGCAGATGAGTGGAGTTATTCTGGCGAGGTAGTTTCAATACAGTATGGATGAGATATACGGGCGCCCTCCCGTTGGTCGGGAAGCCCGTCCTACAAGTGTGGGAAGATGTGAAGGACGTGCTTCCCCGCAGCGCAGCGAAGGGGCGCGCGTGCCAAAGCGCGAGAATCGGCTTGTCCTGTGCGGGCAAGACCGCGATGATGGCAACATGTTTGATTTAACCATGTATTTGGAAGAGAAACGTATTGAAGTGGACAAGGCGCTGGACCAGTGCCTGCCCTCCGCTGAGCTGGAGCCATGCGTGTTGCATGAGGCCATGCGGTATTCCGTGTTTTCGGGAGGAAAACGGTTGCGCCCAGTGTTGTGTATGGCTGCGGCCGAGACGATTGCTTCGTCGTGCACGGAAGCCATGCCGCCCGCCTTGGCCGTGGAGCTGTTGCATACCTATACGCTTATTCACGATGACCTACCCTGTATGGACAATGATGATGAACGTCGTGGTAAACCGACTTGTCATATTAAATTCGGAGAAGCCAACGCCATCTTGGCAGGTGATTCCTTGCAAGCCCTTGCTTTTGAAGTGCTTGTGAGACAGGTTCGTCCGGATATAGGGGTGCGTCTGGTTGCAGAATTAGGCTCAGCAGCCGGCAGCCTGGGTGTGGTTGGCGGCCAGGTTGTTGACATTGCGATGACAGGAGAGCCGTTGGACTCAATGACATTGGACTTTATTCATCAGCATAAAACTGCGGATCTTTTTTGTGCCGCCATCCGGATGGGTGCGATGGTTGCTGATGCGTCGGATAAGCAGCTTGACGCCCTGACGCGTTATGCGCGTTCTCTTGGTGTGGCGTTTCAGATGATTGATGATATTCTGGATGCTTGCGACGCGGACCCATCGCAAACCATTGAGGAGAGTTCCTGCATCACGGTACTTGGAATCGATGAGGCGTGCCGACGTGCGCAGCAATTGACAGAAACGGCCATTGATGCATTGCGCGAGCTGGGAGCAAGCGAAGGTCCCCTGGCGGCACTGGCCCGGCATATGGCGGAACGACAGATATGATGAGAATATTACTGGCCATCGGGGCATATCTTCTTGGGGCAGTACCGTTTGGATTCTTAATTGCCAGAAGCCGCGGTATTGATATTCGTAAAGCCGGTAGCGGAAACATTGGTGCCACAAATGTGTTCCGTGCCGTTGGAAAGGGCTGGGGCGCGCTTACGCTTCTATTGGATGCGGTCAAGGGGCTTGTTCCCGCTGCAGTGTTCCCGCTTCTCCTGGGGCGCATGACGCAGGTTGAACCCGCGACCGGAGATGGCGTCTTGTTTGCCTGTCTGGCCATTGCCGGGCATAACTGGCCGGTTTATCTCAAGTTCAAGGGCGGCAAAGGCATTGCCACAACTGGGGGTGCTCTCATTGGTATTGCACCTGCGGCTTTCGGGGTCGGGTTGGCCACATGGATCGTCACATGCCTGGTGACGCGTTATGTCTCTGTAGCGTCGATCCTGGCTGCAGCCGCGATACCGATCGCGTCGTGGGTCTGGTTTCGGGAGGATAGTATTCTTGTTCCCTGCATTTTGACATTGTTGGGTACCATGGCCATCTTGCGGCATCATGGCAATATTCGTCGATTGATAAATGGTGCTGAGAATCGCTTCTCATTCAAGAAGAAGGAGAAAACGGCTGATGCGTAATGTGACAATTATTGGAAATGGGGGTTGGGGAACTGCGCTGGCCATGGTGTTGCATGGCGCGGGGCATAAAGTCAGTGTGTGGGGCCCATTTGAAGAGGAGATTACGACAATAAAGGCCGCAGGGTACAACGAGGTATATCTGCCCGGCATTACATTGCCTGAAGGGATTACCTGGACCGCAGACGTAGAGGAAGCATCTGAAGGAACGGATGTTGCTGTGCTGGCGGTGCCCACAAAATTTATGCGCTCAGTTGCCGAGAATTTCCGGGGAAAACTATCCGACGGCTGTCGTCTGGTTACTGTGTCAAAGGGCTTTGATCCTGACACTTCAGAGCTGATGACGGATTTGGCAACTGAAGTGCTGGCACGGCCTGCAGCGGCACTTTCCGGCCCCAGTCATGCGGAGGAGGTGGCGCGTGGTATTCCAACCGCCGTAGTGATCGGGGCAAAGGATGAAGCGCTGGCAAAAGAGCTTCAGGAGACATTCGCCTGTTCCCGGTTCAGGGTTTACACCTCGATGGATGTGATGGGCGTACAACTTGGTGGTGCACTGAAGAATGTGATCGCAGTGGCAGTGGGCGTGAGCGATGGGCTGGGCTTCGGTGACAACACGCGGGCTGCTCTGATTACGCGTGGACTGGCGGAAATCACGCGACTGGGCGTTGCCATGGGTGCGCAACAGGAAACCTTTTCCGGTCTCAGTGGTATGGGGGATCTGATCGTGACCTGCACCAGCCGGCACAGCCGTAACCGTGGTGTCGGTGAACGCCTTGGCCGGGGAGAGCAGATTGAAGATATTCTGGCCAGCATGCAACAAGTTGCTGAAGGCATCGCTAACTGTGACCTGGCTCAATCCGTGGCGCGAAAACACGGGGTTTACGTGCCGATTACTGACCAGGTGTGCGCCATCGTGCATCACGGCATCTCACCTGCTGCTGCCGTCGAGGCACTGCTGGGTCGCGACTTCATTGCGGAGTAGAGCGTGGAAGAGCGTGGAGCGTAATCATTGGTTGCTCGGGTGGATGGCATCCACGGGCGCCCTCCCGCTGGTTCCGCCTCTGTCCTTCGGAACTACGGCGCGACGTGCGGGAAGTTTGCCAAGCCGCAGGCATGGCCCGTCCTGCAAGTGGGAAGATGTGTAGGACGGGCTTCCCCGAAGCGCAGCGAAGGGGCGCCCGTGCAAAGGCCTAAGTTTGCACCGCTTTCGCAGCGCTGCCTTTGCGTCGCTGGTGCAACAACTGCACGATCGACAGACATTGGCTTACAGACCAGTACAGCACCAGGGCGGAAGCCATGTTATAGAAGATAAACAGCATAACGACCGGCATAATCATCATCATTTTCTGTTGCTGTGGGTCACCGGCCGATGGCGTGAGTCGCTGTTGCAATACCATCGTGATTGTCATGAACAGGGGCAGAATGTTCAACGGTATGGGTAGCAATGCGGCGAAGAGCCCTTCAGGCTCACTCAGGTCTGCAATCCATAGGAAACCGGCAAAGCGAAGTTCCACGGCACTGCGCAACACGGTGAACAGTGCAATAAAGATGGGTAATTGTACCACCATCGGCAGGCAACTTGCCATAGGGTTGACGCCTTCTTCTTTGTACATCGCCATTTGGGCTTTCTGCAGCTTCTGAGGCTGATCCTTGTATTGCTCGCGAAGCTCGGCGATCTTGGGCTGAAGTTGTTGCATCTTTTTGGCGCTTTCGGTGCCCTTATGCGTGAGGGGCCAGAACACCACTTTAACAATGATCGTCAGGATGATGATGGCCACGCCGTAATTGGGTAATACGGAGTGGATGAGATTCAGCGTGGTCAGCAGTAATCCGCATACCCAGCGGAACCATGCCCACCAGCCGAACTGCATGACGGCGCCCTGATTATTTGGAAGCGTTTTCAGAAGGTCTTGTTTTTTGGGACCGGCATAGTAGCTGTAGGACCTGCGGTATGTCTCGCCGGCGATAAGTGTTTTGCCGGGAAGTTTGAGGTCAGCCGCGACTTTGGCGATTTCGAGTGAGCGCGCATCCGTACGGCGTTCCGCGAAAAAGACACAGTCTTCAGCCCCCCCTTCCGGAGCCAGAATCTGAACAAAAAACTTATTTTTTGCGGCGACCCAGGTCAGGGGTTGCGCGATGCTGCTTTCAATGTTTACTGGCATGTTGGCTGCGTTGGGTCGTGCGCAGGAAAAGCGTGAGGAGCTTCCTCCGAACATGGCGGGAAGCTTCTTTTTTCCCCAGTGCGTGACGTCCTGACCGGCAACATCCGGCATGGTGTCCAGGCCGAGATAGGAAATGCCGCGTGTTTTGCTTTTGGATTCGATCATCGCCATGGGCCCCAGAGCGATGGAAGATGCGGGTAACAATACACCTTCTGATTCTGATGTGGAAAACGCGTCTGTGACCTGCATGCGATAATCGTCCAACAGGGAAAATGTTCTTTCGTGACGAAGTCCGCTTTGTGTTTTTCTTGTGGCCACGATGGTGTTACCACCGTCGCTGACAGAAAGTTCATAGCTGTCCGTTGGTGCCAGTCCCGGCACGCCGGAGATCATGAATGCCGGTCGGGAGGAAAAGTCCAGATGTACTGGATCGCTGTCCACATCCTGCGTTGCCGGGTATTCTTTGAGTACGATATCCTTGATGGTTGCTCCATGGGAGGACACTGTGACTTCGATCACGTCATTGGCAAGGAATTGGGTTGTTTCTGTTTCTGATGGTTCTACCGGAGCAGACAAAACGCTTTGGGACGCATCGGGCGTGGCATCAGGGGCCGCGGCATCGGGGATTGCGACTGTGGCATCGGGTGTGCTGTCCCCTGTGGTTTGTGGTAATGCATTGGATACGATGCTGGTCGCATTGGTTTCGCCCATGGTTGGAGCGGTCTGCTGCGGCATATATTTTCGCTGGAAGAAACCCCATCCTATAAGGAGGGTGACCAGAATGACAACGGCTGCTTTTTCTGTTTTGTTCATATGTGTATCCTGAATGGTGATTTTTCTTTTTGATTCTGCGGAACAGGATCGTAACCGGCTGGGCCGAAGGGGTGACAGCGCAACAGGCGCCTTATTCCCATAAAAAGCCCACGAAACGCCCCGTGCTTTTCAATCGCCTGAAGACAGTATTCTGAGCAACTGGGTTCGAATCGGCAGCAATCGCCGACATGCGGGGATATAACCGCCTGGTAGAACCGTATACAAATTGACAGTAGCTTACGAAGCATGAGCCTGATCTCCTTGCCGACAGAGCTTTTGCACGAGTCGACAGAGTTCAATGGATACATCCTGTGTTTTTGCCTGCAAAATGGCTCGTCTGCAAACAATCACAAGTTCTCCGCCTGATGGAAAGGAGTTTCTGTGTAATCGAAAGGCCTCGCGCACCAAGCGTTTAGCTCGTGCGCGATCCACAGCGCGACGAAACGTACGCTTTGAGGCAATGACGCCAAAATGCCATTCAGAATCGCTACGGGGTAGGCCATAGATGACGATATATCGCCCACGTAGGCAAAGTCCGTTATCAAACGCGGTTCTATAACGCTTAGGATCACGTGTCCGACAGCGCATCGGCAATGCATAAGGATGCCGCATGCCCTTTGCCAGACCCGGTTCCGAAGCTGGTATCCCGGTTGGCGCGGTTTCGGACATGATTTCCTACGCGGTCAGCGTCGCACGGCCCTTCCGTCGCCGCCGTGCGATCACGGCCCGCCCTGAGGCAGACGACATGCGTGCTCTGAATCCGATTTTGCGTTTACGCTTCTTGTTCGATGGTTGGTATAACCGTTTCATACATTAAGCCTTGGGTCCTTGTTTTCTGAAAAAGCACGTAACGGTATCATCTTGGCCCTGAATGTCAAGCAGTGGAAAGCATCGTTTTTCGTTTGTAATTACTGTGATTCAACATCTTCCAGTTCATAAGCGATTCGTTCCCATTGCCGCGTGAGCCGATCCAGGCTGGAATGTATCTCCTGAAGTCGCTTGTTTATTTCTGCAAAGTCCACGGCGTCAGCGCGTTGCGCAAGGTTCTCTGCCAGCGTGTTTCGCTCTTGCTCCAGCGCGTCGACTTCGGCCTCGGTGGCGGCAAGCTGCCGTTTCAATCCTCGCGTAGCTTTGGTTCTTTGTTTGCGCTGTTCCGCGCGTTCACGTCGATTTTCTTTTCCGCGACCACCCGTGGCATCATTATTTCTTGCTGAAGTTGTGTTGGGGGATCCCTCGTTGCGCTTCTCAAGATAGTAGTCATATCCCCCTGCATAGCGGGTTACACCCGTTTCATCCAGAGCGACAATCCGGGTCGCGATACGACGCACAAAATCAATATCGTGACTCACAAAACAGACGGTTCCCGCATAGTCATCTAATGCTTTTTCAAGCGTTTCACGTCCGTCAATATCCAGATGTGTGGTGGGTTCGTCCAACAGAAGCACGTTAGGAGGATTCACGAAAAGTCGCGCAAACGCGAGTCGGATACGCTCGCCACCGCTGAGGACACCCGATGGTTTTGAAACAGCATCGCCCACAAAGCCGAAGCCACCCAGTATGGAACGGACATCGCCGCTGGAGGCTTCTGCAGATTGCGCGGCAACGATATCGAATACACTGCGCTCAGGCGACATGGTTTCGGCAAATTCCTGGGATTGGTAACCGATTTTTACTTTGTGGCCAAGGACGACTCGGCCTTCGGATGGTTCGCGTTGGCCCGCCATGATTCGCAGCAGGGTGGTTTTGCCCATGCCATTGTAGCCAACCAGCGCGATGCGATCGCCACGTTCGATGCGAAAATCCAGCCCGCGCAGCACCCAGTGGTTTGCGTCGTACGTTAGTCCGGCGTTTTCCAGTCGAAGAATTTCTGCGCCACAGTGTGGCGGTTTTGCGATGCGGATGGAAGCCGTGTTGCGTGTCACGATGGGCGAATCGATGGCTTCGAGCTTTTCCAGCTCTTTGATTCGACTCTGGACTTGGGCGGCCTTGGTGCTGGTAGCACGAAAACGCGTAATAAAACGTTCGAGTTGTTCGCGTTTTCGGTCCTGGTTGCGTGTGGCGGCGGCAAAGGTACGATGCCGGCGTTCGCGCTCCTCTGCATAGAAGGCCAGGCCACCCGGGTAGCGTGTGACGAGGCCTCCCGCGACTTCAATCGTGATGTTTGTGAGGGATTTGAGTAGGTAACGGTCATGCGAAATGAGCATCAGGGTTCCCTGGAACTCACGAAGAAACCGTTGCAACCACTCCACTGCCGGTACATCGAGATAGTTGGACGGCTCGTCCAGTAATAAGGTGTCCGGGTGCCCGACCAGGGCTCGCGCCAGCTCGGCTCGCATGCGCCATCCTCCGCTGAAGGATTGCAGAGGGTTGTGTAGGGCCTCGGCGCGGAACCCCAGTCCGCATAATGTGGCCTCTGCGCGGCTGCGGATATTGTATCCACCGAGATGCTCAAAGTCTGATTGCAGCTTGCCCAGGCGGCGCAACAGGCGCTCGCGCTCTTCTCCAGCGGCCTCGTGGAGATCGTGCTCGATCTTGTGAATCCGTTGTTCAATCTTGAGCAGTTCCGGAACGCCTTCGCAGGCAAAATCGACGAGAGGGGTTTGTGACGCTGCATCCGGAAGATGTTGACGAACATAGCCGATGCGATGTCCGTTAGGAACGACACATTTTCCGCGGTAGGGAGAGATTTCGCCGGTTATCAGACCAAACAGGGTGCTTTTTCCTGCACCATTGGGACCTACAATGCCGACATGTTCGCCAGGGTTAATTCGCAACTGTACGTTGCGCAGCACCTCCTGCGAGCCGAAATGAATACTGATATCCTGAAATTCAAGCATGATGGCCGCGAATCATAGCAGGACCAAAGCTCCGGCGGAATGCAGAAATTTGAGTATCCGGATTGCACCGGCGGGGCTTCGCCGGGTTGTTCTCGGAAAGTTGTGCAAATTCAGAACAGGTTACTTCATGCAGTGCATTATGGAAAAAAGAGCCCCCTTTGTAGGGCGTGCTTCCCCGATTCCCATCGGGGAGCGCGCATGCGTTCAAAGTCCGGGCGATTAGGCCGGTAGATCGAACAGGCTCAACTGGGTCGTTTCCTGAGCCAACGTAATTTCATAGCCGTTGTCGACAGGGAGATTGTTTTGTTGCCTGGCTTCAACGGCCATTTCATCGCAACGCTCATTCTCGGGATGTTCGTTGTGTCCTTTCACCCATTCGAATTGGATGGCTTTGGTTTGGGTGAGATCGAGAAGTTGTGACCAAAGGTCACTGTTTTGTGCCTGTTTGCGATTGGTCAGCATCCAGCCGTTTGCGCGCCATTTTTCAGCATAGCCCCCATTGAGCATGTCGACAACATAGCGGGAATCGCTGTAGACGGTAATCTGGCTATCGTGATTTCCGTTCAAGAATTTAAGCCCTTCGATGGCAGCGAGCATTTCCATGCGGTTATTGGTCGTATTACGGAAGCCGCCCATTAGTTCTGTTTTGTGACCATCCTGAACAACAATAACGCCATAGCCCCCGGGCCCCGGATTCGGTGAACAGGCACCATCGGTATAGATCTCAATGTGGTTTTTCATTTTGAGAGGTTACTCCATAGCATTCTCTTGGTCCAAGGTTTATAGTTATTTGTATGAGGAAACGAAACGTTGCGTCTGTGTGTATAGTGAAATCACTATGTAATGATTGTGTGTGTTTATATGCCATTATGATGCTGTTGAAGAGTGCTTTTGTGGCTCATGCTGCAGAACTCATTGTTCGCCTGGAATATCCGCCCGCGACCGGTACGGTGGCGTTTGCTTTTTTTGATTCTGCAAATGCTTTCGGTGATTTGCGCGATCCTGTAAAGGTTCTGACGCGACCTTTGGACCGCAGGTCGCAATACCTTCTCGAAGAACTGCCGCCTGGTGAGTATGCGCTACTTGTTTATCATGACGAGAATAGTAATCGACGTATAGACAAGACCTTTATAGGCATACCGAAAGAACCACTGGGTTTCTCAAATCGCTATCGTCCTAAGGGGCCTCCCAGTTACAGTCGGGCTGTTTTCACTTTGGAGGAAGGGCGGCCCCGGCACTTTGATATAAAACTTTACCGTCCGCTCGGAAAGCGAGGACGTGTGGGAGCGGGGATGGGCGTAATCTTACGCAGTACACCATACCGTGACTATGATGATGGCGTGTATCGAGTTATTCCTTCGATCACGTATATTGGGAATCGCCTCCAGGTGTACGGTCCCAATCTGCAGGTGGGTCTCATAGGCAGCGGTAAATTGCGCCTTGCGGCAACGGGGAAATACAGGATTGGCGCGTACGATGATGATGCGAGTTCTTTTCTTGTCGACATGGGAGATAGGAAAGATACCTTCATGGCAGGCTTGATGATTCAGACGGAATGGCCAGGAGGTGTTGATTTCTCAATGAGCTATGAGCACGACGTGATCGATAGCATTGGTGGCGGAATGACCCGGTTCGGGATAGATAAATCTTTTCAGGTCGGTATGTTCACGTTTTCGCCTCAGCTTGCGCTGAATTGGCTTAGCGCCGAGTTGTCTATGCATGACTTTGGGGTGCCTGTCGACAAGCAGACGCTGCAACGGCAAGCTTACGACATCGACGACACGGTCAGCGTTGAAGCAGGCGTACAACTCTTTATAGAAATTACTCGCAACTGGCTTATGGTCGCCTCTTTTGGGTTTGAGTTCCTGGACGATAAGGTGGTGGATAGCCCGATCGTAGAGGATGATCATGTGATGAAAGGGTTTACAGCGATCAGTTATCTCTTTTGATGAAATGCAGGTTGAGTCATGAGTGATAAACTCACGTTTCATACAGCGAAGAGAAACTCACACCGTCACTCGGATGGGGCGTTCATATTTACATCAGTCAGACGATTTAAGCGCCTGTTCTATCGCGGCTATGAGTGCTTTATTGTCTGGTTTTGTACGACTTCCAAACCGTGCTTCAATCACGCCATCATGCCCTATAAGGAACTTGTTAAAGTTCCAGGAGATTTTACCGCCAAAGTCCGGATTGCTCTCCTTTGAGGTCAGATATTCATAGAGTGGATGGATGGGTTTTCCCTTAACAGATATCTTTGAGAACATGCGGAATGTGACGCCATAGTTCAGTGTACAGAATTGTTTGATCTCTGCATTTGTGCCAGGTTCCTGTCCCAGAAAGTCGTTCGAGGGAAAGCCGAGGACAAGAAATCCTCGGTCTTTGTACGTTGTGTAGAGTTTTTCCAGGCCTGAGTACTGATCCGTGAACCCACATTTACTGGCCACATTGACTAGCAGTAAGACTTTACCTTTGAATTCTGAAAGGCTCACGTTTTTATTGTCAATATCCTGCATTGTGAAGTCATAGATATTCGTCATGGTCGTCTCCCCGTGAGTACAGATACTTATTCCCAGCCATATAAGCGCAACGCCTATAGTCTGTAATGTTTTCATGTCTGAAGCTCCTTTCTTATCTCCATGGATTCAGATTCTGCCCTTCTGGACCGATTAACAAGCATAAAAACAGACCCTGTAAGGCTGCGCGTTTTAATCCTATGAATGGTTGCTTCAAGCATGGCTGCTCGGAGTAATTTCGCAAACGTTTCGCTTTCTTGACGCGGATTGAGCGAAAGGCTACGATGACAAGTGATACTAATCTGGTGCCGCATAATAGAGCGGGTGCCGCTCAAGTGAAAGAAGGGGTACGGTGGATTGTGGTGAGCCTGACGTTTACGCCGCGTAGTGAATTGGCGGATTACGAGTGGGATTATCAGCTTAAGAACTGGAATCGACCGGATTTGGACCGGGATATTCTTAAAGAGTTGAGACAGCGAAGCACCTGGAACGGGATATGGCGTGTGTGGCTTTTTCTTGTACTGCTTGGGGGGAGTGCCGTTGCCACGTTGTACGTGAGTCAGTATAGTTTATGGCTGGCTCTTCCCCTGTTGTATCTTTACTACTTCTTTTATGGTTTCTGGGTTGCCATCGCTCATGAGCTGCAGCATAAGACGGTATTCACGCGGTCGCTGGATGGGTTCAGCGAGATTCTCTTTTTCATGGTTCAAATTTTCATTTGGAATAGCCCGCGATATGCCCGAATTTCTCACCGTTTGCATCATCGCTACACGATGGTGCGGGGCGTGGACCCGGAAACCGACTGGCCGGAGGTCATCACCACGCAATGGCTGCGCAACTATCTGTGGGGGTTCATTCTGAGAATACTGGTCGTGGGGGTAGTGGTCGCTCTCTACAGAGATGTTATGATTCAGGTGAATCGTATTGCGGGTAAGAAAGATCGCATGATGCGTGATTATTGCAGCGATCATGACGTGGCCAGGATTCGCAAGGAATCTACAGCGATTCTCTTTTTCCATGTGGCTGTGGTGGCAGCTGCGATATGGTTCAGGCGATGGGAGCCCATTGTCTTTATCACCCTGGCCTGGCATATTGGTTCTGCCATGGAGATGCTCTGGCACCAGACTGAACACATCGGTCGACTTTACAACGTGAAAGATCAACGCCTGAGTACTCGATCCGTTTACGTTGGGCCGTTCGTCAAGTTGATCTACTGGGGATTGGATGATCATGTTGATCATCATCTGTTCCCGGCGGTTCCGTCGCGCAATCTTCCCAAGCTTCACAAGATTCTTGGCGATGGCTTGCCGGAGCCCAAGGGTATGATTGCCTGCTGGCGCGAAATGTTCGCTATTGCGCGCGAGAAAGACCGCGAGCCAGTCAATGAATTCGTCCCCATGGCGATGTGAGGTCTTGAACTGCATTCCGTAAGCAGCGCTCTGCGCGCATTCGCTTAATTCGCCAGATTCGTGGTTGCTTCCTGCATAATTCTTCTTGTAATATTTTGGGATTATAACTATTGTTATTACATGACAATGAAAACAAAAGTACGCAAGATTGGCAATTCCCTCGGTATCGTTCTTCCAAAGGAGGCCATCCAGGCCATGAAAGTGAAGGAAGGGGCGACGCTTTACCTGACCGAAGCCCCGGAAAGCGCACTGCGTGTGACGCCGGAACGTCCGGGGTTTGAGGAAAAAGCACGTGTGGCCGAAGACTTGATGCATCGCTACCGCAATGCGCTGCGGGAGCTGGCAAAATGACAGAACCTGTCTGGCTTGATACCGCCGACTGTCTTTCTTCCCAGAATAAGCTGCTGGCATGGTTTGGCGGTTCTGCTGGCGTTCGAGATGAAGGATTGCTCGAATCAGCTCTGGCACGCCCCCAACAGAAATATGCCTACGGTACACCAACGATGCACGAATTGGCGGCAGCTTACGCGTACGGAATCGTTAAGAACCACCCGTTTATTGATGGAAACAAACGAGCGGGCTTCATTGCCGCGGCGCTCTTCCTTGAAATCAACGGGAAGGTTTTTACCGCTTCTGAGGAAGAAGTTGTCATTCAGACTCTGGCTCTGGCGGCAAGCGAATGCTCCGAGGCTGAGTATGCGCAATGGCTTGAAACCGCTTGTGATGCAGTGAGTACGAGTCGCTCGCGGAGCGGCCCTACAGAAGAGTAGAGCTGTAGTAGCGGTTCCGTCTGCCACGGGTAGAGGGGAATCGTGGTGAGCCGCAGGGGGCAGGGGGGCCGTTCGTCAAATTAACGATTCAGCACTTGATCGATTGCGCGGTTGATGATGGCCGTTTCTTTGTCTGAGAGATTTTTTGGGTGAGCGAGTGTTGCGGCGTCTACTTTGACGAGGGCTTTCAGGAACGTCGCTGCAATAAGGTAGGATCCTTTTTTGGAGGCATGCGAACCATCGGGCGCATGCAGTGAGCGGCCAAGCTCAAGGTCGGCGTGGCGTACCGCTTGCCACACTTGCCCCACGGGAACAACAATTGCGTCTGTTTCCTGACCGGCATCGGCATAGGCGCGTGTAAGATGTGCCTGCATGGCATCAAAGTCAGGGCTGCGTTTGCGGGCGCCCTTATCCCCATCGCGGCGGCCCCAGGTTTCGTAGAGCACTGGCGTGGCGCCAGCTTCCCGAATCCATTCGGTGAGCTGACGGATCGCAGCGCGGTGAGCCTGATATGCGGAACTTTCCACCGAGAATGTCGGTGTCCGGCTCTGTTCCTGGAGCACGACATAATCCCATTTTCGCGAATCAATGGCCTGTTTCACGCCTTCATTCTCAGCATGGCGTGCCAGCGTCCATCCGCCAGGGGTTTGGTATGAGATGTGTGACTCTGGGGATGCCTGCTCCATGAAACGGTTAAACATTCCTCGCAGGTTTCCTGTATAGCTATTTCCGATAAACAGAATGTTCAATGCGTTCTCCTTGTGCGTAGAGTCCCCTTCCGCTCCCATGGCACTCAACAGAAGTACTACGATTACGGCAATTCGCTTATTTGCTTTTTTCATGAGACTATCATGCAGCATGAGCAAAGGGTGTCAATTCTACATCACTCGCTATTCACTGTTACTACAATCTCGCGTTCTCGCGGCTTGACGTCGCATTTCAAGTGCAAACCTGTTGTCAGTGGACTGAAATGAGTCATTCGCCAGCAATGGGAACGGACACAGAGAGGCCATCCATGTTGCACGGGGATCACGTGAATGGATTGAGGATGGCGACGATTTCGTGAGCGGTCGCGTGAGCTTCTGCAAGGGTGATGGCCGAGCAGATATGGCGTGCCTTGGTATAAGCCTGGCGAAGTGCTGTACATTGCTCGCAATTGCAATAGTCGTCTAACGCACTGAGAATGAGGGTGATTTGAGTTGCGTGTTCGCTCACTTCACTCCATCGGTGGGTTTTTACAATGTGACGCGCGCTGCTTAGCACGCTGTGTGGCGCAATTACGTTTGATAGTAGAGTACAATTCATGAGGTTGAATGGATACTAATTCAAAAAACGTTTTTACGGTAGTCGGGTATCCCCTGATTTAGGGGTAGGGGATTCTCGCAATTCTTCTCAAAGTCATTGGAGGGTGTGCCAATAGCGGGCAACGGATGGTCAGGCGACAATGAAAAAAATGCAGCTCGTGAAGAGCACAAGGGAAGCCGTAAGCAGGGTTACGAGGGTGTAACGGCGGAAACCGGTGACAGGTCTTTGGATCTCATTAAGCAGGAGTTCACCGGGAGTGCTGAAAAAAAGTTTAATGGCAAATGCCATACGATGAGGTAACCCTCGAGCCGGCAATGCTCCAGGGAGAGGAATGAAGAAAGCAGGGGGGCAGCCAAGCGACTCCCATGAGCTTGAGCGGTGTCGTTTAAGATAAATGATAATCTGATCGAGGCATTCCTGTGCGAGCAGAAAAGAAGCCAGCATGACGGGGATGCCAATTAGGGATATAATTATAAAAACAATGAACATATGAAACTCCAATATTAGCCACTATAGTGACTCGTGATGAAAGTGACAATAGGGGGAACCCCGAAAAATGGGTGGGGAAAAGTATTACGGGATGTTTCAGGGAAGGCTACGGGGAGGCCGTTGCTATCCTGATGCTGTGGGAAGAAATTCCCTGAGCTTTTGTTCCAGTGCATCCATGGTGAACGGTTTTTGAATCATGCCGAGTAGGCCATGCGGTTCAAGTGCCCGGACGCGGGAATCTTCAACGATAGAACCTGTGATAATAGCGGCGCGAAGTGACGGATTGATCTTTTTTAGCAAGTGGAAGCATTCGTCTCCCAGCATACTCGGCATGTTGAGATCGATGAGAACGAGGTCAAACGAGGTCGTCTCCGCACGAAGCAGTCTCTCTGCCTCCTGGCCTGACTCTACGGCATGGGCTTCGTAACCCAGCATTGTGATCATGGCACAGCCTGCATCACGTACAAAAGATTCATCATCAACGATGAGAATGCATTTCTTGCGTGGCGATTCTGTTTCAAGCTTTTCCTCTGTGGTCATTTAATCTCCATTACATAGTCATTTCGTGAATAGTGGGGGCATGTATTAAGCCGGTGTGAATCTAAGCGTTCAGAACCTGGCCTACTAATGAGATCATCTCTTCCATTTTGAATGGTTTATGAATGAAACCAGCGAGCTGTGTGCCGGCGAATTTCTTTCGGGCCTCTTCTTCCGGATAGCCTGTGCAGAGAATCACTTTGACCTTCGGGTTAATTTTTACAAGTTCTTTGAGGGTCTCGGAACCACTTAACCCCGGCATGGTCATGTTGAGAATGACCAGATCAATATCATCATGGTAATTGGCAAAAGTTGTGATCCCCGCCTGGCCGTTGCTGTCTGTGTAGATTGTACAGCCGCGTCGTTTGAGCATAGATTCAAGAACATTTCGGACACGCTCCTGATCATCAATAACCAATATGGTACCTGCCAGGTTCTCCGGGGTCTCCATGGCGGTAAAGCTTGGGGTTTCCTTTTTTGGTTTCAGCGGTTTCTCGCTGCCCGGAAGCAGGATGGTGAATGTGGTGCCTTGTCCTACGGTACTGTCGACACGAACCGCACCATTGTGCCGCCGTACAATACCGAGAACCGTGGCCAGCCCCAATCCTTTGCCGGACGATTTTGTGGTAAAGAACGGATCAAAGATCTGTGCCGTTTGTCCTGCGGGCATTCCGCAACCCGTGTCATGGATTTCGAGGCACACGTATTGGCCTGGAGGCAGGTTGTCGTCCAGGTATGTAGAAGCGAGATACTCGCTGGTTACTGTTTTCATGGACGTGCGTACGTCGATGACGCCGCTGTCTTCGCCCAGTGCATCTGAACCATTGGCTACGAGACTGACGAGAAGTTGTCTTATCTGGGTAACGTCTGTCTCGATGGGTACGATACTGTCCTCCAGATGATATTGTAAAACCGCACTGTTGCTCACGGAGATTTTCAGAAGCTGATCAATGCTCTTGATCAGGTCGTTGAGATCCACGAGCTCGATATTGAGACGCCCTTTCCCTGAATAGGCCAGCATCTGGCGCGTTAGCTCTGAGGCATCTATGGCAGCATCTTTGATGGCTTCGATGCTTGCTCGGGCAGGGGATAGCGGAGACAGATCTGTCAAAGCCAGATCAGCATTGCCCAATACGCCGACGAGCAGGTTGTTGAAATCATGCGCAATGCCGCCCGCCATGATCTCAAGACTTTTAAGTTTTTCGGCATGTTGTACATGGTTGAGAAACTGTCGTTCCTGCTGCTCCGACTGTTTGTGATCGGTCAGATCTATTGAAAAATCCATAACGGCGAGAAGTTTACCCGCCTTGTCTTTGACCGGGTAGGCGGTGACCAGGGAAGGGAACAGGGAGCCATCCTTGCGACGCAGGGATGGTTCCATGGAAGCGGGGTGTCCGGTTTCAACAGCCTTCTGATGCAGGGCTTTTATTTTTTCGGCGTCTTCCGGAGAAAAAAGCATAGGAAGTGCCTGGCCGATCACTTCATCGCGATGATATCCGAATATTTCTTCTGCACCGGTGCTGAAGTCCAGTAGTTGCATATCGGGTGAGGTGGTGTCACTGGTGAAAAAGACCGCGCCTCGAGTGGCCTGCAAGGCGGCCTCCAGGCGTTGGGCGGTCTGGCGGCATACATTTTGTATCTTCTTTCGCTGTATGATGGTGGCAATAAGGGCAATACCCAGTCCGGCAATCAATGGAATAATAATCAAGAGGCCAAGCAGGCAAGGATTGTCTCTGCAGGACATTAGGGGGCATCCAACAGAGCGGCTGGTTGCATCTTGAGCTGATACGGTTAAGCACCATGTGGACAGCAGGCCCGTCAGTGCACAAAAGAGTACCCACATTTTTTTCATACTATGGACTCCTCCGTCGGGTTGGTATCTTCCGACTCTTTCATGATCATCAGCAAGCTCAGGCTCGCGCTTCTGTCAGTTCAGAATCGAGCAGCGACACGGTTGAATCGTCAAGATCTGTAAACTGGATCCCGGTGTCAAATGCTTTGTCCGGTCCCACCGTGAACTCATCAACCCATGCGATGCGTCCCCGCGATGCCATGATTTTTCCTGAGCCCGGTAAGCGGAAGGTGATATCCAACAGTGTTCCAATATCGTGCCTACGCTGGAGTACCACTCCGATGCCGCCAGCGCTGAGATCGCGACTACAGGCCATCAGGGCTTCTGAACCGACGGTCGAAGTCAGGTTACAGCGAACATCCGTGCTGACGGGTAGTCGTGCAAATTGTCGTCTCTCCTGCATCTTCCTGCTCTCCTTTATTCTTCTCGTCTTTCTTTCCAAGTCAGTAGTTGGACCACATTGCTCAGATATGTCTGCATGAGTGCAATGTCGATGTACACGTCCCCGCTGTTCTTGATTTCGACATCTCCTCCCCAGGCTATGCCGTAAAAATCTGCGCTGTTCAGTATTTGGATGGAAGCATAGGGTGCATAGACCAGTCCCTTAAAATCTCCACCATTCTTTAGAATAACCTTCTCATCTGAATTTGAAAAGATATTTAGATCGGGCGGCTCTCCTGAAATATTAATCATGGATCCCTCTTTGGCTTCCATTTGACCGGTGATGTAAATGTTGATTGGACCACTGGATGAATCGATATTCAGGGTGGCGCCATTAAAGAGAATCAAATCGTGTATGTAGTAATTCCCCGATGTCAAGGTCATGGTTTCAGCGTTTTTGATCCACACTTTTTTTGGATTCGTTATTGTCGGATTGGCAGAACTATTATTGTTGTTGGTCGTTACCGCATAGTATGCAAAATCATTAGCAAGATCGCCTCCGATGGCGCCGAGGGGATCAGGGTCAATGCGGTCGGTCTGAACTGCTGGTTCTCCCGTAATGATGCTGCCCCCTTCAGGCATCTCGCTCCATTCACCATCATTGCCCATGGTGTCCTCCCCTAATTGGATGGAGCCATCAATGAACGTATCCTGGTGAGACAGAAAGTCTCCGTTGGACGCAATTTGTCCCCCGCCGAGCGAATCCTCGGGTTGAGGATTGGAGACCAGGCGTGAGTCGTATGTATAGACGTTGCCATAGGCTTTGGTGTCCAATTGGGAGTCTCCGAACAGCCCCAGGTCGAACGTTGATCCCCGGCGAAAGACTGTTTCGATCGTGACTCGGGCTTTGTCTGAGTATCCGGTCACGGTGAAGAAGTAGGCATTGGTGTCCGCAGTCGGCACCAGTTCTGTAACCGGATCGAAAAACATGCCGTTTGGCGCGGTGTAATTCACGTTCTCCTTAGTGCCCGCAAGAGCCAGGCTGCCGGAGCGTAAATCTTTTTGAATGGCTGCCTTCACATATTGTACCGCCGCATCTGCTTCATAGAGTGCTTCTGTAGCACGCTTGAAATGCACGGTCATTTTGATGTCGGTCACGGCCATGACTGAAATGGTTGCGGCCAGAACGGCCAGTGCAAAAATGATGAGCAATACGGCCATCAGCACGATGCCGCTTTCTCTTTTCCTTTTGGCAATGTTCATGACTTGCCTCCTCAATTTCGTAATACAACACCTGCTGCGTTGCGTGGGGTAATACGGGTGGTTACAGTCATGCGCCGGTAGCCGTCATCATCACCGGTGCCGGGACGCGACATGCGTTCCGATGTGCGCCCGCTAATGGACAGTTCAAATGCATATCCGTCGCTTGTAAATTGGAGATCTTCGATATATGCGGCCACCGTGGGGCCGCCGAGAATGCTGGAAAAAATCCCTGGTTCAGAATCCGATCGTTCCAGACAGGGGATTCCGGCCAGAGGTCCGGCACCCATCGTGCAAGAATATTCAGTGATGTCGACCCGTTCGACAGGGGAATTGGCAGCGTAGCCGTAGCGCAGGCCGTGACCGCTTAGGGTGGGGTGCGTACTGATCGTCAATGAATCACCCGCGCGGCTGATGACGCGCGCAGTTTCCAGTCTTCCGATAAAGATCAGCCGGTGCTGATTCTTTTCGAATTTAAATCCTTTACCGTTTTTTACTGTGATCGTCGTTACACCCGAACTGACTGCATTGGCCGTGTAGGCGGGATCGGAATCGAATGCTGCTGCAATGCTGATCTTGTCTGTTCCATTGGTTCCTGCACCGTCCAGAACAAGAGGATTCGCGGTGAAGTTGGCTTCCCAGGAAAGCCAGTTATCCATTTCCAGTTTGCGGATATTCAGGCCATAACCGGCCATGCGCAGATCGCGACAAACGGCATCCACGGCGAAGCGGACATTCTGTTGCATTTCACGCACCAGTTTTTGATCGCGGTAATCTTTGATGTGTGTGATGAACAGCATCACGGTTCCGAAAATCACGAGAATCGATAGGGTGGATGCGACCAGCACTTCCACGATTGTGAATCCCCATAGAGAATTCCGGATTCTGGATTTCGGATTTCCAATTATACTCATCTTACATCTCAAATTTCATGTCAATGTGCGCGCAGTGTATCGAGTGACACCGATCGGGTCTTTCCGTCCAGAGAATTCCAATCCACGGTCACTTCGAGCACAGCAAAGTCTGTATTGTTGCTCAGGGTCCAGGTGCGATCAAACCCGTCTATGGTATCGTTTCCGGCGGCCATTGTTCCTTTGGTTTGTTCCAGTAGTTCTTCCAGCTTGTCCTGTGCCAGCTCGGTAGCTTGTGCCACGTGTCCTGTAAAAGCGGCGGATCTTGCCATGGATGCAAAAAAGAAGGTTCCGGACAGGACAGCCCCGGTCAGGATAAACATGGCTACCATGATTTCGGCCAGGGTAAATCCGGCCGAACTCATCGCAGGCATTCGTTGTAGATATTTAGTCAACGTCCGGACTCCAGTCCATAGGTTTGCGAGTGGCTTGTACTAACCCGCTTGGCAGTACGTACACGTAGCGTTTGCCGACATTCCCAACTTCCAATCGGGAGATCCAGTATTTGTTAATTCCGGGTAGTCTTCCGCGGGGTGAGAAAGTGAGCGATGATGAAAACGTTCGCAGATCCAGTCCCGGCACATCGGCCAGGGAGCGTTTCACTGTTTCGCTCGCCTCGGCCGTTCCGTTTGTATTGGTGTCCACCCAGATGCTATAGGTTTTTGCGCTGGAATTGATGGAGACATCAGCGGGAAGTGCCTGGCTGATTGCGCGCATGCGCGCGGATGTCAGGTCGTTGACCAGTTGAGTTGTGGCGCGGTCCAGATAATACCCTGGCATTTTCTCACGCAGGTTACTCATGGCAAAGAAACCGACAGATCCGATGAGGGCCGCGACGATCATAATCTCCAGCAGTGTATGTCCCTGCAGGTTCCGATACGTCATTGATGTTTTCATTAGAACTTTACCAGTTCGTGTAGTTTGAAGATGGGAATGAACATACAAACTACCATGCCGCCGATGACAACACCTAGAAATACGATCAGCATGGGTTCGATGAGCGAGGTGATACCCTTGAGAACGACTGACACCTCGTTGCGGTAGAACGTGGCCACGCGTTCCAGTAGTTCATCTACTTTGCCGGTTTTCTCGCCAGTGGCCAGCATGTTGATGAGCAGCGGGGGATACCATTTGTTCTTGCGCAGTATGGAGGATAGCGTCTCGCCCTGTTCCACGGCGACTCCTGCTTCCACCAGTGCTTTTTTCATCACTTCGTTGCCCATAACGTTTCCGGACAGGGTCAGGGCGCGCAGAATTGGGATGCCATGGTTCAACATTTGAGAGAAGGCCTCGGTGAAACGCGCCAAGGCGACTTTTTGCAGAAGTGGACCGAATACAGGAATTGACAGCACGCATCGGTCCCAGACGTATTTGCCGCGACGGGTTCGTTTCAGGCGTCCGATAATCACTACAACGGCAATAACACCGACAACCACCCACAGAAGGTGATGGCGTAACACATTGCTGGCAGCGATCAGTAGTTTTGTGGCGGTGGGGAGCTCGCCACCCAGGTCCTGGTAGATTTTGTCGAACGCCGGCACGATAAACAACATGATGAGGGTCGCCAGCAGCATGGCGATGGCTGCAACGGCAACTGGATACATCAGGGCGGATTGTACTTTTCGTCGCAGGTCTGCGCTTTCTTCCAGGTGTGTGGCAAGGCTTTCCATCGTCTCCGCAAGCTGACCGCTGATTTCACCGGTTTTCAGCATGCTGGTGTACATGGTGTCGAAGACATCCGGGAACAGAGACATGGCTGAGGATAGCTTGTTGCCGTACTGCACGGCGGTACTGATTTGCCCGATGACATGGCGGAAGGTCTTGCTCTCGCTCTGCTCTTCAAGGGAGCGAAGGCACTGTACGACCGGCAACCCTGCCTGGAGCATGGCGCCCAGGGCCCGTGTGAAAACCGGAAGCTCCTGCAGTCGGATGCGGCTGGCGCCCGGCGTGCGACGTGCGCGCATATCGAAAGCGCTCTTCTGTCTGCGCTTGGCATCATCCGCCATGGTCCGGAAGTCCAGAACTCGACTGCCCTTTGTTTCGCCGGCTGTAGAAGTGTTCGTCATACGCTGCTCGTTACTCTCAGGATTTCTTCGATGGATGTTGAACCGTGACATACGCGCTGCAATCCGGCCTGGCGTAAGGTTTTCATTCCATCTTCAATAGCTTTCTTTCGAATCTCGCCCGCACTGGCGTCACGCAGAACCAGGTCGCGTAAGTCTTCGTTCATGACCAGAATTTCCATAACGGCATCACGACCGGAATAACCGACATGACTACAGTGCAGACAACCTTTCGGTGCATATAGTTCCTGGTCCTTGAAGATTTCTGCATCAATACCATGGCGGTGCAGGACATCCCACGGAATCTCACGTGGCTTGCGGCAGGAATGGCAAAGTTTGCGGTAGATTCGCTGAGCCTGACTGAGAATAAGTGACGATGTAATCAGGAAGGGTTCGATGCCCATATGAATCAGGCGGGCAACCGCACCGGGAGCGTCGTTGGTGTGCAGCGTGCTTAAGACCAAGTGTCCGGTCAACGAGGCCTGGATTGCAATGCTGGCTGTTTCTTTGTCGCGGATCTCACCCACCATGATGACATCCGGATCCTGGCGCAGGATGGAACGTAATCCGCTGGCAAAAGACAGGCCAATGTTGGAGTTGGTCTGAATCTGATTTACGCGTGGGAGCTGGTATTCCACAGGGTCTTCTACGGTGATGATATTGACATCGGCCGTATTTATTTCCTGTAGTGCTGAATACAGAGTGGTGGTTTTGCCACTGCCGGTGGGTCCGGTGACAAGAATCAGGCCGGCTGGTTGACGGACAGCGCGTGATAGTTTTTCATAGTCTTCCTGATCCAATCCCAGTGCCGCGATGCTGGGCTTCAGGTTCTGTTTATCCAGGATTCGCAGTACAGCCTTCTGGCCATGCACGGTTGGGATCAAGCTGACGCGTACATCCACATCGCGTCCGGGCGCGCGGATGGTAAAGCGTCCGTCTTGTGGAAGGCGGCGCTCGGCGATGTCCAGGTTTGAGATGATTTTGAGACGCGAGGCGATAGCCCATTGCATGTATTTCGGGGGGCTGGGTTCATCATACAGCACGCCGTCAATCCGGTAGCGCACCTGGATGCCCTCTTCGTGTGGCTCTACATGGATATCGCTCGCTCCCCGGTGCAGCGCTTCAATCAGCATGGAGTTCACGATGCGGACAACGGGCACGTCGTCGCCCATGCCCATGAACTCTTCGACATTCATGGGTTCGTTTTCGTCAGACGTAACCTGAATCTCCGTCTGGACCTCATCTACGTCGCGAAGTGCATCTTGCAGGCGGCTGCCTACCTCAGACTCGTAACGGGCAAGAAGGTTGGTGATTTCGTTGCGTGGGGCGGTGTAGGGAATGATCTCGCCGCGCAACAGCTCCTTGAGTTCTTCCATCGCCATCTGGTCAAAGGGATCAACCATGGCCACAGCATAACAGTGTCCCCATTGGGCAATGGGCAGAATGCGCAGCTCGTTGGTGACGCGCGGGGGTACGCTGCGAAGCAGTTCTTCATCCGGGGTAAAGTGGTTCAGTGAAATGCAGGGGATATCCAGATATTCGCCTGTAGCGACGGCAAGTTGTTCTTCTGTTACGATTTCTTGAGCTGCCAGTACTTTTTCCAGTCGGGTACCACTTTCGGTGGCTTCCGATCGGGCTTTTTCGACAAGCGCATCTTCGAGTTGAAATCGTCGTATCAGGATATCCGCGAGGGACTGGTGTCGCGTGGTTGTCTCGTTCATCCTTTTACCTCTCTCCCAAAATAAAACCGACCCTTACGAAGGTCGGTTTTGCTATTGGCTCCCCCAGATCCAAGCAACCACAATTATAGATCTGGCTTCTCAGCCATCGCTTCGTCCACGTCTCCCCTGAAACTTACAATCATATCTAGCACCTTACTGAGGGGAAACGCAAGGTTTCTTCCTTGAAAAATATGCAGAAATTACGGCTTCGAACCCTGTATTTTGATTCGGATCTTAAATAAAAGTAGAGATTGACCTCTGCGGGGTCTCCGTTCACACTTTTCCCGCCACGAGAGGGACGGCAAGTCAGAGTAGAGAGAAGGAGTCTGATGATATGAAGAAAGCGCTGATAACGGGTATTACGGGGCAGGATGGTTCGTACCTCGCGGAGTTTCTGCTTGAGCGCGGTTATGAGGTACATGGCATTATCCGGCGCAGTTCGCATTTTAATCGGACCTATATTGAGGCGACCCGCACGGCGGCACGCGCTGCGGGAAAGGTCTACGAGTTACATTATGGAAACCTCGGGGATTCCAGCAGTTTGCATCGTATCATGGCGTTAGTGAAGCCGGACGAAGTATACAATCTCGCTGCTCAGAGCCATGTGCGCATCTCATTCGATGAACCGGAGTACGCTGCCGATGTGGATGGCGTTGGCGTTTTGCGTACATTGGAAGCCATTCGGCAGACAGGGATTGATTGTCGTTTCTACCAGGCTTCTACATCTGAACTGTACGGAAAGGTTGTGGAAACGCCTCAATCGGAGACCACGCCTTTCTGGCCGCGTTCACCTTATGCGGTAGCCAAAATGTATGGATTCTGGATTGTTAAAAATTATCGAGAAGCCTATGGCATGCATGCCAGTAACGGGATTCTTTTCAACCATGAATCACCGCGCCGCGGCGAGAATTTTGTGACGCGTAAGATCACTTACTCACTGGCGCGGATCAAGGCGGGGCTGCAGTCGCGATTGCGGCTTGGCAATTTGGAAGCGAAGCGTGACTGGGGCTATGCTGAAGACTATGTCGAGGCTATGTGGCTGATTCTCCAGCAGGACACGCCTGATGATTACGTGATTGCTACGGGCGAAACGCACACGGTTCGTGAGTTCGTAGAGCATGCCTGCAGGGTGGCGGGATTGGATCTGGAATGGGAGGGCACCGGCATTGACGAGGTGGGTCGCGACCGCAACAGCGGCGAAGTGATTGTGGATATCGATCCGCGCTTTTTCCGTCCCGCCGAAGTGGATTTGTTGTTGGGCGATCCTTCAAAAGCTAAAGCTGAGCTGGGCTGGCAACCCCGCGTGACGTTCGCGCACCTTGCGGAAATGATGATGAAAGCTGACCTCAAATTGGTCGGGGTAGAGTAGGGTTGCGGAGGCGGCTTTCTCTGCGCTTCGCTTCGAGTTAAGCCGCCGCTACATTTGTCATGATTGTACTGTCGATTCTGCCTGCGAAGGGAAGAGGCGGGTCAGTCGAAGTTCCACAAGTAACTGTAGTGTCGGCTCTATGAGCCGAAAGCCGAGGCTTTGCCGAGGAAATCACATACGCCCGCGCTTTGCGCGGCACGCCTCGGAGGGCGTGAATCGGCTCATAGAGCCGACACTACACCACAGGCAGTCGTCCGCTCACCACGCGGTCGTGGTCGGCCAGATCCTGCGACACGTTGATTTCCGTAAAACCATCTGCCTCCAGTAATGCGCGCGTGGCATCTCCCTGTGCAGCACCGATTTCAAGGAAGATGGTGCCCCCCGGTTTCAGCGCCATGGTGGCGTCCTGTATCAGCATCCGGATAATGTCCAGACCGTCTGTCCCGCCGTGCAGGGCCAGATGTGGTTCATGATTCCGGACTTGAGTGGGCAGTTCTTCCATCTCTGCGGTGGTAATGTAGGGTAGATTTGCCACGATCGCCGATAATGATTCCGGTTCAATCACATCGGCCAGCTCACCTTTTGCGAAATGAATGCGATCAGATACCTGATGTTTCGCGGCATTCTCATTTGCCAGTGCCAGCGCATCAGCACTGACATCCAGTGCCACAAAAGCAGCCTTTTCGTGTGCAAGTGCAAGGCTGATCGCAATGCAGCCGGAGCCTGTGCCAATGTCAGCGATAACGGGATTGTCCTCGGCCCATAGATTCGTGCAATCCAGAACGGTCTGAACAAGGCCTTCTGTTTCCGGTCGAGGAATGAGTGCGCGTTTGTCGACGCGCAGGGCATGGCCCATGAACTCCCATTCGCCCAGGATGTACTGAACGGGTTCTCCTGCTGCGGCACGTTTGATGCCGCGGCGCATCGCAGCCAGTTGCGTTTCTGAGAGAGAGCGGTCAAACTGCAGGTACAACTCAAGGCGTTTACATTGCAGCAAACGACTGGTCAGCAGCTCGCATACCAGGCGAGGAGTTTCGATCGAGTGTTTCTCGAGAAAAGTCGTTCCCGCTTGTATGATTTCGGCAACTGTCTTGTTTGCTTCCGGCATGGTCGCTCCGCTATACTCAACCCCTGTATAACAATCCCCGGTTCCCTTATTCTCCCCCGCTCAATATGCGTGCCAGCTCTTCGTCGATACGCATTTCAATATCCTGGTGGCGGAGTCCGTTGACCAGTTCTGAGATATCGCCTTCCATAATGCGATCCAGGCTGTACAGCGTGAGGTTGATGCGATGATCGGTCAGACGATTTTGCGGAAAATTATAGGTGCGGATGCGCTCGCTGCGATCTCCGGACTTGATCTGGGAGCGGCGCTTGTCGCCCATGCGATCGGCTTCTTCCTGTCGCTTCAGATCAAGCAGTCGCGACGTCAGCACCGACATGGCGCGTTCCTTGTTGCGATGCTGCGACTTTTCGTCCTGACATTGTACGATCAGGCCGGTTGGCACATGCGTGAGGCGCACGGCGGAGTCCGTTGTGTTTACGCTTTGTCCGCCGGGCCCTGAGGAACGATAGATGTCCACGCGCACTTCATCGGGCGGGATGACGAAATCGTCTTGTGCATCCGCTTCAGGAAAGACGGCTACGGTGGCGGCAGAGGTATGGATGCGTCCTGCGGCCTCGGTTGCGGGAACACGTTGTACGCGGTGCACGCCGCTCTCAAATTGCAGTTCGCCATAGGCGCCATCGCCGGTGACGGAAAATATGATTTCTTTGTAACCGCCCACTTCGCTGCTGCTGGCGTCAATAATTTTAACGGACCATTTATGTTCTTCTGCGAAGCGATGGTACATGCGGAACAGGTCACCGGCAAATAATCCGGCTTCATCCCCACCGGTTCCTGCGCGAATTTCCATGATTGCGTTACGCTCGGCATCAGGATCCGGAGGAAGCAACGCCACCATCAGCGCTTTTTCCGCATCCGGAAGAGCCGCTTCGAGTCCTTCGATCTCAGAGGCGGCCAATTCCGCCATCTCGGCATCGGATTCATCTGCGGCCAATTCACGGTTTTCTTCAAGGCGTAAACGTATGGACAGGTATTCCTCCGCTTTACCCTCAATCTTCTTCAGTGCGGAATGCTCCCGGACCAGTCGCCGGTATTCGGTCTGTTTTGCCGCTGTTGCGGGATCGGATAACAAGGTCTCGATCTCCGGCAGACGGGAGAGAACTCGTTCGATATGTTCGCGTTCAATCATATGGCGATCACCATCGCTTCAGGACACAAAAAGGGCCAGATGACGCTGCTGCGCCGACCTGACCCAACCTGTCCGAAAGCTATTTATTCGCGGCGGCTTGCGCGTAGCGACGACGGAATTGTTCAACACGGCCTTCGGAGTCGATAAAGGTCGACTGTCCGGTATAGAAAGGGTGACACGCTGAACAGGTGTTCACGTGCATTTCCTTGACCGTTGAACGGGTTTCAATCTCGCTGCCGCAGGCGCAGATGACCTTGGCCTCGCCATACTCGGGATGTATGCCCTTTTTCATGATGCCTAATCCTTCCTGGTTACAGAAAACGCGGGACTCTACCTGCCTGTCTTCAGGAATGCAAGGGAGAAATTCAGGCGAAACTGATTTCTTTCCCGCACGGGCTCGACAATCTCATTGAAATTTGCAATGTTCACTGTTTTGAAGATTTCTGCCAAAACCAATAAAGGAGCATGCTGAAATGGCAACAAAAGTAACAAATGAAGAGCTGCAGGTTGTGGCAAATACAATCCGCGGGCTTTCAATGGACGGTATTCAGAAGGCCAAATCCGGGCATCCCGGCATGCCGATGGGCATGGCGGATGTGGCTTCCGTACTGCTACTCAAACATCTTGAGCATTGTCCGGCAGACCCCGAATGGATCAATCGCGATCGTTTCGTGCTCTCGGCCGGTCATGGTTCCATGTTGCTGTATAGCATGCTGCATCTTTCCGGATATGATTTGCCTCTGGATGAGCTGAAGTCTTTCCGCCAGTGGAAAAGTAAGACGCCCGGCCATCCGGAAGTGTTCCACACCGCCGGTGTCGAAACCACCACAGGCCCTCTGGGGCAGGGTATTGCCAATGCGGTGGGAATGGCGCTTGCAGAGCGCATGCTGGCTGAGCGTTTCAATGGCGAAGGGTATGAGCCCATTGATCACCATACGTATGCTATTTGTGGTGACGGTTGTCTGATGGAGGGCCTCAGCCATGAAGCCTGCTCCCTCGCCGGGCATTTGGGTCTGAACAAGCTGGTCCTCTTCTATGACAGTAACCGTATCACGATTGAGGGTTCTACGGATTTGGCGTACAGCGATGACGTCAAAAAACGCTTTCAGGGTTACAACTGGCGTGTGCTTGAAATAGATGCGCATGACTTGGACGCCATTGACAAGGCGATTCGCAAGGCCAAGCGCGAGAAGGACAAGCCTGTCATTATTATCGCTGTCTCCAAGATCGGAAAAGGTAGTCCCAACAAGGAAGATACCGCTTCCGCACATGGTGAACCGCTGGGAGATGATGAAATTGTCCTGACGCGACAGAATCTGGGCCTTCCCAATGAGCCGTTCCACGTGCCTGAAGCAGTGCGTGATCTTTTTGAGGCGCGGCAGCGCACATTGAAGCGTCGTACAAATAAGTGGAAACGTGAGCTGAAGGCGCAATGTGCCGCCAAGCCAGAGTTTGCGGAACAATGGGCCGTGTTCTTCGAGAACCGCGTGCCTGAAGATCTGATGGCAAGTATGCCGGAGTTCCCGGTAGATTCACCGATTGCCACGCGGGCAGCCGGCGGCAAGGTGATTCAGGCTGTTGCAGCCGCGATGCCCCAGTTCGTGGGCGGATCAGCCGACCTGGCGCCCAGCACCAAGACGTTGATCAATGACGAAGATTCTGTGTTGCCGGGCACCTATGGTGGGCGCAACCTGCATTTCGGCATCCGGGAACACGCCATGGCCTCGATGATGAATGGAATGGCGCTGCATGGTGGACTGCGTGTCTTTGGAGCCACGTTCTTTGTGTTTCTCGATTACTGTCGCCCGTCCGTGCGTCTGGCAGCAATTATGGGGCTGCCAGTGACCTATGTCTTTACGCATGACAGCTTCTATGTGGGTGAAGATGGACCGACGCATGAACCGGTCGAACATATTGCCTCGCTGCGTTGCATGCCGAATATGACCACGATTCGCCCGGCGGATGCCACGGAAACGTCGGCTGCCTGGGTCGCGGCGATGCAGAATACGACCGGGCCTACCGCCATCCTGCTGACTCGTCAGAACCTGCCCATCATTGACCGTAGTGTTTACCCCGCTGCAGACAATGTTCTCAAGGGCGCCTACACTTTGTGGCAGAGCGCTGAAGGTGAACCGCAGGTTGTGCTGTTGGCTACGGGTTCTGAAGTGTCCCTGGTGTTGAATGCAGCCAAAGAGCTGGCAGCGGAATGCTGTGTGCGCGTGGTTAGTATGCCGTCATGGGAATTGTTTGAGAAGCAGTCAGCCGCCTACAAGGCTGAGACTATTCCAGTTGGCGCACCTGTCAAGGTGGCTGTTGAAGCCGGAATGCCTATGGGATGGGGTAAGTACATCGGTGATGCCGGACGTACCGTCTGCATGCAGGACTTCGGCGCTTCAGCACCGTATAAAGTGCTCGAAGAAGAGTTTGGCTTCACGGTCGCGAACGTCGTTAAGACGGTTCGCGAAATGCTGTAGCACTGAGAAGCCGCAGCTGTTGAGTGCGACTTGTGGTATGCAGCGGTATGGCGGGCAGCCTTATGCCTGCCGGTTGTTGGAACCGGTCCTGGGAGTAGAGAGATCATCCTCGCTGCCTTTGCGGTTCTATATATGAGAGGATGCGCACATGGCGCGTTTTGTGATTAACGGAGGCAAGGCGATCAGCGGCATGCACCGCACGCCGGGCAACAAGAATGCAGCGTTGCCGATGCTTGCGGCCGCCTTGCTGACTGATGAACCGGTTTGCCTTCGCAACGTTCCGTTGATTGATGATGTGCGTACCATGCTGGAGATTCTTTCCGATCTCGGTGTGGACGTTGAGCTGCGTGGTCACACGGTGACCCTCCAGGCGCGTAGCGTACGCAAGCGGCGGCTTAACGCCGAGTTGTGCAGTAAAGTCCGGTCCTCCATTCTTTTTGCCGGACCTATGGCGGCGCGTTACGGACGCGTCACGATTTCGCCCCCTGGCGGGGATATCATAGGGCGTCGGCGCATTGACACGCATATCGAAGGTCTTTGGGCGCTGGGTATTGATCTGGAAGGGGACAAAGAGTATCGCTTTGTGCGGCGGTCACTCGAAGGGGCAAGCATTCTTCTGGACGAAGCCAGCGTCACCGCCACGGAAAATATTGTGATGGCGGCAGTGCTCGCCAAGGGTGAGAGCACGATATTCAATGTTGCCTGTGAACCGCACGTGCAGGCGCTGTGTCAGATGCTTAACGCCATGGGAGCACACATCGAGGGCATCGGCACGAACCGGTTGAGGATTAAGGGTGTCGATTCGCTGGGTGGCGCCACGGTGCGCGTCCCTCCGGACTATATTGATACGGCTAGCTTCATGGCGGCCGCCGTGGTGACCGGTGGTGCGTTGGAGATTACGGATGCCGATGGTGACGCGCTCGACGTTATGGCGCGCCCTTTCACCAAGCTTGGTATCACCTGGAAACATGGAGACGATACGTTGGTTGTGCCGGCCAGGCAGAGCCTGCAGATTCAGGACGATTTCGGGGCAGCCATTCCCGCGATCAGTGATGGCGTCTGGCCCAATTTCCCTTCTGACCTCATGAGTATCGCGATTGTCGTGGCTACGCAGGTTAGTGGAACGGTTTTATTCTTTGAGAAGATGTTTGAGAGCCGCATGGTTTTTGTGGATCGTTTGATCGGGATGGGTGCGCGTATCGTGCAATGCGATCCGCATCGTGTCATTGTTTCGGGGCCGGCGCGTCTGCATGGCACACGGCAGTCCAGTCCTGATATCCGGGCTGGTATGGCGTTGCTGGTTGCGGCGCTTTGCGCCAAGGGCGAAAGCGTCATTGAGAATGCGCAATGCATCGACCGTGGATACGAAGCCGTGGACGCGCGTCTGCGTGAGCTTGGTGCTGATATCATGCGCGTGGAGTAGGGCCGGATTGTAGGGGACGTGCCGCCGGAGCGGCCGGTTCGATGGAATCTCACCCTCCATGGCGTCGTGGAGCCTGCGTGCATATCCACACTCGCAAAAGGTCACAGGGCAGGTGTACTATTTCAGAGTGATGGCACAGCTACAGAATATCTTGCTGGAAGTCTGGATGGTGACGGCCGAGATGTCACCATATCTTCTGTTTGGCTTTCTGATGGCAGGGGTTCTCTCGGTATTCATTTCTC
Organism: Kiritimatiellia bacterium; assembly: GCA_016783565.1. GTDB lineage: Bacteria > Verrucomicrobiota > Kiritimatiellia > UBA8416 > JADHWI01 > JADHWI01. The sequence goes on from JADHWI010000015.1 coordinate 43,229, forward strand.
CAGAGGTCGTGGAGCGGCATTTGGGTCGCAGCGGACTGCGCCAGGTGATCAAGGCTGCCGTCCTGGGTGTTCCGTTGCCACTGTGCTCTTGTAGTGTATTGCCGGTATCCGCCTCACTGCGAGCGCACGGTGCCGGCCGCGGGGCAACGCTATCCTTCCTCGCCTCCACGCCGCAGACCGGTGTGGACAGTATCATGGTGACCCATGCACTGCTTGGTCCTGTGGTCGTATTGTTTCGAGTTGTGACGGCGTTTGTTTCCGGCATAGTGGGTGGCATTATTTCCGAATGTGTCCACGATGGAGATGAGAGGTCTACCGAAGAACAGACTTGTGCGTGCTGTAGTCATGATACCGTGCATCTGCCACGCTGGCAGCGGGCATGGCGCTATGGTTTCCGTACGCTGCCGAAGGATATTGGTCGCGCCATGTTGCTGGGTATTCTGTTGTCAGGAGTGCTCTCGGCCTTGGTTCCAGACAACTACTTTGCTGATCGACTGGGGTCAGGTGTGGGTGCGATGTTTATCATGCTGCTGGCTGGAATCCCGCTCTATGTGTGTTCTTCGGGTTCGGTTCCCATAGCGCTGGCGCTCATACGCATGGGGATTAGTCCGGGCGCGGCGTTGGTCTTCCTCGTATCCGGTCCGGCCACCAATGCGGCGGCGATTACCACAATCTGGAAAATGTTGGGTCGTCGTACTGTTTCCGTTTACTTGTGTACCATTGCAGTTTCGGCGCTCGCGGCTGGTTGGCTACTGGACCGCCTGGCTACAACGCTTCCGCTTGGCGCGATTGCTGAAGCTTGCGAGCATCACCACTTCGCCTGGTGGGACCACGCCTTCGCCGTGCTGTTGCTGATCGTGTTGGCGCAAAGTATCCGGCCCGCGAAGCACAAGCAACATTCGTAGATCTGTATTTCTTGAGATGAGATAAATGGATGAGTTGCAGAACGTTACCGATACAATTGTCGGGAAATGTTCTGACTCGCAATGGTGAGTTGCGCTGATGGGTCACGACCAATCACGAATTCTGAATGAGGAAGCCTAACCACACCTTCGTCCAGGCTTGGTGGATAGATGCGCAGCAGATATGCATGGCCGGATTATTTCTGAGCGTTCGGCTGTTCAGCAAAGATGGTCTGCGTGAGATCAATATCCTCTTCATCCATGGATGTCACCTTCGCTCATGGGGCGGGGGGAGCATGCGATCGTCTTCGTCCCGATGTAGTGGCTCATTTGGTCGCATAGGTCCACTTGCGGGACCTCGGTTTTGATGTTCTGGACGCCGACGGTGGGGAGGAATCCACTCGCCTTTCGATTCCGGGTCATCGGTTGACTCTCCGAGTTTTTCTTGCAGCTTAAGTGCTTCGGCATTGTCAGGGTCGACTTGAAGCCATCTTTCTATCACTTTTCGTGCAGGTGTCGTGTGTCCAATCTTCAGCAAATGATTGACCAGCATACGATTTACCTCTGCGTTTCCTTGATCTGCATCATGGGCTTTCCGCAGGTATTCTGTTCCCTGTGCGAACTGGCGGCGTTCAAACAGTGTTTTGCCCATGCCGAACAGTGCATCCACATGTGACGGGTTGCTTGACAGGATGGCCTGGTATTGTGCCTCCGCCGCTTCGTAATTCTTATTCGCCAGTAAATCGTTAGCTGTTGCGAGTTGTCTTGATCCATCTTTTTCGTGTCGGGCAGGCCAGTGCTGCGTGGCATATATGCCGGCAAGACCCAGCACGATGATGACGGCCGCCCCAATCAAAATGCGAGACCATGCTTTATCAGGGGTTCTGGTAGTTGTGCCAGCCGTTTGCGGACCGTGCGGGCCTTGTGGCTCTTGACCCTTTTCGAGTCTCTTCAGGTCGTCCAGTACATCGCTCATACTGGCGTAGCGGTCGCGCAGCTCACGCGCCATGCAGGATTCTGCGATAGAGACAAGGTTGATTGACGCTTCGGGCTTTATCGTGCCAAGCGGTTCCGGTGGACCGGCAATGATGGCCTCCAGCACGGCGATCGGATCGCGTCCGCGGTATGGAGGCCGCCCGGCAATCATCTCATAGAGCAATGCCCCGAACGCATAAATATCTGCTCGGGTATCTTCCGCTTCACCTGCCGCGACGCGCGGCGACATGTAGGCGGGCGTGCCTTCGGGGCGCGTCTTGGTGACGTCCATCATGGTGTCATTGAAGAAGGGGCGCACCAATCCGAAATCGGCGATCATGGCCCGGCCTTCGTCGTCCAGCAGCACATTGGCGGGTTTCAGATCGCGATGAAGCAACCCTTTGCTGTGAGCATAGGTAAGTCCCTCGGCCACTTGCGTACCGATGTCCAGAATGTCATCTTCCGGCATGCCATTGGGACCGATTTTCTGATCAAGGCTGTCGCCGCGGGCGAGGGGCATCACGAAGAACGCACCATCATCCGGGCCGGAAATTTCCAGCACTTTCAGAATGTTGGGATGCGAGAGTTCATACATGTGGCGCGCTTCGGAAAGAAAGCGCTTCACGACGCGAGGATCTTGTGCAAGTTCTTCGCGCAATATCTTCAACGCAACGGAGGCGCCGGTGACTGGTTCCGTAGCCAGGTAGACGCGGGCCATGCCGCCTTGTCCGATCGCCTTCACAATTTCGAACTTGCCGATGCGGCCAAGAGATCCGAGTTGTGATGGAGGGCGTACGCCCGGATGTTGTAGCAGTTCTGCATCTTCGGTTGCGATGACTGAGGCTGCGGGAGCGTGGCGGTCTGTGGCCGGACATATACCGGGCATGGTCTCCGCTGGTTGCAACGCAAGGGGCTGGTCGCAATGGGGGCAGTTCCCGTTGGCGTTGACTTCAACGTTGTTTTGGCACTTGGGGCAGACCATGGTCATGATGATCGTCTCCCTGCGAGTTTGAGGGTTTCCAGGCCCAGCGTAAGAACCGCTCGAGCTTCTGAGAGAAGCCAATCGCGAGACAACGCCCACCGAATGCCTTCGGCTATTTGATCGTCGCTAAGTGTTGTAATACGGCGATTGCATCGACTCAAGGCCGTGGCAATGCTGGCAAAATAAAGCATGCGTGCTACATCGTGAGGGAGAGTAGCATGGGGACTGGATAAACTGCGCTTGGCAAATTCTTTGGCTAACATCAGCAGTTCCAGAGGAGGGTGGGGATGTTCCAGCAGGTCTCCAAAGCTGCGCAGCAGCAGTCCTTTTGCTGCCGCCAATGTCTCGACACGTTCGGCATGCGTGTCTTCCAGGCCATTTAAATCAATGGCCAGAGGTGCATCCCACTGGTGGTTGCAGACATCCTGAAGATCTTCCGCCGACCATAGCTGATCTTCTGTGACTGCTTCGTTCAACAGTGTTTTCACGTTGGAAGCAGAACAGTTCAATATGCTGTGTTTAGGATCGGTCATTGTTGTTTACCGCTTGGCTACCTTACATTCATGCTCTTTCGATGTCCATGTTCAACAGGATCTACGCAGTCTCGAAAAAAATCCTGCGCATTAAAGGCATGTTTTTAATTCCTGCAGTTCCGCTTCAGCTTGTTCAGGGTCTTCGATCGTTTCTTGAACGGCTCTATGCAGATGTCGTGAAAACATGCGTTTGGCCGTGATGAGCAGGTTCGACGCCTGGCCGGGAGATTTTAGTTTCAGGCGTTGGACAAGCTCGCCATAGGATTCGGGTTTTGCTCCTGAGATCATGGGTTCCAGCATTCTACTTGAGAAGATTGACCACACATCGTTCCTGTTGTTTTCGGTACATTCTTTTTGCATGTCCGCGATGGCCAGTGCAACCATCTGGCGAATCCATGCCTGGTGAAATTCGCGCTCCATATCGGTGTCGTCGCAGGTTACACCGTCGGCCTCTTTCAGGGGTAGTAACGGTCCGCCCTCCGGGGCACGTCGTGCCGCAGAGGCACGGCGAAGCTCGTCACGGACATAGTTCTGGAATGCGTTCAGCAGGAAATTGCGAAACCGTCCACGCCCTCGGTCCGCGCGCGTCAGGATGTTCTGTTTGATGACCTTGGAGGCCACGAACCCCTGAACAAGATCTTCTCGCTGGTGTGCATCGAGTCCGGGATGGCGTCGCAGGTACCATTCCAGCACGGGGAGGTAGGTGCGAAGAAGAGTATCCAACGCTTCCAGTCGCGCCTCATCATCGTCATGGTGTAACCGCGCTACGATTGACCAGCGCGTGGCTTGAGGGGCTTCTTGATTCATGGTGGTGATTGTACGAGAACGGCACGGATATGCCACCCTGTATTGAAGCCTTTTTTGATTTCTCGGTAGAAGCCTGAGAAAGCGTGGGGTCAGCCATCAGCGTCGAATTAACTCACGGCAGGCCCGCTGATCTGGAGAGCCGGTCAGGCCCAGTTCAGAACTTTGAGACCGGGGATTTTTTTGTAGTGTTTCGTGTTGTTTGTGACGACCGCGTAGTTGAGTGTCAGAGCGGTACATCCGATCAGGAGGTCGAAGTCATCGACCGTAGTTCCGGCCATGGAGAGCTGCGCTTTGATCTCCCCGAAGCTATCCATCACGGCTCTGGTAACGTCGATGACAGGGTAGAGCTCTGCAAGGTGATAGACCTTAGCCAGGTTATCGGTAACGTGCTCCGATTTACGGCAGCTATAGACCAGTTCTCCATAGGTGATGACAGAGATGGCCTTCGGAATATCCATACATGCCTTGAAGTTCTCGACAACCGTTTCGTTTCCCTTGAGAAAGTAGATCAAGGTGTCCGTATCGAGAAGATACATCAGATTCCCTCCTGAAAGCGTCTGGTCGAGCGTTCCTTGCGGATCGTGGCGGCAATCTCCTCGGCGGGCTTGGAATCAGCCCAGGACCCCGCCATGCGCAGTGCTTCCACATCAGCGGAGGGAAGATTTTGCGGCGAGGCCAAGTATCTCTTGATGATCTCGATCACTTCCTGACTGATTGACCGGTTGTCCAGAGCGGCTCTTCTGCCAAGTGCTCCGTAAAGGTCGTCAGCCATGTTGCGAACTTGCAGTATAGCCATAATACACCTCCATTTCAGGTTGCATGAATAATGAATCGTATATCATGAAGACGCACAAGTGTTTTTCTGCCTATTCTGTTCTGAGTCACGCAGTGGGTTGGGGGCGAGTAAACGTCAGCGTAGCCCGGTCAGGATTGGAACAAAGCCGATGCAGATACTCTCTTAATTCTGCCAGTCGGTGGCCGAAGAAGGATGGGGGGAAGCGCAGGGAGCAGGCGGGCAGGAGCTTCGTTGACGGCATGGGCTTATAGTCGAGGTAGATTCTTAAGGTGTTTCACGCCGGGAATATGTGTAAAATGTGGGTCTTCAGTTATTACCGTTGCCCCAATATGTTTGGCGCAGGCAGCGATCAGGAGATCCGTTACCGGCAGGATGCGTCCTTTTCGGTCCATTGCCCAAGCTGACTCCGTTGCATCTGCAATGATGGAGCGCTCCAGCGGCACTTCGGGAATCGTCTCGAATAGCTTCTCAATCTGTGTCTTGGCCTCGGGTTTGATCATGCCGCGGAGGACTTCGATTCGTACGATGCCGCATGACATGATGAGCCCGCCACGAAGTGGCAGTTCCAGCATCGTCACCGGGTTCTGGCCAGTGCGCATCCAAGAGATGTATTTGGTAGAATCTACCAGAATCATTGTTGCTTCTCCTGTTCCTTGTTGCGGATCGCCAAGACGTCGTACGTGTGATCCACCGCATCTGTGAATGCATCGCCCGGCAAGGCTTCTCGGACAAGTTGGTCAACACGAGCGGCTTTCTCTGCCTGGCATAACGCGTAGTCGATTGTGGCTTTTCGTGTCTTGAGTCCCGTCATCTTCATGACGCGCTTCATTTTATGATCATCAATATCAATCGTCGTCTTCATATGGGAAATAGTACGGGAGAATAACCCATATAGCAAGCCGTATATCGTGAAGCGATATGTTGATGACGCGGTTCGGCTCGGTGGGAGCCTCGCGCTCCATGAGGTGAGTATTGGGTTAAGACCATGCCTTCAGTTTAACTGGTTGTAGAAAGGTACACCAGGAATTCACTCTTTCACGCAGGATTGTGGCGGTGGTTGCGTAGCACTTTTTAGAACACAGGGGCGGGGCTTTCCCGCATGGAGGATATGGCTTATAGTGAATGCATGGGGAGTGGAATGATGGCATACATAATGAGACGATGGCGCAATGATTTGCAGGTGGCGGTTGCGGCGGTTCTGCTTCTGTTCTCTCTGGGGTTGTCAGCATATGCCCAGCAGCAACCTCAAGTGCTTGCAGTGAGTCCCGGGTCTGCTCAACCCGGCGAAACAAATGTGACAGTGACATTTACGCTGCCGAACAGTACTCCTCCGACGCCCCCTTCGGGAGTTCTCCCGATCAGCGTGACTATCGGGGCGATCAGCGGAACATTGATTACCCATTCAACTCTCGA
>JADHWI010000049.1 GCA_016783565.1 Kiritimatiellia bacterium
GTGTTATGGTGGTGGCCCTCCGGTATTTTATCAGAGCTGGGCCTTTACGGAGGAGGAGACATTCTCTATTATTTTGGATGAAGTATTTTGTACTAGCAGGGTAAGTTAGCAGGTTGCCGGGAGTATCAACCACAAAGGAGAGGGATGGTCATGCACAAGGTAATGATTGCGCCGAGACGATATGTACAGGGAGCCCATGCGTTGAAGGATGCCGGCACGTTAGTGTCCGCTATTGGCAAGAAACCGATCATTCTGTGGGATGAGACGGTAAAGGGCATCATTGGTGATGTGCTGTTGGGGAGCCTGAAGGACGCGGGGCTGGATGCGGCCACAATAGATTTCAAGGGTGATTCGACTCGTGAAGAAGCGGCACGGGTAGCGCGGGTTATCAAGGAGTCGGGGAGCGACGTGATTCTTGCTGCCGGCGGAGGAAAGACACTCGATACAGCGAAAGCCGGTGCTGCGGATGCCGGCGTTAAAGTGGTGACCATTCCGACCATAGCATCGAATGATTCACCCACCAGCTCGTTTACGGTCTGGTACGATGGGGATGGTAATTGTACGGGCTTTGAAAGCTGGGGGGTAAATCCTGATCTGGTTCTTGTGGATACACAGGTGATCGCCAATGGGCCCGTGGCTGCATTTGTGGCCGGCATGGGGGATGCATTGGGCACGTGGGTTGAAGCCGATGCATGCTCACAGGTGACCGCACCCAACCTGGCTGGCGGAACGTCCACGCTGGTAGCCATGGGCATTGCCAGTCTCTGCTATGATGTGCTCATGGAGCATGGTGTGGCTGCAAAGAAAGCGGTTGAAGAGAACACGGTTAATGAGTCTGTAGAACAGGTGGTGGAAGCCAACGTTTTGATGTCCGGACTGGGTTTTGAGAGTGGCGGTGTTGCAACGGCACACATGGTCGCCAACTGCCTGCCGTCGTTTCCTGAATGTCATGGCTTGATGCATGGGCATGAGGTCGGGTTTGGCGTCATCACTCAGCTCTGCCTGGACAAGACTTTTGACGCTGAGAAGCGAAACAAGATTGTCGACTTTGAGATTGCGATCGGTCTGCCCGTGACCTTTGCAGAGATCGGCCTTGAAGGCGTCGATCGCGAGAAGTTGAAGGTGATCGGAGATATCTGCGGCGGTGAAGGTTCGCTTTGCGCCAACCATCCGTTTGAGGTGACCTCGGATGACGTCGTGGATGCCATGATTGCAGCAGATGCGCTTGGCCGTGAGAGGAAGAAGCTGGCAGGGCTGGCATGAAGAAGCGGTCGGTTGTCTGGGAAGATCTGAAGCGTCGGAAATCATGCCAGGTCTTGATTCTCGGGGGAGGGGTGAATGGGACCGGGGTGTTTCGGGATCTTGCATTGCAGGGGATTGACTGTGTGCTTGTGGACAAGGATGATTTCTCGGCGGGAGCGAGTTCGAAATCCTCTCGCATGATCCATGGGGGGCTGCGCTATCTGGAGAACGCTGAGTTCAAGCTCGTGAAAGAGGCGGTGTACGAACGGAACCGCCTGCTGAGGCAGGCGGCTCATTTCGTGTCTCCGCTTAAGACCACGATCCCCATCGATTCATGGTTGTCGGGCTTGTTGAAGGCACCGCTACTGTTCTTTGGCGTCCACGTAAAGGTGGGTGGGCGCGGTGCCTGTATCGTGAAGCTCGGTTTGACGTTTTATGACATTTTGACAGGGAAACAGCGTCAAACACCCCGTCATTTCTTCCTTTCGAAGAAGGAATCGCTAAAGCAGATCCCCGGGTTGAGGGATCGCATCACCTGTACGGCGAATTACTGGGATGCCATGATCACGCAGTCGGAGCGGCTTTGCCTTGAGATGATTGAAGAGGGATGCCTGGAGAATCAGGACTGTGCAGCTCTCAATTACGTGAACGTGTCCAGAAAGGGGGACGATGCTGTCGTCCTGACTGATTTGGAGTCTGGCGAAGAGACGTCGATCTGTCCGAAGATTGTAGTGAATGCGACAGGCGCCTGGGTCGATCTGGCAAATGCGGCGCTGGGTGCGGAGTCGCATTTCATGGGCGGCACCAAGGGGTCGCACCTGGTGATAGACAATCAGGATCTTTACGATCAGATCAGTGATCGGATGGTGTATTACGAGCATGAGGATGGTCGGATCTGCATTGTTTTCCGTTTTATGGACAAGGTCATCATGGGTTCTACGGACTTGCGTGTTGCGAATCCTGATGACGCGGAATGCGAGGACAGTGAAATCGAGTATATGATGACGACGTTGAAGGGTGTGTTTCCCGGGCTCGTCATATCGCGTGAGGATATCGTATTCAAGTTCTGCGGTGTGCGTCCGCTCCCGTCTTCAAAAGATCAGTACACAAGTCGTGTGGCTCGGTCGCACAGCATGAAAGTTTCCGAGCCGGATGATAGTCGCAGGTTCCCGATCTACAGTATGATCGGAGGCAAACTTACGACCTTTGGTGCTTTTGCCGAGCAGGTGACGGATAAGATCCTTGTGAAGTTGGGGGAGGCGCGCAAGATGCCTGTGGGTGAACGACCGTATCTTGGAGCGCGAAATTATCCGATAGATGATCGTGCGAAAGAAGCATGGCTTAAGGGGTTGGGGGAGCTTGATCGAGAGTATGCCTCTGTGCTGCTGGAGCGATACGGCACGTTAGCCGCGGAGATGGTGACCGCAAAGGGCGATGCCATGAAAGTCGCTTTGAAGGTGTTGCCGGGGTATTCCGTTGGGGAGATTGAGTACATGGCCGAGCATGAATGCATCCGGCACCTGTCTGATCTTACCCGGCGTCGAAGCGTCATTACTTTGACGGGGCGATCAACGGAAGCAACGTTGGCTGAATTGGCGGATATTGTCGGCGATTTGCTGGGTTGGGATGCGGGCAGGCGAAGAGAAGAATTGCACGGGGCGCTGGCAGAAGCAAAGGATGGAAAATAGATGGCCGAGATGACATCAGCTGAACGGGTTATGACGGTGCTTAGCGGGGGGCAGCCTGATCGCATTCCGCACTTTGAGTGGATTATTGATCAGAAGGTAAGGCAGGCCATATTGCCTGGCTGCACGACGGAAGAATTCACTGTGCGGATGGGGCTGGATGCGATGCTGACGGCGCCGGACTTTACGAAGGAACAGGTCGGGCCGAACCGGTTCAGAAATGAATGGGGAATTGTGGTCGAGAAGGGCGAAGAGCAGCATTCCGCCGTGGTCGAGGCTGTTATAAAGACCATGGATGACTTTAAGAACTATACACCGCCTGATCCGAATGCTCCGTATCGTTTCGACAGTCTCAAGAAGATGGTGGCCCGGTATAAGGGCGAATACGCTATTGGTGTACATCTCAATGATGTGCTGTCTATCCCGCGCAACCTGATGGGGTTTCAGGAATTGATGATGGCATTTTGCATGGAGCCGGAGTTGATAAGAAGTCTGGTTGAGATGTCGGTTGATCTTAATATCGAGTTGGCCAGGGAAGCTGCGCGCTATGGCGCTGACTTTGTGTTTACCGGCGATGATTACTCTTCAGGTCAGGCACCCTTCATGTCGCCTGATACGTTCAGAGATCTGATGTATCCCGGTTTGAAGCGTGTGTTTAAGGGCTTTCGTGACCAGGGCCTTCCGATCATTAAGCATACTGACGGCAATGTTATGCCGCTGTTGGACATGATTCTGGATGCCGGTATTGATTGTCTGGACCCTATTGATCCGCTCGGAAATATGGACATGGCGGCAATGAAGCGCGATTACGGCGATCAGATTGCACTCAAGGGAAATGTTAATTGCGCCACCACGCTTGTTGACGGGAGTATTGCCGATGTGGTGAACGAGACGTTGGATGTCATCAGGGCTGGGGCTGAAGGGGGTGGACTTATTCTTTCTTCAAGTAACAGCATCCATTCCTCCGTCAACCCTGCCAATTACCTCGCCATGATTCATGCCATCAAAGCGTATGGAAAATATCCTATCAAACTCGATTTTGATGCCTGCGGTGCAGGAGAGGCATTTTCGTAATACTCAGACCAAATTGCTAAAAACAGGATGCAAGCTATATGAAAAGATTGTTGTTATTGTTCGTCGTTTCCGCTCTTGTGGTGGTCGTTTCTGTTCAGACTTTTGCCGCTTCAAAAGCGCTCACTTTGGATGGTGCGAGTTGGATTTGGCACCAGGGGGCAGGGACTGCGGCAGGCACCTGGTATTTTCAGAAGGGTTTTGATTTTCCTGCCGGGCAGAAGCCGAAAAGCGCAAAAGTTCTCATTACATGTGATAATCTGTGGACGCTTCATGTTAATGGTGTGAAGGCTGGGCAGGAAGATGGCGGTCCAGATTCATGGAGTCGTCCGCAAAGTGTGGATGTAACAAAACACCTGGTTATTGAGAAGAATGCAATTGCAATTGAAGGGGTTAACACGATTCCCGGGGCATCAGGACTGTTGGTCAAATTGTATGTAGAGTTTGAAGACAGCAAGGAAACCTATGAGCTTATAAGTGACAAGAGCTGGATCAGTACAGACAAGCCTGAGAAAAGCTGGAAGGATAATGGCTTTGTTGCCGGGGATGGATGGGCGCCTGTAACAGTGATTGGCACATACGGGGTGAGTCCATGGGGTAGGCCTCAGGTGGGAGGTGCGGCTGCAAAAGGACAAGGTAAGCCAAAGAGACCTGCCAGAGTTCAAAAAGCTGTACCTGTAAAAGTGGATGCGGAAGAACTAAAGAAACCTATTTATAAAGATGGCGTTGTTTTTGTTGGAAAAGATTGCGGGCTGAATCCTAATCGTCAGCAGATCTATGTTCAGAACGTGAGTGGTACGCGTGCTTACTTTGAAATGGATCCCATGACCCCGGCCGCTCTGGGTCGTGAGCTCTGGAGTCTGATTCCGCTGGGGCCTGATGGCAAGAAGACGCTGTTGTGTGATGCAGGGAAGGGTTCGATTGGTTCGCCAAGTGTATCTTATGACGGGAAGGTTGTTTATTTCACGATGGCGAAAGCTGGTGAGGCATATTTTCATATCTACAAGATTGATATGACCGCCACGGGAGATATGGCTCCGGGCGAAGAGAAGAGTGTTGTTCAGATAACGGATGGTCCTTTTCATGATTATGATCCTATGGAACTGCCGGACGGGCGTATTGCATTCAGTTCGACGCGTATAGGCAGTCGTGAAGAGTATCACGCAAAATACGCGTCTTCATTGTTTACGCTTGATCCGAAGACAAAGAAGATCCGTCCTCTTACGTATCACATTGTGGCTGACCGTGAGCCGCGTGTCATGTCTGACGGAACGCTGGTCTTTATGCGCATGGACAATTTTCTTGAGCGTGCCAAGGTGGAAACGCACCTGCACCAGACACGCATGGATGGTACAGCAGGCCAGGTCATTATTGGTCCCGGCCGAAAGGGCATCAGGCTGGATCGTGATGCAGCAGCCGAGCCGGGCATGAACTGGCTGCGCAAGTACGGCATGGGCAGTCCTGCCCCAATGCCTGATGGACTTGTGGCAGCAATTAATCAAAAAGGATTGGTCTCCTCCGAAACGGCAACCGGCACATCCATAGGTGGGAGATTTCTGCCTTATGATCTTTCACCTCTTCCGGATGGGCGTCTCTTGTGCACGGCAAAAGCGAAGAACCAGATTGTGGTTTTTGATCCTAAGACCAGTGATCAAGTGCCAGTCTTCTCTATGCACGGCATTCATTCAGTGGTTCATTTGGGTAAGCGAAAGAAGCCATCAGTTCTGCCGTCTATTGTGGATCCGAAAGCGGAGCGCAGAATCGATAAGACAGGGTTTCTGTCCTGTCAGAATGTTTTCAATACTCAGCATACTGCGGCAGACATAAAGCGAATAAAGGCGATTCGGGTTTACGAGGGGAAACCGTTTACTCTGGAGCCTACGAAATCGATCTATGAGCATATTGGCACGATGGGTATTGAGCTTGGAACTGTACCTCTTGCTGAGGATGGATCCTTTTATATAGAAGTGCCTGCGGACAGACCTTTGGCGCTACAGGCGGTTGATGGAGAGGGACGCGCGGTCATCAACGAACTTTCGTGGATATATACCAGACCGGGCGAACAGCGTTCATGTGTGGGATGTCACGCTCCGGTTGATGCTGCACCGACAATGACATCAGCGAAGGCTATGCGCAGCAAGCCGCTCAAACTGACGGGGCAGGGAAGGCCGCATCGCTTCAGGGCAAACAACGGGGCCAATGGCGGTATCGTCAATATGCAGTTGGACAAGTTTCGTGAGGTGGTGGCGATCAATCTTCATAACGTGCCGGATGATGGAAGTCTCTCAACGATTCGCAAGCTTGGAATCTTGCGTGACCGGTCTGCTGTGCCGGTATTGATTAAGGCGCTTAGTGATAAGCGCCCCGAGATGCGCTGCGCTGCTGCGCTTTCGCTTTCCGCCTGCGGTGACCGCTCTGCAGTGAAGCCGCTGATGGCTGCATTAAGGGATAAAGATCCGACCGTGGCGCGCGCCGCAGCATGTGCATTGGAACATATGACTGGTAATGCCGAGGGTGGCACGGACTGGGCTGCGATTGAGGCGAACCTGATTCGGAAGGTCTTGACCGAGGAACAGATTGCTGAGCTTGCAATTCCTTTGTCGGTGGTCAAAGAGGAGCCAAAGCCTGAATCGCCGAAAATCGTCATCAAATCAGCACTCTATGGCGTGAAAGGTAATCCATCAAAACAGGTTGACCTGAAGGAAAAGATCCAGAAACAAGTTGCAGCCGGTGTTTTTGCTTTCAGCGCATCCTACGAGTTTGCAGGTCGTGATCCTGCACATGGTGTCCGCAAGACGACGGAGCTGGAATATATGCTCAATGGCGAGCTTAAGAAGGTGTCCCTGGTTGAGGGGGTTGGGTTTGATTTGGCTGGGGGCACTACGGTTTCGGCCAGCCTGGGTGCTGTTGCCGCCGGAAGCGGCAAGACGGGGCAGGACGTTCACATGGCCATTGAGGCTCTGGGGCATGTGGGTGGTGACAACGGGAAGAATGCCGTTCGCATGTGGCTGAAGAGTAATCCGAATGGTGAACTGAGGGTCATGATGGCTGCTATCCGATCGCTTGGTTTTCTGGGCGATCGTGAAGCGGTGTCGGATCTCATTACAATAATGAACTCGAACCTGAATAAAAAAGGCAAGGGTGGCTGGAGTGAAGGCGGCTTTGGCCAGAAGCCGACTTATCTCTCCGCGACTGCGGCTGAGGCTTTGGGGCGCATCGGTGGAAAAGATGCGGAGAAGGCAATTCTGGCTGCGGCAGCTCAACTGGGTAATTTTGAGTCACACGTCATGTATACGGGGGAACATGGATGGCTGCGAAGCGCTCAGGCATCTCCCGTATATTTTCGCATGCTTGAAGCTCTTGAGTGTATGAAGAGCAAAGGGCTTGGGGCGCTTGTGGAAAACATTGTTATCTCAATTCCATCCGACAAAGACAGGGGACTTCTGTATGAGTTGGATAGCTATGAACAGCTGGTCGGGCGCATCATCAAGCAAAGCGGGCGCATGGATGAGGTGGTTGAAGCCTGTTTCGATGTTCTTGGTGAAGTTATGGAGGAGGGAGCAGCCAAGAGAGTGGTTGATTCCGCGTTGAAGGCAGCGGTCTCGAAGCCTCCGCATAATGAAGGGCATATTAGAAGGCATTCAGCGAAATCGCGTGCTGCGCAGGTCTTGTCTGTTGTTTGTCTGGATAAGAAGTATTCAGATAGAATTCGCAACGTGCTTTTGACATACAGGGCAGACAAGCCTTCCGAAACAAGAGCGTGGGTATGCTTTATGTTGACGCGCACACTGGGCCGTTTGGGTGATGAAAAATCAATAGATCTTCTTGTTGAAATGCTGGAGAAAGATCCGACTGAAGCCTCGCTGGGTTTGAATCCGCCGCCGGCGCACATTATCTACAAAGCATGGCGTCCGTTTTACCGGCCGGCGGCAGCGTGGGCGCTTGGAGAGGTGAGGGCAAAGAAGGCGACAGCCGCCCTGATCAAGGCTGTTCAGGAGCTGGAGAATGCGTCCAGTACTCGCGAGCAGGCTGCGGCTGCACTTGGGAAGATCGGCGATAAGAATGTTTTGTCAGAAATCAAAAAGATCGCCGAAGAGTATCCCGAGCTCATGACTCGCCGCGCACTTCTGGAGTCAGTGGAAAAGCTGTCCAGGTAAGCGTGATTGGCTCATGCCGTTGCCTTTTCTTGATTCTGCACTCAAGGCTGATGCACTGGAGCGTTCTGCATTGCACGCAGCGATTATTCGGAGTGGCTGATGTAGGCGGATTCCAGTTTCTGCCCACGTCGTACCTCAAGGATCTCAACGCCGTCTTCAAGAAGGGATCCGAGAATGATGCGGTTGATGTCGGCAACAGAGTGTGTGCTTCCGGAGTATTGGCAGAAAAGTTCTGTTCCCTTTTTTCGTTGTTCCAGAACGGCATCCGGCAGCATTTTTCGAAGCTTTTCAATTGACGGATCGCTGCACGATGATAACCGGAAGATTGTCGTTTGTGTACGGCCTGTGATGGCATCCATGGAGTCCTGACGCACAAGTTTTCCCTTTTCAATGAAGACGACGTGATCGCAGACCAGCTCAAGTTCGTGGAGGTTGTGAGAGCTGATGACAACGGTATTTCCGTCGCCTCTTCGGTTGAGTAGTTTGCGTATGTTGATGACTTCTCGCGGATCAAGTCCGCTCATGGGTTCGTCGAGCAACACAAGCTCAGGGCTGCCCAGAAAAGCCTGTGCGACCACGATGCGTCTGCGCATGCCATGTGACAACGTTCGCACCGGAGCGTCCGCCCGATCGGATAGATTTACCCAGTTGAGGACCCGCTCGACTTCGGTGGCGATTTGGCGGGAGGGTACGGCTTGAAGCCGAGCATAGAAAGTGAGTATGTCCTTTACTCGTGCATACAGAGGCAGGTCCGAGTCCTGGGGCATCATGGATACTCGACCCGAGTGCCGTGCCGGATCGAAGGCCCCTTCATTCAGGATGTTGACTGTTCCCCTGTTCTGGTTCAATAGCCCCGTCGCCACGGCTATGGAGGTTGTCTTGCCTGCGCCATTACTGCCCACCAGTCCACAGGTGATTCCACGCGGGATGCGCATGCTCAGTCCATCCAACGCCACGCGTCGCCCGAAACGTTTGAAGACGTCCGTAAACTCCAAAGCGGAAGTGCGATCGTTCATGACTGGGTCCTAGAGATTTCTTTTTCTGAAAAATATGTGTCCGATCGAGAAGTAGACCATCGCGATGGTCACGAGATAAACAATGGCAGGGATGACCCTGGTGGGGTCTGATCGCCACAGCGCGAGTCGGTGTCCGGCCGGGAGTAAAACGGGCACGATGTTCCACGCCTCCCGTAGACCCTCGCCTGCGTAGTGGTTCGCTGCATGGTAGAGGACCGTCAACCCCGTCCATATGATCAGCCCGAATGCCGTTGCATGGTTGACGGATCGGCAGAACTGGGAAACCCCCAGGCCCAGGCCGATGAACGCGAGGCAGTAGATCCAGACTTTCCAGCCGTAAGTGATCAAGGCCCATACAACGGTTGTGTCAGCCATGTCGGGCACGCGAATTCGTGCGATTGCCCATGCGCCTACGGCGCTGAGCATGAGAGGTAGAATAATTTCCAGCGCTTGACCAAGAAATTTGCCTGTGCACCATGCGCCGCGTGTGGTTCGTACGAGTGCAAAACGCGCGGAGCCCGAAGCTAGTTCGTGAGCAATGCGGCTGGGTGTGGAGAGCATGATCAGAATGGGAGTGAAGGTGAAGGCCAATCCCGCGTAAATCAAGGCCAGGGGAGGGACGGACAGCAGTTCCATGGCAACCTCACGATCCTTAACCAGTTCGATGATCATCCGTTGGAATGATTTGGATTTCATCAGTGCATCTGTGACGGCGCCCGGCGAGGAGGATGCCGACAGCATGAGCGTTTCGGATATTTGATTCTCCAGCCGATGCAGGACGGATATACAGGCATTGCAGGCGAGCATTGTGCCGGCAATATAGACTAGAAGGACCACGGCAAAGCGTTTTCCACGTACGGAGTCAAGCAGCTCATGTCGAGCAACGGTCCAGATATCACGTAAGCATTTTATCATCATTGTCTGCTCTGGGGATGCTTGGGGACTACTCGTGAGTTCCGTTCATCCCGTCCAGTTTGTCCTGTACATTAATGAGAGGCCTGCCGACTTCCGGATCAATGAAATCCATCAGGTTGAAGTTTTGTCCGGATTTTCTTCGCCAGCCTTCCGGTAAGGTTTCGTCCATTTCGTCGTATGTCAAAACGACGGAATCGGATATTTCGTTCATCAGGCGGATGCCTGCCTCCATCTGTACTTCTTCGGCATCCTGTAGATTGGCTGCGAAATTGTCAATGGTCTCGCCGATGCGGATATTCATGCTCTGGACGAGTATGTCGAACTGCATGCCCTGCTCGTCGCTGAGTCGTGCGTTCGATACAAAGGTTGAGCGCGCAACATTGACACGCATCTGCCACAGTTCAACCGCTTTGTCGATGTCGTCTCCCATGTCAGCCTTCTGACGGGGGGTGGGAGAATCGTGTGCGGATGCGACCGCGATGGCTGGGTTCGTGGCTGCAGCGACTTCTGTTTGGCTTTCGGCGCTGGCACTTTCGTTCGTGGCTGCTGTGGCTTCCGGGAATGAGACGGCGTCGGCGTCTGGCGAGGCGGAGTGTTCTGGTCGATCGTTATGTTCTCGTTCTATACCCAGTAGACTGGTGACCTGGGTGATGGTCTTTGCTTTCCGGGGTTTATGTTTAAGTAATTCGCGTGTGGTCTTGAGTTCTCTTGTCAGACTCGCGATTTCGGATCGTGGCGTCCACGATCCGATCAACATTCCGATGAGGAGTGCCAGGGGAATGAATACGATGGATTTCATGATTAATTCATCCGCTTATTGTTTGTCCTGATGATACTATAATGAAAAATTGGAACGGTTAATACTCTCAGATTCTGTACGGAAATGCCATGCCTGATTACTCAAGGTGCGTCATGGATGTATGGCCTGGAAATTGCCTTGCATAGAAGTTGCTCATGAGCGTTCGCTTTGCTACCTTGCACGCATGATTTTCTAGAGATGGAAGGAGTAGCACTCATGGCAGACTGGCGTGACAACTTGGGCGGGGCATTTGAAGGTGGTGTGCGGCGCACGAAAGAACAGGAAGCGGCTGGCATTACCAGTTTTATTCGCAGCGTGGCCATTCCGGCGTTTGAAGAGTTGCGTTCGGAGCTGGAGAAATATGGCCGTGATGTCACTTTGAGACGAGCGGATACCAGCGCAACGTTTATTGTATATAATGGGGGTGTCGAAGAGATCACCTACCGCATTCAGAGTCGTACTTTTCCCAAGGGTATTTTGCCCTTTGCCGATTTGCGGTTCAAAGAGCGTGGCGGATTGAAGCTGGTTCGGCGGGAAAGTATGTTTCGCAGTGGTGATGCGGATTATACGATTCAGGATGTCTCCAAGCAGGAAGTGATTCAGAACTTTCTTTCGCACTACATGCCGCTTGTTGAGCGGACGTGATGGGAGGCTGCCCTCCCTACCTTGGAAACCGGAAGCGGAGAGGTAAGGACGGCGGTCCCTCGCCGTCCGGGTGAACGTGTTTCCAGATCCAGTGTCTGTCTTATGTCGATCCCAGTTGCTGGCGTCGGATTTCGTAGAGGGCGATGCCGGTGGCGGAAGCGGCATTCAGTGAGCCGACTTTTCCGTGCATGGGTAGAGAGATCAGCATGTCGCAGGTTTCTCGTACGAGTCGTCCCATGCCGTTGCCTTCGCTGCCGATCACCAGGCATAAATGCGCTGAGAGATCTGTGTGGTGATACTCGCTTGAACCTTCGCACGATTCCAACCCCGCGATCCAGAAGTTGTCCTCCTTCAAGGTGCGCAGGGAACGAACCAGGTTGGTCACGCGAACGATGGCCATATGTTCTGTGGCGCCGGCGGAGGCTCGTACGACCGTGGGTGTAATAGCACAGGCGCGATCCTTGGGAATGAGTACGGCGGAGACGCCTGCTCCGTCTGCGTTTCGTAGAATGGCACCCAGGTTCTGTGGATCTTGAATGTGATCAAGTGCCAGGACAAGCGGTTTGAGTTGCGCGTTGTTTTTTGTTGATGCTAAGGCGGTCTCAATCGGCACGTAGGGGTATGGTGAAACGCTAAGGCATACTCCCTGGTGGTTGACATCGCCAAGACGGTCATCCAGTTCATGCGGGGGGATGCGTTGAACAGGAAGGGAGGCAGCTTCCGCCAGGTGCAGGATTTTGTCCAGGTCGGTTGCAGGGCGCGCCCGGTCGGACACGGTGAGCCATCGTACCTTGCGGCGTCCTGCCTTCAGGCATTCGGCCACAGGTTGGCGACCGTAGAGCACATCTTCTGTTGAGCGGTTCGCCGGAGCATTGTCCCTGCGTGACCGGTTCGTGCGTCCGTGGGGTTTTGCGCGTCCACGCTTCTCGCGGTGCTGATGTGAGGATCGTTTATTCATTGTGTCCGTTCAGTTCTTCTTCTGTTGTGCGATGCGCATCGATAATAGACAGTAATGCCGTGCAGGCGATATCGGTTCTCAATCTTCGCCATCCGAGTGCCATCTGATGAAACCCGTTTTCCTCAAGCAGTGAAAGCTCAAACTCGGTCCATCCGCCTTCTGGGCCGATGGCGAGCAGTACCTGCTGTGTGTTATTGATGGGTGGCAGTGCGCGGTCTTCGGCTGGATGTGCACATAGTTTCAAAGTGGGTGATGGACACAGTGTCTCAAGCGCGTCTTCGAGCAGTGGCTTGAAGCGGCGTGCGATTGTGACTTCGGGTACGCGTGTATCGCCGGACTGCGCAAGTCCTTCAATCAATCGTGGGGTATAGGTTTCAGGAGTCAGCCAGTGGGTGTCGAAGTAGTTGCGTTCCACCTTCGCTGCATTGGTCAGAATGATCCGGTGTACGCCCAGCATGGCCAGGGGTGCCCAGAGCCGTCGCATGACCTTTGGGCGTGGTAAAGCGAGCAGGACATCAATGCGTGGGAGGGGAGGCGTCGGTCCGTTAAAACAGCATTCCAGTTGTACGCTGGTGTTTGATGTTTTCTGGATGATAGCGGTGCCCGTGGCGCCGTTTAGTAGTCCTACGCGTACCTGTTGGCCGGGTCTCGCGCGGAGTACCTGTAGAACATGCGTCGCGCGTTGATCCGAGAGATGCACGGACGCGTTGTTTCGAAGCTCTTCAGGCCGTATAAGAATTCGGTTCACATTATGTCTGCTGTTGTTCTGTATCAGCTTTGCGGATGGCTGAGATGCGCTGCAGTACGGGGGGGTGACTGTAGCTGAGCCATACCTTGAAAGGGTGGGGAGTCAAGTTCCCGAGATTATCCACCGTCAGCTTTTTGAGCGCATTGATCATGGCCTGCGGTTTTTTCGTGGTGCGCCCGGCAAACGCATCGGCTTCGTATTCATGCTTTCGCGAAATCGCGTGTTCAACCACTGACAGTGCCAGATTGATGGGAGCAAAAAGGAAACCGAAGAACACCAGGCTGGCGTAGACGGAAACATGTTCCGGGGGAATACGGAATGCGGCGAAGAGTCCGGGGTTCCTGATAAACTGGCCCAGCACGAAAAACATTACGCCGCTAAGCAGCAGAGATCGCACGATTGCCTTGGGAATGTGGTGGCATTTGTAATGGCCCATTTCGTGTGCCACAACGGCCAGCAGTTCATCGATACTGTGTTTCTCAATCAGTGTATCCAGTAGAACGATGCGGCGGGATTTTCCGAAACCGGTGAAGAAAGCGTTGGACTTGGAAGAGCGTCGCGAGCCATCCATGGTGAAAATGCCCTGCATGTGGAAGTTCTGTTTCCTGGCGTAGGTTTCCAGTGCTGTGCGTAGTTCGCCATCCTCCATGGGGGTGAATGTGTTGAACAGGGGCATGATGACGTATGGGGAGATGAACAGGAGAAAGATCTGGAAGGTGGATATGGCGGTCCAGCAATACAACCAGGCCAGCTCTCCGGTTGCGAGAAAGAGCCAGATGACGGCGGCAAAGATGGCGCCACCGATAAGGGCGGTGAGCAACAATCCCTTGAACAAATCGAGCACAAAAGTTCGGGGCGTAGTTTTGTTGAATCCGAACGATTCTTCGATCTTGAATGTTCTGTAGATTGAAAATGGTAAAGACAGCAGTTGTGAGGCAAGTACGAGTATGCCCGCGAATGCGAGCCCCTGGAGAATTTCTCCGCGGGCAACGGCACGCGCCAGACCGTCCACTGCTGCGAAGCCACCCAACAGAATGAATGCGAGGATGGCAGTCGTATGTATGGCGTCGCTGAAAAGACCGAAACGCGTACAGGCGCGCAGGTAGTCCTGTGATCGCAGGTAGCGTGCCGGGTCATAGCTGTCTTCGAATTCCGTCGGGAGGTGCGTGGTGATATGCTGCAGGTTCAGTGCGTCGGAGAGGGTGTCGAGCACGTAATGCAGTATAATGGCGGAGAGTATGATAATGAAATAACTATTCATGATAGACTAGGAGCGGAAGGCTCTGCGACAAGGATAGCTGCCCGCCACTCGAATTTCTGTAGCCAGTTTGCGGGCCTTGGCCAGCGCACTGCGCACGTTGGGTTGATGGAGTCCTCCAGAGACATCCACGAGAAATGCGTATTCGCGCGGGCATCCCCGGATGGGGCGGGAAATGAGTCGCGACAGGTTTACCGATTCGCTTTGAAAAGTGCCCAGCAGGTTGTAGAGGCTTCCCGGTTCATTCGGGATCTTGACACACACGGTTGTCTTGGTCGGTTTTTCCGGAGCCACCTTTCGTCCACTGACGACATAAAACGTGGTGATGTTCGGCATGTCGGTTTCCACTGGATAATCCAGAATATCCAAACCGTAGAGTTTAGCCAGATTACGGCTTCCCAGGGCAGCGCCGCCCCATTCTGCTGCGGCACGCAGCGCGGCAATTGCGGTACTGGCGACCGCATGTTTTTCTACGCGTGGCAAGGTGTTTTTGATCCATGTAGTGCAATGTTCAAGCGGGACAAAGTGAGAGAAGAGCTTGGTGGTTTTTTCGTTGCGGCGTCCGATCAGGGCCAGGATGACATGCAACGAGAGTTCTTGTTCGATATAGATACGAGGTCGGTTTTCCAATAAGATGTCAACCGTTTCGTATATTGCGCCGCCCGATGAGTTTTCAATGGGTACGATGCCCCGGGCTGTGGGGTGTTTCGCCGCGAACGTGCAGACATCGAGTACCGTGGGCAGGGGATGAAAGCGCGCGTTCTTGCCGAACTGCTTCTGCGCCACGAGGTGTGAATAGGTTCCCACCGGTCCCAGAAAGGCTACTTCGCGCTCTGTCATATCTAATCTCCTTGATGTCGCTGCATCTGTTCTGCTGTAAATGTACAGGTTTTCTACATTAGCAATCCCCCTTCGTAGAATCAAAGCGATTTCTTTACGGGTAACGCGGGTGCTGTAATGCACGTTCTAAGAAAATGCAAAACTTTTTAGATTCTGAAAAAAAAGATTATTGGTCTCTTGACGTATTTACTGAAGTTACTTAGGGTCATTTCAAGGGCAGGGTGTGTCTGGCCCGTTGACTATATGAAGTCGAGAATAGTGGAGTTAAATATGTCTGCAAACACCAGAAAAAAGATTTCGCCTAGTGCGGCAAAGCGCATTTTCATCGTGGATGACCATCCGATTGTGAGGAATGGACTGTCCTTGCTTATTGCTCAGGAGGATGATCTTGAAGTCTGTGGGGAGGCGGGGGACAGCGTCGATGCGATTGAGAAAATCTCCAAGCTCAAGCCTGATGTGGCATTAGTGGATATTTCTCTGGAAGGGTCCAACGGCATTGACTTGACTCGAGCATTGAAGTTGCGGGTTCCCAAGACTGCAGTCCTGATGTTATCGATGCATGATGAGAGTCTTTATGCGGAGCGTTCCATGCGTGCCGGCGCGCGAGGTTACCTGATGAAGCAGGAGTCCCCTGAAACGGTTATTGAGGCAATTCGTGTGGTGCTTTCCGGCGAACTTTATCTCAGTGATCCGGTCAAGTCACTCTTGCTCAAAGAAATGCTGGATGGCACATCTCAGGATACACGGTTGAGTGGAGGGGTTCAGAGTTTGAGCGATCGTGAACTGGAGATTTTTCATCTGTTGGGCAGCGGTCGCAGCACACGTGAAGTTGCGGCTTCCCTCGGCTTAAGCGTGAAGACCGTGGAGACGCATCGCGAGCATATTAAGCGTAAGTTGGGTGTCAAGACCGCTACGGAATTGCTTCATCGTGCGATTCGCTGGGCTGAGAACGGAGAACACGAAGATAGTGGAGAGATGATCTGAGTTCCTCTCGGTGGTTCGGCTTGTTCGCTTTTGACCAGTGGAATGTGGCGATGCAGGCAATCCAGACATATCCCGATCAGAATGCGATCGGAGCCCAGACGTTGTATCCCTGCAGCTGATCCCGTCCGTTGAGGAATGCGAGCTCGACGAGGAATCCTATGGCGACGACTTCGCCTCCGGCCCGTTCAACCAGTTTTGCGGTTGCGGCTGCGGTACCGCCTGTGGCAAGCAAGTCGTCGATGATGACCACTTTTTCGCCGGGTGCGAATGCATCCTGGTGAATTGCCAGCGTGGCGGACCCGTATTCAAGGTCATACGTCTCTTCGAACGTCTTGTAGGGTAGTTTCCCCTGCTTTCGCACGGGTACGAAGCCAATGTTGAGTCGATCGCAGATTGCGCCGCCGAAGAGGAATCCGCGTGCATCAATGGCGGCGATCTTCTCGACTCCGCATTCCTTGCAGAAAGTTTCAAGCAATGTGACCGCACCGCGGAACAGTTCGGCGTTTTGTAGTACGGGGGTGATGTCCTTGAATAGAATGCCCGGTTTGGGAAAGTCAGGGACATCGCGAATGGCGTCTCGAATCGTTTCTGCGTTCATGTTTATAGCGTCTTTCCATGTAGGGACGGCGGTCCCTCGCCGTCCGGCATCTTGTTGTGTGAGCTCTGTATGGCCTTGCGAACCCTACCTCGGCGCGCAAGGGACTGCACGCCCTACCTTTCGCAGACAACGCTGGGGGTAGGACCTCGTCTTTACTTCCCCAAAGCGGCCTGTGCCGCCGCAAGGCGTGCGATGGGCACGCGATACGGACTGCAGGAGACGTAGTGGAGCCCGACTTTGTGGCAGAATACTACGGATTGCGGGTCGCCGCCATGTTCACCGCATATGCCCAGCTTGATGCGACGGCGTGTGGACTTGCCCAGTTTTACAGCGGTTTCGACAAGTCGTCCAACGCCGTCCTGGTCGAGGACCTGGAATGGATCATAGTCAAAGACTCCCATTTGAACGTAGTCCGCGAGGAATT
>JADHWI010000016.1 GCA_016783565.1 Kiritimatiellia bacterium
CCCCATCCCCCCCCCTGCGCCCCTGTCGCTCACCATAAGCCATGCCAGAAGCTAAGTCCCCCACCCGCCTACATCGTTATGCGAAGCATTTCGGGCAGGTCGTCATTCCCACAATCCCACATTCGCCATTCGTCAATCATCCCCCGCAAGCCACGTCCCCATTCGCAAGCCACGCCCCCAGACATCCCCCCCTGCCTCACCCCTCGCGCGTTCCTTCAATCAACCCGGAAAGAGCGTCCTTTGCGCGCGCGCTATCAATAGATTCCTGCGCCAGTTTCCATCCGTCCTGCAAGCTCTCCGCCTTGCCTCCTGCCGCGATGGCAGCGGCCGCATTGAGACACACAATGTCTCGAGGCGCTCCCTTCTCGCCGGCTAATATTGCACGCGTGATGGCAGCGTTCGTCTCAGGATCTCCGCCTGCCAGATCATCCGCATCCGCATAATCATCAATAAAGTCACAAGGATCCAGCTCGTACGTGCGAACCTGCCCATTATTCAATTCACTGACACGCGAGGTCGTGGTCGTGGTCAGCTCGTCCATACCGTCCTGCCCATGCACAATGAATGCACGACGACTTCCAAGCAACCGCAGCACGTTGGCAAAGGGTTCGGTTAACTCAGCCGAAAATACCCCGATAATCTGACCCTTTGCACCGGCAGGATTGGTCAAAGGTCCCAGCATGTTGAAGACAGTCCGCACACCCAGTTCACGCCGTGGCCCCATGGCATGCTTCATCGCTGGATGTAGCTTAGGCGCGAACAAAAAACCAATACCCACATCGCGGATGCATTCCTCAACTGTTTCCGGCTGAACATCCAGATTGACGCCCAATGCCATCAGCAGATCAGCCGAACCGCATTTACTCGAAATTGCCCGATTACCATGCTTCGCAACTGGCACGCCTGCACCAGCCGTGACAAAGGCGGCCGTCGTCGAAACGTTGAAAGTGTCACAGGAGTCACCGCCCGTTCCACAAGTATCCACCACAGGCAATCCGCCCGCATCAATAAACAGAGCATGTTGCCGCATGGAGGCCGCACCTCCGGCAATTTCATCCACACACTCGCCCTTCATCCGCAACGCGACAATGAACGCAGCAATCTGCGCAGGCGTCGCTTCTCCAGCCATAATCAGGTCAAATGCCGCACTCATTTCCGACTGCGTTAAGTCCGTGCCTTCCAGAATCTTCTCAAGGTACTGCTTCATGCCTGCGGGTCCTCCTCGTGCTGATGCCATGCTTCCACAATCTGAAGGAAATTTCTGAGCAACCGTTTTCCACCTGGCGTCAATACGGATTCGGGATGAAACTGCACACCATAAGTCGGATGCTCACTGTGATGCATTCCCATAATCTCGCCGTCATCACTCGTCGCATCCACAATTAACTCGGCGGGCAACGTATCTCGCTTAATCACCAGTGAATGATATCGGCCTGCGGCAAAGGGTTGCTTCATCCCGCGATAAAGCCCGCCCTTGTCGTGCTCCACCTTAGACGTCTTACCGTGCATGATCTGCGTCGCATTTGTGATAACCGCGCCAAAAGCAGCACCGATACTCTGATGCCCCAAACACACGCCCAGCAGAGGAAGCCTCCCGCTAAACGCCTTGATGACATCAACAGAAATGCCTGCCTCAGTAGGCGTACAAGGCCCCGGAGAAATCACGATACCCTCGGGCTCCATCGCCTCAATCTCCTCGACCGTAATCTCATCATTCCGAAACACACGCAGATCCGCTCCCTGGCTGGCCAGGATCTGAACCAGGTTGTACGTAAACGAATCGTAATTATCGACTAGAACAATCATGTTATCCGCCACCTTCAATCACTTCCAGCCCACTGGCCGCCATATCCACAGCACGCCGCATGGCTCGCGCCTTGTGCTGGGTTTCTTCAAATTCCTTCTGGGGATCCGAGTCAAACACAATACCGGCACCAGCCTGCACCGACACCGTACCATCATGAATATCCAACGTCCGGATCGTGATCGCCAAATCCATGTTGCCGCTGTAATCGATGTAACCCACCGCACCGCCGTAGGCTCCACGGGGCCCCTTCTCAAGCTCGTGAATAATCTCCATGGCTCGAATCTTCGGTGCACCACTCAACGTTCCCGCCGGGAATGTGGCTGCCATGACATCATACGCATCACAATCTTTACGCAATATCCCCTGCACATGCGAAACCAGGTGCATGACGTGACTGTAACGTTCAATTACCATGTACTCAGTAACCTGAACACTGCCGGACTCCGCCACACGTCCCACGTCATTACGACCCAGATCCACCAGCATCACGTGCTCGGCTTTCTCCTTCTCATCCGCAAGCAGCTCGTCTGCAAGCTGCCGATCTTCCTGTTCCGTGGCACCCCGCGGCCGTGTCCCGGCAATGGGACGTACCTCGACCTTGTTACCGGTGAGGCGCACCATGATTTCCGGCGAAGAACCCACCAGTGTACGCTCACCAATCTTTAGGAAAAACGTGTATGGCGATGGGTTCAAGAATCGCAGTGCACGATACAATTGAACGGGTGGTATGGCACATTGAGCAGAGAAACGTTGACTCAAAACCGCCTGAATAATGTCACCGGCGACAATATACTCTTTCGTGCGGCGAACCACCTCCCGAAATTCATCCGGTGTCATGTTCGACTCAAATTCAACAGATTCACAGTGCGGCGTCTCAAAGGAATCCAGATGGCTATTTACCCGCGTCGAAATGCTTTCAATGGTCTCTCTTGCCTGCTCATATGCACCTGCCGCATCATCGCCTGGCCGAGTGCATACCACAACCTTTATCGTGTGACGCACATTGTCGAAAACAATCAGCTTATCCGCCTTCAGAAAGCGCGTGCAGGGCTCCACCTTTCCGACATCCGCCTTCGGCTCAGGCATACGTTCAAATTCACCGATCGCTTCGTATCCCAGAAAGCCCACTGCCCCTCCGCAGAATCGTGGCAACCCTGGAAGCTCGGCAACCTTTATCCCCTGGTATACCTTCCGCAACACTTCCAACTGCCCGGTCCCACCCTTGGTATGATCGACTTCCAGCAACAACTCGGGATCAACGCCAACAAAAGAATAACGTCCCCAGGTCTCCCCACCTTCCATACTCTCAAAGAGAAAGGCATTCGTACAATCGGAGAACCTGCACAGCACGGAAAGCGGTGTTTCTGTGTCTGCGAGCATCTCACAGTATACCGGCACCACGTCGTACTCGGCTGCCAGCTTTTCATAGACTTCTTTGGATGGACAAATCATGCGCGTACCTATACCGCCCACATGCCTCAAGGTCAAGCAACAGTGGAAAAATTGAAATTCCCAAAAGGCTATCTGAACTTGACCTGCACGCCTTAAGCAACGAACATGCCGACCATGCAAGTAGACACATGGGACAAACTTCTGAATATTGCTTTTATGATCTTCTGGTTCGGGATCTGGACTGACCACAGTCGCGAAATCCAGTATAACCCGTTCCTTGCACCCATCACACGCTGGTTACAGACATCCATAAAGTTTGTTCGTGACATTTTCTCAAGTCTTTCCGATCGCGCGATCTGCATCTTCATTCTCTTGCTTCTACTCGCTTTCCGAGCCTTGGCCTTCTCATTTGGAAACACCTCATGGTCACTGACTTTCGGCATTGTGCAGATCGGGTCCCCCCCCGCGGGTCACTTCTTCCACGCCTTCCTCTTCAGCCTCTGTTCTTTAGGCATTCTGCTTTTCCAAATCTGGAGCATCTCTCTGTTCTTTGTGCGTGACCGCCGGCAGACAGCTTTCGACAACTCTCGAGGCGCTCTGTACTGGCTCGCGCGCCCCTTCTGTGATGCCCGACTTGAACTGCGTCCCGCCATATTGGTTGGTGCCGGCATGCTTCTGGCAATCGCCATGCAGATCGCGAGCAATCCCGGACTCAATATCATCACTGGCAGTGGAGGTATTGTACCACTCGTCGCACGCGCCTTCATCATCGCGCTGGGAGGGGTGGCCTCTGTCTTCGCGATCCTGCGTGGTGCATTAATCGTGCTGATCATCGGTTCCTGGATCGCCATGTTCACCGGCTCTCACGGCCTGATGATGTTCTGCCACAACTGGACCGGCACCCTGATGGGACCTCTTCGTCGCTACCCCCTGCGTATCGGCCCGCTGGACCTCACGCCAATCGTGATGATTTTCCTGCTTGAGTTCATCCATAAACTCCTCATGGGCATCCTGCGGAACAGCTACAGCAACCTCTTCTAATGAGCTGGACCTGCCAAAAGAAATCGGGAACCGAGATTTGCATACGCGTCATCCCGCGCGCTTCACGAACCGCCGTAGCCGAGACGCTCGGCGACGCTATCAAAATTCGCCTGCAAGCCCCCCCGGTTGACGGCAAAGCTAATCGCGCTTTAATCAAATTTCTCGCCAAAAAACTTGAGATCTCTCAACGTGATATCACCTTGTTGTCCGGCGATACCTCCCGCAACAAACGCCTGCTGATTCAAGGAATGTCGGCAAAGAATGTCGAGGCACACCTCACACCCCGAACAACGCACGTGCATTGTCAGTCGTGATACGTGCAATCTCTTCAACCGTTGTTTCGCGCACCTCTGCCAGGCAGGCTGCCACACCCGTGACGAAGGCCGGTTCATTGCGTTTACCCCGGTAAGGAACCGGAGCCAGGAAAGGAGTATCTGTTTCAATCAGAATGCGATCATCCGGAACATGGCGCGCCACCTCACGTAGCGGGTCCGCATTGCGAAATGTCACAATACCGCTGAAACTGATAAGTAAGCCGAGTGCCAGCAGACGATCCGCAAAACCCTGGTCGCCCGTAAAGCAATGCAGCACACCGGGCGATCGACCAGCGTCACGACAACGGTCCGCAAAAGGCTCCAAAAGACGTAGAGTATCATCGTCAGCCAGCCGACTGTGAACCACCACCGGGAGTCCAAAATCCTCAGCAAGACTTAACTGGGCCTCGAACAAAGCTTTCTGCACATCCGCGGTGTCTGCACTGTAATGATAATCCAGTCCCATTTCACCCAGTGCCGCAACCGTGACACCTTGCTTTCTCAAGGCACGCACGTTATCGCTCAAGCGTTCCAATCCGGTCGCCACGCCCCCACTCTCCATGGCAAGCGCTGCCGGTTGATCGCGATCGAAACCAATCGCAGGCCAAACCGATTCGGGATAGCGACGTGCCGCCTCCACGGCCATTCGGTTCATCGGACAATCGCCCCCCACCGCAACCAACCGATTCACTCCCGCAGCAGCGGCCCGCGTCACCAGATCATCAATCCCGCGATCCCCATCCGTCTCATGAAAATGTACGTGTGTATCGAAAAACATGCGCATATCGTAACAGAAAGAGTGACTGGGAAAAGAGTTAATGGGCATTGATGATTTCGGTCCCGTCCTTGTGCTAGCGACCAGATAATGAGACCGAACTTTCAACAGAACTGAGTAAGAGAAAAAATGCTGGAGTTCACAGCCGTGGAAGGCTATGACCCTGACAAGGCATGGCGCTTGGCTGTGGAAGCATGGTTACTGGACAACCGTTTTATTACGGTGTCCCAAAAAGAAAGGTGTCACCCAGTTTTATGAGAAATCTGTCTCCTAATCACCTAGCCGCCACATGGATGATCCACGGCGGAAGGCAAGCTGCGATCACACTCAAGTTGCGATGTGGCGGCAGAAGCGCTCGACGCGATGGAACGTTTTGCCCTTGTCCTCCTTCTCCTGCTGGCGCTCTCCGGCGACGGTCAAAACACCGTTGTCCACAGTGACTTTGACGTCCTCCTTCTTCACCTCGGGAACTTCCGCCTTGATGACGAAAGCCTTGTCCGTCTCCGCAATGTCCACACGCGGAGCCCAGTCACCTGTCGTGGCAACACTTTGGTTGCCACGTTGCGGCAGACTGCCCCCCCGCGCATAACGGTCGAACATATCATCGATTTCGCGCAAAGGATCCCACCTTACCACTGCCATGACACACCTCCTTGTCGACTCTGCGGGTCAATGTCACCATGGCTTCCAGACCTCCCGCGTTCGGCCCGTCAACCAACGATTCTCGATCATGCCTTATTGAAGTATGTGCTCTCTACTCCGTTCATCTGTTGGAACTGATCTACGTCCGCGGTCGGCTTGACCGCCTTTTTGGCCCGAGTCTTGGGCGTCTCTCTAGACCTTTTTACCTTACTGGGCGTTCTAGTTTTCTTCCGTGTCATCGTCGTTCCCTCGACATCTAGTCTATACGTTGAATTCAGTACGCACTTGGCGTGCCAACCCATGAGCGGAATGCGAAATGAGTCGAAATGACTAGAATACAAGCGTGTTATGCATGCTGCCGAGAGCGCGGCGTGCTGTGAGCCATCGGAGGAGGTAGGGGATTTCCGATAGAGGCGGAAAAGGAGTTCCGAAATTTGGCGTCAATGCCCTTACAACTATTGAGTCAATGAAGATGGATTGCATTTAGGGCATTGCTGTAGTATCGAACTGTCTGCAACTTAGCTCGGGAGGATAATGCATGTCTAAGACATTTCATGAGTCAAGCGCTTGGTCGGCTGCAGAATCGGCTGAATTCTATGGCGTACCCCGTTGGGGGAAGGGCTTGTTTAACGTCGACACGAAGGGCGACCTTTGCGTTTCGCCAAGGGGGGAATCCAAAGATTGCAGTGTCGCGTTCCGCGAGATTATTGACGGCTTGTGCGAACGCGGCGTCGATATGCCCGTATTGCTGCGCTTCGAGGATATCCTTGAATCCAGTATCAATGCGATCAACGCTGCTTTCCATCGGAGCATTGCTGAATCTGGCTACCGTAACGTTTACCGTGGCGTCTATCCGATTAAGGTTAATCAGCAGGAACAGGTGGTCGGTAAAATCTGCACCTTTGGGGCCCGCCACCATCACGGCCTTGAAGCCGGGAGCAAGGCTGAGCTCATAGCGGCCATTTCCTTTCTGCGTGATCCCGAGGCCTATCTGATCTGCAATGGCTACAAGGATGAGGAATTCGTCGAATTGGCGTTGCGGGCCAAGCAGATGGGCGTGCACGCGGTTCTCGTTGTTGAAACCCCCGCCGAACTGGATCTGATCCTTGAGCAATCCCTTCGTCTTGGAGTGCGCCCCGCCCTAGGGGTCCGCATGAAGCTTTCAGCGCAGGGCGGTGGACGCTGGTCGGAGTCCGGAGGCG
This sequence comes from Kiritimatiellia bacterium, assembly GCA_016783565.1. GTDB lineage: Bacteria > Verrucomicrobiota > Kiritimatiellia > UBA8416 > JADHWI01 > JADHWI01. The sequence goes on from JADHWI010000016.1 coordinate 7,174, forward strand.
ATAACAGCCTCTTTGGATTGACAGTTGCGCAGTTGATCACCGTGGTGGATCGCCTGCGGGAAGAAGACATGCTCGATACGCTGGTGCTGCTGCACTATCACCTCGGCTCGCAGATCCCGAATATTCGCGATATCCGTTCGGCCGTCGGGGAAGCTGCCCGCATCTACGCCGGGCTTGTCCATGAGGGTGCGGCGATGGGTATTATTGATCTGGGAGGTGGTCTGGCGGTTGATTACGACGGATCTCACTCTGATTTTGCTTGTAGCTGCAACTATGGTGTTGAGGAGTACTGTGCTGACATCATTGAAGGTGTCATGGGCGTGCTGGATGATGCGGATATTGATCATCCGGTGCTTATCACCGAATCCGGACGTGCCATCGTGAGTTACCATTCGGTTCTGCTCTTCAATGTGCTGGATGTCAGTCGCTTCGAATCGGCGCTTGAGGAACCCCAATTGGATGATGATGCCCACGAGCACCTACACCGTCTTTGCGAAATCCCCTCAAGCTTGACTGCCGACAATGTCCAAGAGTGCTATCATGATGCAGTCTTCTACCGCGATGAACTCCGAGCGCTTTTCAAGATCGGCGCTATCTCACTTCGCCAGCGCGCTCTGGCTGAGCGGGTCTTCCGGCATGTTATGTTTCGCGCCCTCGAACTTGCCGAGACACTCCCGTTTGTTCCTGACGAGTTTGTGGATTTGGCGCCGCGTCTTGCCGATGTCTACTACGGCAATTTCAGTGTATTTCAGTCGCTTCCCGATGCGTGGGCCATCGATCAGATCTTCCCAGTAATGCCTGTGCACCGTCTTAATGAGAAACCGACGCGACGTGCGATTATTGCCGATATCACCTGCGACTGTGACGGGAAACTTACACGCTTTGCTGACTTGCGCGACGTGGCCCGGGTGCTGCCATTGCACGAACTGCATGAGAGCGACGAGTACTATCTTGGGGTGTTTCTGGTGGGCGCCTACCAGGAAACGCTTGGCGATCTTCACAATCTGCTGGGTGACACCAATGTGGTGAACCTTCAGATCGACGACGACGGCCGTATCCACTATGAACGCGAGATCGAGGGGGATTCGGTTGCGGATGTTTTGAGCTATGTCGAGTATGATCCCCAGAGCGTTATGCGCAGGATCAAGGAGTTGGCCGAGCAAGCCGTTCGAGACGGCAGGATGAGTGTGGTGGCACGCCGCGACGCTGTGCATGCCTTTGACGCTGGCATGCGTGGCTATACCTATTTTGAGCGATAATGTTATAGAGGCACGGGGAAAACTTTTTCAGACAGGATGAGGAGTAGACTATATGAGCAAAGTAATGATTATCGGGGCAGGCGGGGTCAGTCGTGTTGTGGTGCATAAGTGCGCTGGGTTGCCTGAGGTCTTTGGCGAGATCGTTCTGGCCAGTCGTACCATGTCGAAGTGCGAAGCGATTGCGGCGGAGTTGGACCGCCCCATTCTGACTTGCAGCGTGGATGCGGACAATGTGCCGGAGCTGACGGCCTTGCTTGAAAAGCATCGCCCCGATCTGGTGCTCAACGTTGCGTTGCCGTATCAGGACTTGCATATCATGGATGCGTGCCTAGCGGCGGAAATCGATTACATCGATACGGCCAACTACGAACCGACGGACACTGCGAAGTTCGAGTATAGCTGGCAGTGGGACTATCACGACCGTTTTCGCGAAGCAGGCGTGACGGCTGTTCTCGGGTCGGGCTTTGATCCCGGCGTGACCAGCGTCTTTGCGATGTATCTGCGCAAGCACTACTTCGATGAAGTTCGTGCGATCGAGATTGTTGACTGCAACGCGGGTGACCACGGCCAGCCCTTTGCAACTAATTTCAATCCCGAAATCAATATTCGCGAGGTCACCGCAAAGGGGCGCTATTGGCAGGCGGGAGAGTGGATCGAGACCGAACCGCTTTCGGTTAGTCGCCCCTTCGTGCTGCCTGAAGGCCTCGGCACGATGAACATCTATACGATGTATCACGAGGAGTTGGAGTCGCTGGCCAGGCATATCCCGGAGCTGAAGCGTGCCCGTTTCTGGATGAGCTTTTCAGACAACTACCTCAAGCATCTGGAAGTACTGGGCAACGTCGGCATGACACGCATTGATGAGGTCGAATTCAAAGGCCAGAAGATTGTTCCTCTGCAGTTCCTCAAGGCTCTGTTGCCGGATCCGGCGAGCCTTGGCCCGCTTACCAAGGGACAGACTTGCATTGGTTGTATCGTAAGCGGCGTGAAGGATGGTATGCCAAAACGCTATTACATTTACAATATTTGCAGTCACGAAGCGGCTTACCGTGAGACCAATTCACAGGCTATCTCATACACAACCGGTGTCCCCGCGATGATTGGCGCCAAACTCGTACTACAGCATGTTTGGGATGGCGATGGCGTGTTCAATATGGAAGAGATGGACCCCGACCCGTTCATGGAGGATCTGAATTGCTTCGGCTTGCCATGGAAAGTTGTCGAACTTGCTGCCGATGAGACAAACTATGCATTTTCTTGAGTCAGAGATCGAACGACGTCCGCGGGACGCATGCATGTTTCATGTAATCCCCGCACCTCTCGCAGACACCGTCTCGTACGGCCAAGGCACGGAGCAAGGGCCTGCGGCTTTGATCGCGGCTTCGCAGCAACTCGAAGCCCATGACGGGACTGACGTGCCATTGCGCGCAGGCATTTTTACGACGGAGACGGCGACAAGTCTTGATCTTATCGGGCAGGAGGTGACGCAGTCGCTTGCAATGGGAGCAGTGCCCGTCTTGCTCGGAGGCGAGCATACCGTGACGTTGGGCGCGTTACGAGCCATGGCGGCAGCAGGTGATCCCGTCGGTGTGGTCCAAATTGATGCCCACGCTGATTTGCGCGACACGTACGAAGGTTCACAACTGAGTCATGCATGCGTGATGCGGCGAGCGGTTGAGGATCTGGGCATGCCGCTGGTCCAGATTGGCGTCCGTGCGATCTCTGAGCCGGAACTGACCGTGCGCGAGCGGTTCAAGGTTGCCAGCTTCGATGCGGCCGACTTGCGATCTGCCCCACTACCGCGAGACTGGCTGCCGGAGGGGTTCCCGCCCCGGGTGTACCTCACCATTGATGTCGACGGGCTTGACCCTTCCGTGATTCCGGGAACGGGAACGCCGGAACCCGGCGGTCTGGGGTGGTGGCAGACAATAGACATCATCAACCAGATCACCCGTGCTTGTGTTGTCGTTGGCTTTGACATTGTGGAATTGGCACCGATTGCGGGATCGCATGTGTCCGAGTTTGCCGCCGCACGGCTGGTCTACAATACAATTGGGGCAATCCGGCGTGCGAAGGATGCTGCGCCATGACGCCACAGGATATCGCCACGCCTTGTTTTGCCATTGATGTTGAGGCTCTGGAAACCAATGCACGCCTGTTGGCAGACGTCAAGCAGCGCTCTGGCTGCCGGATACTGCTGGCAACCAAAGCCTACGCAATGTGGCGGACATTCCCAATGCTGCGGCACTATCTCGATGGCACCTGCGCTAGCTCGCCTTACGAGGCCCGTCTGGGCCGTGAGGAGTTCATGGGCGAAGTCGAAGCATTTTCTGCTGCCTATAGCGACTTAGATATCAAGGAACTGGTTCAGACATGCGACACGATTATCTTCAATTCATTTTCCCAGTGGCACCGTTACCGGGATCGCGTTGCCGGGACCGCGCGTCCGATTCGGTGCGGCCTTCGCATCAATCCTGAAGTGTCTACCCAAACCGTTCCCCTTTATGATCCCTGCGCACCGGGTTCCCACCTTGGTATCTGTCGCCATGAATTTGAGGGCCAATCCCTGGAAGGGATTAGCGGCCTGCACTTTCATTCCCTTTGCGAACAGGGCGCGGAGGATCTTGCGACGACCTGGAATGCTGTCGTTGAATCATTCGGCGATCTCTTACAGGGCATGTCATGGGTTAACATGGGCGGAGGCCACCATATCACCAAGGCGGGATATGATGTTGATCTCCTGTGTAAGTTGATTTCTGATGCGCAGTTGCGCTATGGCTTGACAGTTTATCTTGAACCGGGCGAAGCCGTGGCGCTCGATGCTGGGGTTCTGCTGACATCCGTTCTGGATGTCCGCCCGGGAATACCAGAGGTGGCGATCCTCGATATCTCGGCGACCGCACACATGCCTGATGTGCTTGAAATGCCGTATCGACCGCATGTCTATCGGTGCGGGACCTCGCTGCGCTGTGAAAATGCGGTTGAGGGGCGTGATGCCGGAAGCGGCGCATATACATACCGTCTCGCAGGACCGAGCTGCCTTGCTGGAGACGTGATTGGCCTCTACGCCTTCGACGAGCCGCTCCGACCCGGCAATCGACTCTTTTTCGGCGATATGGCAATCTACTCAATGGTGAAGACCACGATGTTCAATGGTCTGCGTCATCCAGCGATAGCGCTCTATCATGCACGGTCAAACGCCCTCGATATCTCCCGCGAGTTCTGCTACGAAGACTTCCGAAACCGTCTTGCATAACCCCGCCCGGGCGAGTGTGCAGAGCAGACCCATGCTTCGACGTTGACCGCCGGGAAGGGGTACGATAACTTTACAAGGCTATCAGAAGCGCACTTCTGGGAATCGCGTATTTCTTGGCCATTACGGGAATCTACCAGTCGTCATCCGCGTCGGAGTCCAGCTGCCCCCCGGCGGTGTTATGCTGCCAACGAAAGCCAGCATCATCTTCGATGAGACTTCCGGCGCACCCCGAGAACTGCAGCCCTATACCCGTCAGTATGATCACCATCAGCAAGCTTTTCATTGTCCTGCCTCCTTTCGCGGCCCGACGGCACTACACTGTCGGCGCCATTTCCCACGGCAAGCCAGGCCTGCCAAAATGACCGTAGTCCGTGGTTGCGCGGTCGCCTTGCCGCAGAAGCGACCTGCACGGCGTTACAGACTTGTGCTTGGGGTGCTTCACGATTAGCACGGGGCACGGCGTCATGCGCACAACCTTCTCTGCCGTGCCACCGATAAGCGTATACATCAGCCTTGTACGGCCTTGCGTACCCATAACAATCAAGTCCACGTCATACTCTTCAGCCGCACGGACGATCGCCACAAACGGCTTTCCGGGCGCGCGAAGTGGCCTGATATTGACGTCAGGATGCCTTTCATGGAGGTCCGCGGCCAAGCGCTGCAAGCTTTTGCCCAGATCGTCGCCTGGCTCTTCGTGCCCGACAACTCCCTCTTCCATCCCCGCGGTCAACCACAGGCGGACGTCGCCATCCACACCGGGATACTCTATGGGGTGACATGGCACGTACGGATCATGGACCTGCAGGAGCAGCAACTCAGCCCCGTGTGTCTCGGCGAACATCACAGCGTACTGTGTCGCGTATGCCGCGTTCCTTGAGAAATCAATCGGACATAGAATCTTCTTCAGTTCAACCTTCATATCTCTACATCTCCATTCGTCGCGTGATGCGGTTCACGTCCGGGGGCCGACCCGTTTTCGTCGATTGCGAACGATCGGACCCCCTGGAGTGGTTGTGCGTCTTCGTCGTCCTGCCAGCGGTGGCACTCCCTGTTTCCCCATTTGCGCACCACGGCCCTGCTGACGTCCCGTCGGCGGTTCGCCCTGCCTGTTTTGCTCATGACTGAGGGGGCTCCTACGTGCCAGATTTCGCTTCCGCTGCCAGCCAGTACTCGACAGCATCCTCCCTGAAACCGTCCTTCTCGGCCAAGTAGTAGGCTGCTGCCTGGATCTTGAGGTAACGATCTTCCGCCGTTGCTTTCTTCTTGCGTGGACGGCTGGTCGTCCCTGAAGTGGTTCTTGCTGTAGTTTCCGTCGCCATTGTCATAGCCTTTACTCCTTGTCTTTCTCGTCTCTCTGTCCGTGCTTGACTGTCGGAGGTCCCCGACTCCCTGCCTGCCGACCGTCTCGTGCCTCCGGCTAGCCTATTTTGACTTCGATGGCCCTGGGCCTTGCCTTCTACTGTCTTTGGAATCTGAAGACTCAGCACAGGGATCGAATGAGGTTACCCGCGAATCGTCTACGAATATCTCGTCTATGCCGCAGCGCGGCAACGAACCGTGCTCACGTATGTACTTAAGCACTAGGTCCGGCAGCGGACTCCTGCCATCCCAAGAGACTCTCCTTGTGTATGATACTTCTATACCCAAGTGGAACACTACCGGCCCCCGCGGCAGCGGGATGTGGGGAGGGTCCTCGCCTCGGGATCGCAAGCGGAACGCCTTCACATCGGCCGGCAACGGCGAATCGCCGCCATGCTGAATATATCGGTCGTATCCAACTTTATACAGTCGCTGTTCGCTAACCATTCATCACTCCCATCTGCTTGAGGGCGCCACAGTTCATATTGTTTTGCCCCTTGTTCATGGCCCCCTGTCCCAGCCCGCCAGGAACAGGGGCCCTGAGATAGAGCAACTTGCCCTTGTCGCTGCCCCGGCCCTGATCGTCCTCCCGAGGCCTCCTGCACCTGACGAGCTTGCGCCCATCACACCGCCGATTCTGTCCGCCTGTCTTGCTCATGCTTTCTTGAAGTAGGTGCTCTCGGCACCATTCATCTGCTGGAACTGGTCATTTTCTGCACGGATCCTATGGCTAGACTTGCCGCCCTCACCGCTCACCCGCGGCTTAGCGGTCCGCTTCCCTGGCTTTGCGCCATCTCGTGAAATGGACTTTTCGCGTTTCATACTCCTGCCCCCGCTATCACGTGGTTGTCTATGGGTACCGCATGTGCCGTGCCAAGTCGGGAAACGAAAACAATGTCCTGATAAAACCAGCCCTATGGACGTGCTATGGCTCTGGATAGAAAACACCCGTGCCGTGCGGATCGATGGAAGAAAATCGGAAGTTTCCGAAAATATCGGAAGAGCAGTTCCGAGAAACGAGCTAGATCCCGCCCCTTCCACCGGCCCACGGCCCATCGCCCAGTTAATCGCCCAGTCAACAAGGGCTTGCGCGTGCATGGAGCTTTGACTACGCTCCCTTAGCGAGTAGTTCGCCTTCGGCATAGGCCATAGGCGGTTCATAAGTCAAAAAGGATGCCCTGATGCAGCTTCGGATTCTACTCTTAGTGGACGAACCCAGACTTCAATCACGTGTTCAACGGATCTTGCGAGATATAGACGCCTTCGTTAGAGTGCCCAAGGAAGACAAGGTCACATGGGAGACCACCGACAAAATTCTTTCCGACATTCTGATTGTCTATCAGTCCGTGATTCCCGACCCGGCAGAAGAATATGTCCGGGGTATTGCCAATTCCCTGAATTCACCGGCACTTATCGTCCTCTCGAACAGCGATGACGCAGAGATCCTTGCCGGGCTGTGTGCGACGGGAGCCGAAGCGGCCCTGTATTCGGAAATCTCTGATGATATGATGAGGGACACCATCTGCGGTATCGTCGAGGGACGCCGAGACCTGCTTTCAAAGACGGTTGCAGCGCGTAGGGCTACGCCACGGCCGGAGCTGACGGATTTTGTGTCTACCAGCCCCATCATGCAGGAATTCATGAAGACGGTTCATCGCATCGCAGACAGTGATGCGCCGCTTCTGGTTGCCGGAGAAACGGGAGTTGGAAAAGAGCGCCTCTCCCGAGCCATTCACTACGATAGCCGTCGTGCTGACGGGCCCTTCATATCCGTTAATTGCGGCGCTATTCCCGAGAATCTTCTTGAGAGCCAGTTGTTCGGTCACGAAAAGGGCGCTTTTACCGGTGCGACGCGGACCCAGCGAGGGTGTTTCGAACTGGCGCACAGGGGCACACTGTTTCTGGATGAAATAACAGAAATACCCTTTCATTTGCAGGTGAAACTTCTGCATGTGCTGCAGGACTACGAAATAGCGCCTGTTGGTAGCGAAAAGAAGATCCCCATAGACGTGCGCATCATTGCCGCAACAAACAGGCACATCAGAGAGGAAGTAGAGGAGAAGCGTTTCCGTAAGGATCTCTACTACCGCCTCGGCGTGGTATCTATTGATGTTCCCCCGCTTCGGGAACGCAGAGGTGACATTCCCGCACTTGCATCCTCTATCCTGGAAGGACTGTCTTCGAGGATCGGGCGGAGCGTTGGGTCAATCGAAACAGCCGCACTGGAGGCGTTGAGCAACTACTCCTGGCCGGGAAATGTTCGCGAACTGATCAACGTGATGGAGCGAGCGGTATTGCTCTGCAGGACCAGCCAGATCACGTTCGGAGACCTCCCCGAAGATATCACAGCGGGTGAAGAGGGCGTTGAAACGCTTATGCTCCCATGCAGTATCGATCTAATTCCTGATGAATGGATGTCCCTGCCCATGAAAGAGATCCGCGAGGCGGCCATTGATCGTTTTGAAAAAGCTTACCTGACCAAGCTTTTAACCCTCACCGAAGGTCGCATCGGCGAGACAGCCAAACGTGCCGGAATGGAACCCCGTTCCCTCTTCAACAAAATGAAACGGTACGGACTCAGGAAAGAAGACTACCGCGCAACGTGAAGTCAGTGATCCCGCGCTTCGCGTATGGCACTACCAACACATTTCTACTCCGTATGGACTTTCTGCATCACCCCTCTGTCCACATTTTCAGAGGTCAGCGAAATCAACGCTAGAGAGTGGCCATCGCAGTGTTATCGAAGTTTCGACCATAGTACTGCATATATTCAACTTTCCTCTCAAGCGCCCCAATCACGACCTTGTTGAAGTTGACCTTGGTGAAGCGCTGGGCGCTTCCCAGACCGCCGGGGCTGAAGACATTGATCTCCATCAGTTTGTCGCCCACGATATCCAAGCCGACCAGGAACATGCCGTCTTGCACGAGTTTCGGGCGCACGATTTCCGCAATCTGCAGATCGGTGTCCGTGACCTCGGCGGGGGCCAGACTGCCGCCGGCATGGATATTGCTCCTCATGTCACCACCACTACGTACGCGCCGAAACGCGGCATACTTGCCTTTCACCCGTAGCGGGCGGCCATTCATCATGAACAGCCGCATATCGCCTTTCGATGCTGCCGGTAAGTACTCCTGCGCTATAACAAACCCATCCCGGCTGACCGCGTCGATCATCTGATTCAGATTCGGAACATCGTCGGGGCGCACAAGAAACACGCTGGCTCCACCAGAGCCCTGTAGGGGCTTGAGCACAATCGCCCCCTTCTCCTTGGCAAAGGCTTTCAGTTCATTGCGATCGCGTGTGATCAGTGTCCGCGGGCGGACCTCCTCAGGAAAGAGCTGAAAGTACATCTTCGAGGCTGCCTTGGAGAGACCATTTGGGTCGTTGACAACAATCACGCCGTGGCGCATGGCGAGGCGTCCAAACTCCGCGGCCACAGTACTCGCCCAGGGGCGCGCCAGGTAGTCATCAGATGGCACGTTGCGGAGCATCAGCACATCAAGGTCATCCACTGTGATGCGTCGTAAGACGCCCTTCTTGCTCTGCAATTCCTTCAGATAAGTTTCGTGTGATTTAAACGACTTCTTGACCGTCGTACGGGCCCGGGCGCGGATGAACTCGTCCGGGTCGTAGGCCAAATCGCCAACCCCGAACAAAAACGCCTCATGCCCTTGCTTTGTGGCCTCATGGGCGAGCCGGGTTGTGGTGAACCCCGCCTGTTCGGTCATCACGTCATTTACGAGGAATCCTATTTTCATCTTCTCCATCGTTATCTCCTTTCAATGAGATTCATTACTGTTATTCCGCCACGCAGGCGGTCAAGTTTACGTTCTGTTTCGGGGGCTTCCATGTAACGTGGCGTGATAGGGGGCTCATGGAGGACGCCTCGCCACAGCAGTTCCCGAATAACAGGAATATGCTTGGTTGCGATCTTACCGATCAGCAGATACTTCAGCTCACCGCCTTGCTCAATATAGTACAAAACCTGAAGCAACCCACGCAAATAGACTGCGTCCTTGGTCAGCCCGCCCCCCCTATACACTCGCATGGTCACGATGAAAGCCGTTCTCTCGGCGAAACCGTATAGGCCTTCCAGTTGCCGATAGGTCTCGATAAATGATGCCCCTTGAAGCAGGAATCGAACAGCAACCACACGGGCAGCCAGTAGGCGGAGGCGAGGTCGGCTCAGGCCGCCGACCAGATATTCACTCAGGACGGCAAGCCCTTCCTGTAGCGCGTCGTGCCCCGCCAACCCCGTGTAGAGTTGTCGAAAAGGTTGGCTGCGACCGTTGTGATACGTCAGGACGTGCGTGCCGATCTCATGCTGGAGCAGTGCATTCATGCGCGATTCCGGGACGCGAAGATGGTCGCTGACCAGCAGGTTGCCGCGCGAAACCATGACGCCGGTCACGTCTGAACGGATCTCCACGTCCCCGCTCATCGAAGGGTACTGTTGGCGCAGGTACTCGATTTCCTGGTGCGCCCGATGTGCAACCTGCTCTGGCCCCAGAAGCCCCTTTGAGGCCCCTTCCCGACTTCTCGGAGGAATTGCCTCAAGAATATTGACGGCAAGGTCAAACAGGTCATCCCCTACAGATCCAAACAACTGGATGCTCTCATGCAGAAACCGTGGAGTGCCCCGATCCTGGATCATGGTAATCTGGCGGTCCACTTCGTCCATCTTCTCGCGGAAGATCGATGCCAGGGCCGGGTCCTCAATACGCTCCACTGGCGCTTTGTACAGATTGCGTTTAAGCACAACAGGTTCAGCAGGAAGAGGCCGATAGTGGAAGGTCGGTTTTCGTTGGCATTTCGATCTTCTGAACTTGCGCCAGGCCTGCTCGGCATTCACCGGCGTGATCTGAAGCAGGAGATCAAACTGGTCACTAGCCTCTGCCAGCTTTCGGTCTACGTCCCAAACAGCCTTGACGACGGCACGTCTCCCCAACGTATGAAAGTGGCGAGGATGATGGGTAGTGTGCTTACACGCGAAATCGAAGAAGGCGCGCCTCAGGGCGATGCTCAAGCTGTGTCGAAGCCCCCGTAGCACACGGGGAAACAGTTCGCCGGTTTCGGCGCTGCGATAGACGGGCGCGATCTCAAGGCCATAAAGCAGGCACCCCATGCTGGCAGCGTCAGATGCGCTCAGAAGTGGACGCATTCCCTTGGGGCAGCTCTTGGCTGCGGACACGGCTGACACGCGAGCTTGCTTCCGCCCCAGTTTTACGCGACCGAGAGCCTCCTCAAAATCCGCTGTCATACCATTCCGTGATGCGCCCCTGGTTGCCACGATCCGAAATTCAGGTGCCAGCTGTCCGACTGTTGTCTCCGTCTCCTCAAGCGTGTCCGCTGGGGCTTCCCATACTTCAAGAAGGAGGCAAGCGCCAAACTGTTCGACGAGTACCTCTGCCGTGCCCCGCACGAGCTCAGCTAATCCGCTCTGCAGACGCCGTTCACCAGAGCAGATCAGATAAGATGCCTCACTCGTGACCAGTCTTTCAGTTCCCTCACCAGCGCCTTTCGATGGGCGGCGATAGATGCAGAGGAAGGGAATCTGACGGTCGATGTGGATTCGGCCCCACTCCGGCAACGTGCGACGCACGGGCTTATTCTCGCGCAGCCTGCGCTGAACGACACCAAGCGTATCCGTCCCTGTCACTGTTCGCGTCTTCTCTGGAGACATCATAACCATGCCAATTCTTCAAGCACGCCGGGCACGGTGGATGCCAACGCCTTACCGATTTCCTTGACGAGTTCTTGATCAGCCTTCCCTGTCCACTCATCCATGAAGAATTTTTTCACCTCGATCGCAAGTACGCAGGCCGAGTCCGGGAAAGTCTCGTGTGCCCAACGGGCATGCTGCCCTCCTTGAAACTTCACGTTCTCTCTCACGTCGAGTGTTCCGCCATGGAAGTCATATCGCTTAAGATCCTGAGTAAACCTGTCTATGATCGACGCCCACTGCGACCGGTGTCGCATGGTCCCGGTACCAACATTAACTTGAGGGTTCTGGACCTTGTTGGCCGTCGGCCCATTCACCCCATCGCGACGATGATTATAGCTATGTAGATCGAATACGACAAATCGGCCATACGTGTTGCCCAACTTGCGGTAGAGAGCCTGAAGCATTCCATAAAAGTCATCATATGCTTCCAGAGATATCGCTGCAACATCTTCGGGAAGATGACCGTCCCAAACGTCTAATCCCCAGCAGTCTTCGGGAGTGCGGTATACGGCGGTCTCGCGGGGGCGGTTTAGGTCGACCTCAAAGCGGGAATGCAGCCCGACAATGCGCACTGGTGCGATGCGCGTCCATGCTGCCGTAAACGGGTCTTCTTCGCGCCTGCGGACCTCATCAGGCAGGAGCATATGTTGGCGCACCTCATCCCGCACGGTCGTTCCGTCGTGTATCGCCGTCGCCACGAGAGGGCCGTCCCCTCCATCAATAGCCCAGATCGGGGCTACCATTCCGCATGCTCCGACGATAGTCCAACGAGACTCGCCAATATAGGCTCAGATTCTCCGTTCTCGTGTCTATCCTGACTCGGACTTACCCCCCCAGCGAGATGTCGTTGGATTGCGGGCACGAGGTCATCGATGGCCTCGGCCTTCGATACCCATTCGTCGACCCCCGCCTCCTGAGCGACGTATCGATCATCGGGTTCATCCGAGGCCGAGCACATCACGATGCCGGTGACCGGGCACAGAGCCTTGATGCGACGGGTGACCTCAAAGTCGTTGAGGCCGGGGAGACAGAGATCCGTCACAACAACCTGGGGACTGTGCGTCTGAGCCAGGGCAAGACCTTCTTCGCCGGTCGCTGCGACCAGAATTTCACAGTCGGGAAACGACATATGAAGGTGATCAAAGATGGCTCGCCGCATCCGCTCGTGATCCTCAATGATTAGAATCGATGTACCCATAGTCTCTTTCATGCCGCCCTTGCTTTCCCCTCCCAATACACCACCAACCAAAGTACACCCACGTGGCAGTTGCAGCCGGCTCCGTTGGTCATGCGGCGCATCCTGCCCGCCGACCCGGCTCTGCTACTACAACCACCACGGAGTGCAGCCACCAGGCTGATTCGCCCCCTATTCAGGGCCGTGTGATTCTCAATACGAGACACTAGCATTTAGCGTACCAGTGCCGCGGGAAAATTGTTTGGCCGCGTCAACCGCCATCATTACGGGTAAAAGTGAGCATCTTGCGGGATATCCTCATCCCGGTGGCGCGTGCAAATTTCGGAACGCGTTTTCCGATCGTACGGCTTAGGTTTTCTGATCGGCCGCTCCTCTTTGTACCGCGCACGCCGTGCACAAACCAGCGAGACCGTTCAACACATTGCCGGACAGCTGGTTACAACCTTTCGTCTGCAGTCTTTCGGCAGTTGGCACGCGGACTGCTAATCAGCGGATGCAGGGAAGCCCCAAGGCTCGCACTTGTAGTAAGGCGGTGAAAGTAAGGAAACACTGTGCGGCAGGGATGACGACCACGTCGTTGATGCGGATTTCGAAAAAAGTTAATAAGTAGGTGAGAGGTAGCAATCATGAAGATCAAACCGTTGGCGGACCGGGTTCTGGTGGAGCCCATCGAAGAGCAAGATGTCAAGAAAGGCGGGATTGTCATTCCCGATACGGCCAAGGAAAAGTCGCAGGAGGCCAAGGTGATCGCCGTGGGTCTAGGAAAACTGGCCGATGATGGCAAGAAGATTCCAATGACCGTGAAGAAGGGCGATCGGGTGCTTATGCCCAAGTATGGCGGCACCGAGATCAAGTTGGACGACAAAAAATACCAGATCGTTCGAGAGGACGACATTCTGGGCGTAATCGAGTAAGGGCTCGGGAGGAACGACGATGTCAGACAAAGGTAAACAACTGAAATACGACACCAAGGCACGTGCGGCAATCCTTGCCGGCGTGGAGAAACTCTCCAGAGCGGTCAAGACGACGCTGGGGCCGGCAGGACGGAACGTGCTCATCGACAAGAAATGGGGGGCACCAACGATCACCAAGGACGGGGTGACAGTGGCGAAGGAGATTGAGTTGCAGGATCCGTTCGAAAACATGGGTGCGCAGATGGTGCGCGAAGTTGCTGGTAAGACCAGCGACGTTGCTGGCGACGGGACCACCACTGCGACGCTGCTGGCCGAAATGATCTTTCGGCATGGCCTGAAAAACGTGACGGCTGGCGCGAACCCAATGGTTCTGCAGCGCGGGATGCAAAAGGCTGTTGCGCTCGTGGTCGCGGACATCGCCAAGCAGAGCAAGCAAGTCAAAGTGCACAAGGAGATCGCTCAGGTAGCCACGATCTCGGCGAACGGCGATACGCAGATCGGCGAGATCATTGCGGAGGCGATGGACAAGGTCGGCAAAGACGGCACGATCACGGTTGAGGAAGCCAAGACCATCGAGACGACTCTCGAGGTGGTCGAAGGGATGCAGTTCGACAAAGGCTATCTCTCTCCGTATTTCGTGACAAACGCGGAAGCCATGGAGTGTGTGTTGGAGGACGCATATATCCTCATTCATGAGAAGAAAATAGCTAACCTCCAGGACCTGCTACCCCTGCTCCAGAGCATTGCCAAGGCGGGGAACCCGTTGCTGGTTATTGCGGAGGCCGTAGAGGGTGAGGCGCTCGCCACGCTGGTCGTTAACAAGCTGCGTGGCACCTTCCTGTGCTGTGCAGTAAAAGCTCCTGGTTTTGGCGATCGACGCAAGGCAGTGCTGGAAGATATCGCTATCCTGACTGGAGGCAAGTGCCAGACCGAAGATCTCGGGGTCAAGTTGGAGAACGTCAAACTGGAAGATCTCGGACGCGCCAAGCGTATCACCGTCGATAAGGAAAAGACGACCATCGTGGAAGGTGCGGGCAAGAGATCCAATATCCAAGGCCGCATCACCCAGATCAAGAAAGAGATCGACGATACGACCTCCGATTACGACCGCGAGAAGCTCCAGGAACGTCTGGCGAAACTGGCGGGCGGGGTGGCGGTTATCAACGTTGGTGCAGCCACCGAGGTCGAGATGAAGGAGAAAAAGGATCGCGTCGACGACGCATTGCACGCAACGCGTGCCGCCGTCGAGGAAGGTGTCGTCGCGGGCGGCGGCATCGCTCTCTTGCGTGCGCAATCAGCGCTCGACAAGGTCGATGCGGTTGGGGATGAAGCCATCGGTGTGCAGATTGTACGCAAGTCCCTTGAAGCCCCTCTCCGGCAACTCGTTGACAATGCTGGAATGGAAGGGTCCCTGGTCATTGGTGAGGTCAATGCGCACAAAGGCAGCTACGGCTATAACGTGCTGACACGCCAATACGGGGACTTGATTCAAGACGGCGTACTCGATCCCGCTAAGGTAGTGCGTTGCGAGCTACAGAACGCCGCCAGCATAGCGGGACTGATGCTCACCACCGAATGCATGGTCACCGAGATCCCGGAGAAGCAACCTGCGGGCGGTGGGGGTGAATATGAGAGCCGTATGGATGGGGACTACTAACTCAGCGTGCTGGTCGAAGAAGGGTCGGGAGACCAATGAAGAATCCGGACGTGCTGGTGAGCAACCAGCAGGAGACGATTGAAGCAGAGGCAGGGCCCGAGAAAGAATGGACCTGTAGTCGTTGTCGCGAAGAGGTAGTGACCCTCTACTTCGCCGACAACGGACCCCTGTGCGGGAAATGCCGCGCGGTTTTGAGAAAAGGAGAGCACGTGTAATGCTATTCCGGACGGAAAGCAGCCGTGGCAGTGCAAGTGAAGAAGGCTTTGGCTCAGCCGTTAAGGCGAGAACCAGAGACTTCACGAGGGAAAAGAACCTGACGATATGAAGCGCACAGCAAGGATAGCCATCCACGAAGGCAATGTTGCCATGATGACCGCTTGTGAGGAACATCGCGATCCTGATGAGGAGCCCCCCCCACCGGCAATGGTTGCCGGGGTGGTTTGCACCCCGTCTTATCCGTCGTGCAGTGCAGATGAAGCGTTCTCGAATGCCGGAGCGGCCGAAGCGTGGAGCGACTGGCACTGGCAGATTCAAAATCGCATTCGGTCGACTGCTGCACTCAAACAACGGTTTCCCGCCTTGCAGGTGTCTGGCGGCATGGCCGCCGCGAAACGCCGTTTCCCGCTCGCGATCACACCGTATTACGCCTCGCTTATCCGCGCTCTCGACGTCTCAGATCCTGTATTCGCGATGAGCATTCCCGATGAGAGGGAGCCATGCGATCCCCCTTTTCTGAGAGACGACCCCTTGGCCGAAGATAGGGACATGCCGGTGCCCGGGTTGATTCACCGCTACGGGGACCGGGCACTCCTATTTGCGACGAGCATGTGCTCGGCCTACTGTCGGCACTGCACGCGGAAACGCGTGGCAGGCCAGAGAGAGGTCGTCGTCACAAGGCAGCATCTTGCCCGGGCCATAGAGTATCTATCCCTACACCCGGAGATTCACGATGTGATCATCTCAGGCGGCGACCCGTTCACTATGGCGACCTCGGCTCTGGAACGCGTTCTCAAAGCTGTGCGATCGGTGCGGTCGGTCGAGATCATTCGGATCGGCACACGGACACCGGTCGTACTGCCGATGCGCATCACGAACGAACTCGTTCAAATGCTGCGTCGGTATCACCCAGTCTACATCAACGTTCACTTCAACCATCCGGTGGAACTGACGCCGGAAGCCGAAGCCGCGTGTGAACGACTGGCCGATGCGGGAATTCCCCTGGGGAACCAGACGGTGCTTCTGCGCGGCGTGAACGACAACGCGCCCTTGCTTGCCGATCTCTTTCGAAAGCTGGTGCGTGTTCGTGTCCGCCCCTACTACCTCTTCCAGTGCGATCTTGTGCGCGGCGTGGAACACTTCCGCACGCCGTTGTCGAAGGGTATCGAGATCATGGAGTACTTGCGTGGACGTCTGAGCGGATTGGCCATACCGACGTTCGTCGTGGATGCCCCGTATGGCGGCGGCAAGATCCCTCTTCTGCCGAACTACGTGGTTTCGAGAAGCCCAACCCATACGGTGCTGCGCAATTTTTCCGGCGATCTTGTCAGCTACCCGGAGCCGCAGTCAGAGCTCTCGGTCTATAATGAAGCTCCCGCAGCCCTGCCTGACGGAAGCATCTGGAGTCTTGCGTGCGGACACCAGTCTCACATCAACCAGCGCTCGTGTATCCTCCAGGACATGCATTCTACGCCAGGACCAGCCTCTGGTAATTAGGGAAGACATTCATGAGAATCGGACTTGTCTACGACCTTCGAACTGAATATCTGGCGGCAGGTTATTCTGAAGACGCTGTCGCGGAGTTCGACTCGGAACAGACGATCGATGCCCTTGTCGAAGCGATACAGGCCTGTGGGCATGCGGTCGACCGCATCGGACACGGACAGAATCTGGCCCGTTACCTCGTGGCGGGCGACCGATGGGACCTCGTGTTTTCAATTGCCGAGGGTCTCGAGGGCCGCAGCCGCGAAGCGCAGGTGCCTGCTCTGCTGGAGATGTATGGGGTGCCCTATGCATTTTCCGATCCCCTGGTGTGTGCGGCGACACTTGACAAGGCTGTCGCGAAGCGTCTTGTCATGTCCTACGGACTGCCGACCCCCAAGTTTGTCCTGGTACAGACGCCCGACGATCTGGACGACGTTCGTCTTACGTATCCCCTCTTCGTCAAACCCGTCGCAGAGGGCACCGGAAAAGGCATCGATGCGCGGTCACGCGTCGACTCATCCGCAGAGCTCCGCACGGCAGCCCTTTCCATTCTCAATCGACTTCACCAGCCTGTCCTGGTTGAGGAGTACCTGCCGGGGCGAGAATTCACCACCGGCATCCTTGGCACAGGCCGTGCAGCGCGAGTTCTGGGCACCATAGAAATCATCATTCTGGCAAGCGCATCGGCAGCGGACTACACGTTCGATGTCAAGGAGCAGTGCGAATCCTGTGTTTCCTACGAGGCGCTCCAGCCGGGAACATTGCGAGACGACATTGAAGCTCTCGCCCTGAATGCCTACCGTGCTCTCGAGTGCCGTGATGCCGGGCGGGTGGATATTCGCCTGGACTGCGGCGACCGCCCCGCCTTTATGGAAGTCAACCCTTTGCCGGGACTGCACCCCACACACTCCGATCTGCCCATGATCGCTACGCAGCAAGGCATGCCGTATGAAGCCCTGATCGGCGCGATCATTCACAGCGCCGAGGCCCGCATTCCCTACGTTAATGCTGTCCCTTGCCCGGAGCCGACATCGTGATGAGCCGCGCCGTACTGGTTCTGTTTAACGAGCCGCTCGGACGCCCCGGTGGCGTAGAATCGGACGCCGGGATTCTGCGCGAGGTCGATGCGGTCTGCAATGCCTTCAAGAAGCTGGGACTGCCGTACCGTCGCATCGGGGTTCGAACACTGCAGGACGTGGGAAGCGCCTTACAGCATGCGCCCGAGCGCCGTGTCGTCAATCTGGTGGAGAGCCTGGGAGGATCGGCGACTGAAGCCTGTCTCGTCCCCGCCGTATGTGCATCGCTGGGCAAGACCTGGACGGGCAGCGGCACGGCCTGTCAGCTCCTGGCTTTGGACAAGTGGTTGTCCAAATGTGCCCTGAAAGCTGCCGGTGTCCCGGTTCCTGAAGCGGTCTTGATTCCTCCCGGCGCCGCGGCAACGCGCGGCGCCCCATCCCCCCCCCTCATTGTCAAGCCGCTCTGCGCCGACGCGAGCGAAGGCATCGATGCCACCTCGGTCATCCGCACTGGCGACCCGAAGGCGCTGCAAGCCAAGGTGGAGCAGATTCACGCGGACTTTGGCCAACAGGCCCTCGTGGAAGCCTATGTCGAAGGACGCGAATTCAACGTTTCCATCCTGGAACGTGACGGACAGCCCATCGTGTTGCCGCTGGCCGAAATTGATTTCAGCACCTTCGGCTCCGACCGCCCCCGCATTGTGGACTACCGGGCCAAATGGATTGAGGATTCCTTCGAATTCACCAACACGCCCAGACGCATTCCCGCGGATATTGACGAGGCCTCAGCGGAATGCATCCGTGCCGCTGCGCTCAGCGCATGGAACGCGCTCGGTTGCCGCCACTATGCCCGCATCGACATGCGTGTGAATGCACACGGAAATCCCTTTGTCATTGAGGTCAACCCCAATCCCGACATCTCACCGGATGCTGGTTTTACCGCTGCCCTGCACGCCGCAGGAATTGAGTTCGAAGACTTCGTCAAGTCGCTGATCATTGGGTCAGGATGCGCGATAGAGAATGGGCCGCCATCCCCGCCGTGCCGGATCGGCAGACGGCGGATTGCGGTTCGTAGGAGCCTCCCAGAAGACGCGCAGCCGATCCAGGCCTTTCTTCAAGACATAGGCATATTCGAGTTGTACGAGTTGGATGTCGCCCGCGAGGTGCTGGAAGAGGCCCTTGATGAGAACGAGGGCGGGCACTACCAATCGTATACGGCTGCCATCGGCCGTGCCGTGGCCGGATGGGCCTGTGTCGGACCAACCCCTTGCACCGAAGGCACGTTTGATCTGTACTGGCTCGCCGTAAGCCCTGATTACAGTCGACGCGGTGCCGCCGCCGCCCTCCTGGCGGAAGTCGAAAGGCGTATTCGAGATGCAAAAGGCCGGTTGATCGTCGTGGAGACATCCTCCCGCCCCAACTACAAACCTGCACGCCGCTTCTATGAACGAAAGAATTATCACCTGGCTGCCACGGTGGCTGATTTCTATAGACGCGGGGACGACAAGTTGATCTATTTGAAGACGCTATAGCGACTGAGATGAGTTTGTGGCGAGGTAGTGTTTATGGCACAACAAACGACAACAGACCGATTGTCAGGAAGATTCGCCTTCGGCGGGGAGGGGGCACGCCTTGGACACTGACGATAACGGTCACCGCGGCCGGTGGCGCCGCCGTGGTGGTTCTGAAGCATGTGTTAAACAATGGAGGTGCATGATACGGTCCCCTACCCCGACATCCTGGCTATCTACGACTTCAAGCAGCGCCTCGATGCCCTGCTCAGGAAGAAAACCTGTACGGCCAGAACATGTCGCAGAAAACTCATCCCGCAGCTCCTCGACTTCATTGAGCAGCTCAAGAACTGCGGATTGGAGCATATGGAGACACTCGGCAGGACCCTGGGGCTTGGGCGGAGGAGGTGGCAGCTATGTGGCGGTTCACCAAGAACAACGGTATTACCGAAGGTTTCCATAACAAGATGGAAATGATATCAAGGAGA
Organism: Kiritimatiellia bacterium; assembly: GCA_016783565.1. Taxonomy (GTDB): domain Bacteria; phylum Verrucomicrobiota; class Kiritimatiellia; order UBA8416; family JADHWI01; genus JADHWI01. Next base: position 27,256 of record JADHWI010000016.1, read on the forward strand.
GCCTTCGGCTTCAGGAATTTTGGGAATTACAGGTTAAGAGTCAGAATCATGTGTAGCTAGGAAAATCGGGGTTGCCCCCGTTAATGGTGTTGCCCCGGCTCCATTACGAGTGGCATGCCAAGCCGTAGTCTCGCAGCGCGGATGCAAAAGTCCGCCTTCGCATTTCTCGCAAGCTCGAAATGATCTCCAGGAGACCCAGAAGATCGGAGTTGCCCCCGTTAATGGTATTGACCCGGCTCCATTACGAGTGGCATGCCAAGCCGTAGCCTCGCAGCGCGGATGCAAAAGTCCGCCTTCGCATTTCTCGCAAGCTCGGAATGACTACGGCGTGACAGCCTCCGCTCTCCGCTGCGCTGCGAGCGAAGGCTGGTGGGCGATGAGAGACTCGAACTCCCGACATCCACGGTGTAAACGTGGCGCTCTAGCCAACTGAGCTAATCGCCCCCTTTGCCAAAAAAGGTCCACGTAGAGTATAGAAAATCAAAATCATGTCAAGCGCTTGCTGTCAATAGCGTCTCTCTGCTATGCTAGACAAATAAATTTTTAGTCTGCATCAGGAGGTTACTGTGTCAACGCTATCAACACCCCGCCTTAAAATTGCGGTACTGGGCTCGGGTTCCGGGTCAAATTGTCAATCTATTATTGATGCCATTCGTGACGGTCAACTCCATGCAGAGATCGTCTGCATCATCAGCGACGTCGAGGACGCCTTCATTCTGGAACGCGCAAGACAACACGATCTACCTGCACAATACGTCAGCGCAGCCCCTTTTAAAACAAAGTTGGATGCAGACGCAGAACAGGCCTATATAAAGATTATGCAAGATGCCGGTGCCGAGGTCATTGTGCTGGCCGGGTTTATGCGCATCATCAAAAAAGGCCTTCTCCAGGCATTCGACGGCCGCATCCTCAATATCCATCCCTCCCTGCTCCCGTCTTTCCCCGGTCTACACGCGTGGAAACAGGCACTCAATTACGGGGTTAAAGTCACCGGATGCACTGTGCATTTTGTTGACGAAGGGACCGATACTGGCCCAATTATCATTCAGCGAAGCGTCCCAGTATTGGATGACGATACAGCAGAATCCCTCCACGCAAGAATTCAAGTTCAGGAACATCTGGCATATACTGAAGCACTTCGCTACATGGTCGACAAGTGCCTTCACAAAGAAGGACGACGCGTCACGGTGTGTACACCATGATCGATCTCGCCTGCACACCAAGCATGCCAAAAAACAAAAAAAGTTCAAACGAAGGGTGGACGTAAGCCGTCACTTTGTCTAGAATCCCGCGTTTTCGTGTCGATTTAGCTCAATTTTGAGCAGTGTAGTTAATGAGAACTGAATAGAAGATGGAAAACATAGGCATGGCAAAACTGATTCTGGGCCTACCAAAGGGAAGCCTCCAAGAAGCAACGTTTCAAATCATGAAAAAGGCCGGATACAATATTCGGTCAGGCTCGCGCTCTTACCTTCCGACCGTGGACGACCCCACGCTTGATCTGCGCCTTATCCGAGCACAAGAGATCAGCCATTATGTTGAGCTGGGCATGCTAGATGCAGGCATGACCGGGCACGACTGGATTGTTGAGAATGGTTCTGATGTCGTTGAAGTGACGGAACTCATTTATGCAAAACAGGGAATGCGTCCCGTACGCTGGGTCGTCGCTGTGCCAAATGACTCACCCATCAAATCAGTTAAAGACCTGCAGGGCAAGCGGATAGCCACAGAAGCCGTTGGGCTGACCAAACGCTACCTGGCGGATAACGGCGTTGAAGCTGAAGTCGAATTCTCCTGGGGCGCAACCGAAGTAAAGGCCCCGGATCTTGTGGATGCGATCGTAGATCTGACAGAAACAGGATCCTCCCTTCGAGCTAACAATCTGCGCATCGTAGAAACCGTACTCGAATCCACAACGCGACTTATCGCCAATAAAGTGGCTTGGGAAGACGCAGGCAAGCGCACAAAAATCGAAGAACTCGCACTTCTACTCACCGGCGCTCTTGCTGCTGAAGGCAAAGTTCTGCTAAAAATGAACGTGCCGGCAGACGCAGTAGAGCAGGTAACCGATATATTACCATCGCTGCATGCCCCCACTGTCAATGCCTTGCGCTCCGATGGTTGGGTAGCAATTGAGACCGTCGTAAAAGAGTCCATTGTACGCGAGATTATTCCAGCATTGAAGAAAACAGGCGCAGAGGGCATCATTGAGCTGCCACTGAACAAAATAATTCCATAAGAAAGAAACAACACGCGCCGAACAGTCGGCGACTAAGCATTATCATAAACACAGGAGCAAACACGTGGGATCAATCAAGAAACAACGTCGAAAAAAAATGACCAAGCACAAATACCGCAAGCGCATCAAGTCGAACCGACACAAGAATAAATAACGCGCTTGTAGTTCAGAACGTTGGACCCCGAAGGAGGCCCCGGCGATGCGTTCGCTGTTTATAGGGCTGCTGGTCCTCCTCTCCGGTTGCAGCTTGTTGCGCAAACCGACCGGAACTCAAGACCTTCAGCTGAGTGAATCCGAGCAGATTTTTGCCTCAGCCTTGGGGCAATACGCTCGGGCACTCGTTGCCGAAGGTGAGGAAGGCCGTTCTTCTGACGTCGTTTTCGACGCGCTTGAGCGCGCAACCGAACTCGACCCCGGTCGCGCACGTTTGCACCGCAAACTGGCAAACACCGCATTGCGCCGGCGCGATAACAAAACCGCTATCGAGGCGCTGGATCAATTGCGCCTCTATCACCCAGAGTCTGCCCAGGCGCATTTTGAACTGGCAGCGCTGCACCAGGTGCTGGGCCACTTGGACCAGGCCGCCGAACTGTATTACCAGAGTTCACAACTTGCCCCCATCCGGACTCACGCATACTGGCAACACGCACAAATCCGACTCTCACAGAATCGCGATGCCGAGGCCATGCAGATTCTTGCTGAAGGCTTCGAAAAGGCAGGCTCACCCGAGGCGCTTGCCACTCAACTGACCGTCCTCGCCACTCACTGGACGCGTGAGAAAAACTTTGAAAGGGCCATCACATTCTTCTCATTCCTGGCAGAGCATTATAAGCGCGGGAGCAGCGATTTTCTACAGGTTGTGGCTCAAATTCAAGAGCAACAGGGAGATACTGAAGCGGCTCTCAAAACACTGAAAAGCGCATTGCAAATCGATCCAGCTCACAGTTCATCCTTCAGTCGTCTTGCTGCGCTTCAATTACGACAAACGCCCGCTGTCGGCATAAACACACTCAAGGAGGGATTGGAAGCGTTCCCGAAGAACGTCGAAATGCTGCTGATGCTGGCATATGCCAATCTTAACATGGGCAACTACCAGGATGCGGCCGACACATTTGAAAGTATTCGCGGCCTTGTTGCCGAGATTAAGCAGACATCGCTTACGCCTGATTTCTACATTCTTTACGCCTCTGCATGCGAAGAACTCAACCGTCATGACGATATGGAAAACCTGCTCCTGGAGTGCATCAAACTATACCCCGAGGAAGTGGAATCGCTAAACTATCTTGCCTATACCTGGGCATTACAGGCCCGACGACTGGATGAAGCCCTCGACCTGGTCAACCGGGCACTGAAGAAAGACCCCGACAATGGAGCCTATATCGATACACGGGGATGGGTATATTTTCAGCAGCGTCAGTATAATAAAGCTCTTGAGGATTTGTTGCGTGCCAACACGCTCGTTAAGGGAGATCCAACCATTCTCGATCATATTGGCGACACATACCAGTCACTGGGTAATTCTAGCGAAGCCATTAAGTATTGGCTCCAAAGCCTAACCAAGGCGCCAGGCAATGCAGCCATTGAACAGAAGCTACGGGAAAGCGGGATACCCGCAGAGCAGATTCCTCAAAAGATTGAGGATCATAGTGACGACAATGCTCACACAAAGCCACAGCAGTGACGGATCAGGAGTGATGTAATGCAGGCCATTCACCAATTTGTTGCCGGATATACAAACGGAGATGCCATCAGCAACGAAGCACGGGCACTACGCTCTGTATTTGAATCCTGGGGCGCATCATCAAAGATATTCTGCGAAACTAAAAACATCCTTCCGCAACTCCGTGGAGATGCACTGGACGTCCACACCGCCGGCGAAGCGATCGGCCCCGATGACATTGTCCTGTTACACCTGTCAATGGGCACTGAAGCCAACGAGGTATTTGCAACGCTACCGTGTCGTAAAGCTCTTCTTTATCACAACGTAACACCTGCAAACTACTTTGAACTGATCAATGCACAAACCGCAATGATCTTGCGACGTGGTCGCGAACAGGTCGCGGCTCTCGCTGGCGTGGCACAGGTCAACATGGCGGACAGTCGCTTCAATGCGGGCGAGCTCGAATCACTTGGCTACCACAACGTAGAAGTGCTCCCCCTCGTATTGGACTTCTCACACTTAACCAATAACGTTAACCATGGGGTCATCAAACGCTTCGATGATGGCTGTGTGAATGTGCTTTTCGTCGGACGATGCGTGCCGAACAAGTGCATTGAAGATGCCATGCGCGCTTTCGCAGTATACCATCGCGATGTCAACGGCAGCTCTCGCTTTATTCATGTCGGCTCCTTTGATGGTACGGAGCGCTATTACTACTACCTGCTTACACTGGCCAAGGACCTGGGGATTGGCAACATTCATTTTGCACGATCCGTTCCCCAGGACATGCTTAATGCTTACTATTCCTGTGCCGATGTGTTCCTGTGCATGAGTGAACACGAAGGTTTTTGTATTCCCTTATTGGAATGCATGGCGCGAGAGGTTCCCGTGCTCGCCTTCGCTGCGGCCGCTGTTCCTGAGACGCTTGACGGCGCAGGGGTTCTCTTTAAAGAAAAGGATTACCCATCTGTCGCCGAAATGATCCACCGCCTGGCCTGCGAGGAACCACTGAGAAAAGCTGTTCTAAAGAAACAACAGGAACGTCTCGCACGATACAAGTCACGCGACCTCGCAACCGAATTAAGGACACACCTTGCTCCACTTCTCGAGCAGCACCAGGAGGCCTAAACCATGCAGAAACGGTTTGAGACATCCACTCCGGAAGCCACACAGGAGATTGCACAAACATTAGGCATGAACATGCCCCGCGGCACGATACTGGCCCTGCACGGTCCGCTTGGAGCCGGCAAAACCTGTTTTGTGAAAGGACTGGCAAGCGCACAGGAAATATCGCACCCCATCACCAGCCCTACGTTTACCATCATTAACGAGTACCAGGGACGGATGCCGCTCTACCATATCGATCTGTATCGGCTTTCCGGACCCGATGAAGCACTCGCATTGGGACTGGAGGATTATCTCTTCGGTGACGGCATCACCGCCATTGAATGGCCCGACCGAGCTGGCGACCTGTTGCCGGTCGAATCGACCATCCACGTCGAACTGATCCAACCCGATGATGCCACAGATGAGCGCTGCATCCTCGTCACGATTCCTGACGAACTCGCGATGATGGAGTGCGTCTGACTCGACGCGAGGCAGGAGCGAAGGACAGGCGCGCTCCCCGTGCAACCAGAGCGGCTTTCCTCGCTCCCCTCGGATAAGCCGCCGCACCATCACACATCTCATGTACACCTACTCTACCGCAGGAACCAGGGCCCGTTCTTCCTTGTAGACAGCAGCCTCCTTCGAGTCCGCCTCAGCAGCAGCAATAGCTTGCTGATAATATGCGCGCGCACGCTTATAAGCCACCTTGGCCTCCGCCGCTCGCCCTGCCCCCATGTAGATATCCCCTATGCGCTTCTCATTGAACCCTAAAACTGACTCTTTAGACATCTGGATACCGCTTTGAGGATTCATCTGGGGTTGGTCCCAACCTTCAACAGTCTTCATATGTTCACGAAATCCAGCAATGGCATCATCCGTGCGCCCTTCAACCAAAGCCAGGTGGGCGGTAACCTTGTTCCGTAACACCTTGTGCCACTCCTCGTCCTGACCATCAACACCTTCATCAATTATGGCTAGAGCCGATTTAAAATCCTGTTTGAAGAATGCGCCATCCAATCGCAGCATAGCCAACCGATTCGCTGTGAGCTCATCCTTTTCCGGCACGCGTTTCTGCATCTTTTCCGCTAATGCAATGCACGCATCTCTCTCAGATTCCGAGCCGCCCGACACCGTTGCATAGAACCCACCCTCAAGCGCTCTCAACAACACCGCAACAGGTTGGCCTGACGCATCAGCGGTCGTCATACGCCGAACAAACGCTGCGCGATCACCCGAATCGGATGCCGCCTGGATCCAACCGACCACCAGGTGCTTCTGAGATCTCGGCTTTTCCCCCAAGCTTTCCAGGGCAAAAACACCCAGCGTATCCAATTCTTTCTCTTGCCCGCCCGCACTAAAGGTTTCCAGCAACTTCATCAGGCGCCGAGAAAGATCACCGTCAGGAATCTCCTTCCATTGTGACAATAGAAGATCGCGCGCCACCAGGGGTTTTCGCGCTGCCAAAAGCATGTCAACCTTTGCCAGGGTCTGGAAACAAATAAGCCGCTCGTCGGTGAGTTCCATCTCCTGAACCACTTCCAGGAGTTTCTTTGCATCTTCAAACCGACTTGCCTTCAATTCTGCATTCACAATTGCCCAAAGGATACGTTCCGCATTAATCGGAGAAAGCGTACCGATGACTGTGGGAACATCGTCGACGCAGGCATCAAAATTCTCATCTTCGATATTCATTTGAGCAACCCGAAGCCAGATACGTGTGGAAACCTCCTGCGGAAGGTCTTTCCCAAGCAGCTCCCGGCACCATGCAAGAGCCGCCACTCGATTCTCCATGCGCAAATACGCATTGGCAACGAGTCCAAATGCCTCGCGCATACGAGGCTCATTATCTTCGACCGCCTGCAGATACAGCGCCCTTGCCTCCACAAGGCCCTCTTCACTCGCCACCAACTCACCGAGCAACCATGCAAATATAGTGCTATCGAAGCGAACCAACTCTTCATCATTCAGTGCACTGCGCAATCGCGCCACTACCGCATCACGATCTCCATTTTCCTGCAACGCAACCAATTCCGCTCGCAGCGCCTCAAATGCCGCACGTGCAGGATCCACTTGCACTTGATCAGGCACCGATTCCTCACCTTTTCGCCCGCAACCGCACCCCGTTAACAGCACGCTGAGCCCCGCCACAAAAACAATGTTCAGCACACACATTGCAGACACCGTATATCGCTTCATAACACCCTCCTATATACTCAACACAAGTCGACCTAACACTGATTGAAAAGATAGAAAAGCTCAACCGCGCTGTCACGAATAATCCCCGTATGGCGTGCTTGTAATCGCAGAACGCAGTGGCTCACGTACCATGACATACACACTCAAGAGGTGCGTTCACAACCTTATCTACAGCATAAAAAATAGATATAGCTTCCGAAACTATTCAACCTAAGATATAGTCACAGATCGCAAATATATTACGAGAAAGGTCCGGAGAATGAATAATATCAACAGAACAATATTTTGCTGGATAGCGGTTACGGTTGTGCTGACAACCGGATTCTCACAGGCCAAGCAAGGTGCGAAACAAAAGACGTGGCGCTACCGGGAACAGGACCCGACAAAGAAGATTTGTTTTGCACCCTATACCGTCCATAACAATATACTCAAAATGACAGCCCAGTTCTATCCGCTGACAAAAGGTGAAAGCCGTAAAGCTGAATTGCAGATCAAAAACGGCAAAGACTGGAAAACCGTGGCAACGGCAACAGTCAGCGAAAAGCCTTACAACAACCGGGCAAAGGACCTGCAATGGACAGCGCATTTCCGGGTGGAAAACTGGGATGCATCGAAAACTGTGCCATACCGGGTTGTAGGCCTTGATGGGAAAGCCACTTACGAAGGTTCCATTCGCCGTGATCCGATCGACAAGGAAGAGATCGTTGTAGCCGCATTCACAGGCAACAGCAACCGCGATCGCCGTCAGAAGCCCGACCTGATCGCAAATCTCAAAGCTCAGGACCCGGACCTGCTCTTCTTCTCCGGTGATCAATCATACGATCATCAGCATCACCTTGACGCATGGCTGCTCTTCGGTCGTCAGTTTGGCGAAGTCATCAAAGACCGCCCCACTGTGTGTATTCCCGACGACCACGATGTCGGCAACGGAAATCTATGGGGTAACGGCGGCACGCCTACCAAGGAGGGCTACAAGGATGCCACTTACACAAAAGGAGTTGAAAACGCTCAAACCAGTAACCTGCCCGACCCATATGACCCTACTCCCATTGAACGCGGCATAGGCGTCTATTACACCTCTCTCAAAATCGGTCGCGTCGATTTCGCCATTATCGAGGACCGCAAATTCAAATCAACCTATGCCGTGCTGGACAAAGAAGCGCTGAAGAAGAATGGCGTGGTCATGGTCCGACCGGATCACGTGAAAGTTCCGCCACCGAACCCGAGCGACATTGATGTTCCCGACGCGCCATTGCTTGGCGAACGCCAACTTAAGTTCTTAAATGACTGGGGAACACAGTGGGGTGGCATCGATATGAAATGCGCTCTTTCGCAAACTATATTTGCCGGCGGCGCGCATCTTCATCGCGGCCAGCGTTTGGCGATGGACCTTGACTCAAACGGCTGGCCACAGTCAGGCCGCAACCGCGCGGTTCAGGCTCTGCGCAAGGCCTATGCTTTTCATATCGCCGGCGACCAGCACCTGGCTACCGTCATACATCACGGTATCGATAAATGGAATGATGCGATGTACTCCTTCTGCACACCTTCCATCGTGAATTACTACCCGCGCCACTGGATGCCAGAAAAACGTGAGGGCAAACGCATCGAAACAGCTTTGGAGCATACCGGTGAATATATGGACGGATTCGGCAACTTCGTGACGATGCACGCTTATGTTAACCCGGACCGCGCTGCTCGTGGAAAATACGGCAGCAAAGAATGGGGTGAAAATGCCGATGGTCATGCACTCGTCAGATTCAACGTTAAGAAGCGCTCCATCACAATGGAATGCTACCCACGCGGCGTTGACGTGACAAAGCCTGATTGCCCGCAGTATCCCGGCTGGCCAATAACCATCAAACAGGCGGATAACTACGGGCGCGAAGCCAAGGCATATCTACCGACGCTCAAAATATCAGGCAGCAAAGATCCTGTCGTACAAGTCATCAACGAAAAGAGTAATGAAATCGTCTATACCCTGCGAATCAGTGGAACAACCTTCCGTCCGAAGGTCTTTGCCGAAGGCACATACACAATCAAGGTCGGCGAAATGCCCGGAAAGATGAAGACGCTGAAGGGTATTAAGGCGCATTCGGTCGGGGAAAAAAAGACGTTAAGCGTAAAGATATAACAGAATTACGACACTGACATGCTCTGCTCACGGCAGCTGGGAGGGCTTTATGCCTAAGCCCCTTGCCACTGCCAATCTCAATCACTACAATTGCTTTATGAAAAAATCATTACTACTCATCCTTCTAGCAGCTGCAGTGCCTTGCATTGCTGGAACACCTCACAAAGCTCTCGTTGCCGACTGGATGCACCAGGCAAACAGAAAACCAGATCTCAACCGTACCAAGCAGGAAATCCAGTGGTCTCGCGAGCTTGCGACCCGGATAGCCAATATGGACAAGGCGCCCAAGTTCACAAAAGAACTGGCCGAACTGACTAAGATCGAAAACTCAGTAACCCAACAGAACGCCAGTGATTCGTACATTAAGGTGCGAGTAATCAAGCATCGTATCGCTTTTCAGAATCCGCTGATCAACTTCAACAAGATTCTCATCACGGATAACCCCGGCCCCAGGGGCCGCGAACCCGGGCACGAGGCAAGGCACCGCAACGGATTCATGTCTGCCAACGGTGGAAGGCTCCAGGTGCTGGAAGGGTTGACCCCTGACTCCCCGGTACGTGACTTGGTTCCCCCCGAAACAGCAGGAGCGTTTTGGCGTCCCGACCTTTCGTTTGACGCAAAGAAGGTGCTCTTCTGCATGAAGCCGCAGGACGAAAAAGCCTTTCACCTCTACGAGGTAAACATCGACGGCAGCAACATGAAACAGCTCACGTTCGGCGACTACGATGACCTCGATCCGATCTACCTGCCTTCCGGCAAGATCATGTTTTCGTCAAGCCGCTGCAACACCTACATCCGCTGCATGCCATATACCTATTCGTACGTACTGGCGCGTTGCGATGCGGACGGAAAGAACATCTACCTCATAAGCCGGAACAGCGAGACCGATTACCTGCCCTCACTGATGAATGACGGCAAGATCATCTATTCGCGCTGGGAATACACAGACAAGGCTCTCTGGCGCGTTCAAAGCCTGTGGCAATGCGAACCGGACGGAAGAAATGTTTTCACTTTCTGGGGAAACCAGAGTGTCTGGCCAGACCACGTAACCGAGCCGAGAGCAATCCCCAACAGCCGCAAAATCATGTTCACTGCGGTCGGTCATCACCAATGGTTCAACGGATCCATAGGGATCATCGATCCGGATGAGGGCCTGAATTTTCCGAAAGGACTCTACAAAGTCACGCAGGACAAGAGCTACCCGGAGGTGGGAAATGGACCGGTGGATCCAAAACTGAACGACAAGTATCACAGCTCAGGTAACTACAGTGCATACAAAACCCCCTACCCGCTGAGTGAAGAGGATTTCCTCGTTTCCGCGAAAGCGAAAGGCAAATTCGGCCTGTATCTCATGGATGTATACGGCAACCGTGAACTCATCTACGAGGGGACACACAACGTGTGGCACACCATGCCGCTCAAGCCGCGCGTCACCCCTCCCGTGCTCCCGGATCTGGTGGAATGGCCGGGAACCGGAAAAGATCACAAGCCCGTCAAGCCGGGCATTCTCTACACAGCAAACGTCCTTGAGGGCGTCCCGGAACTCACAATGGACGAGGTCAAGCATCTACGCGTATTCGAGATGGATCACAAAACCTATTCTACTTGGGAGAAGACCGTTCAGCACGACGGACCCGCAGTAGGTGTGTTCCAGGCGGAAACCGTTAAACGTATCCTGGGCACCGTACCAATCGAGAAAGACGGCTCAGTGTGCTTTGAGGTGCCCCCCGGAAAAGCGATATTTCTGCAACTGCTCGACAAGGACTACCGATGCCTGCAAACCATGCGTTCGTTCACTGGGGTTATGCCCGGCGAGGTACGCGGTTGCGTAGGGTGTCATGAAATGAAGAACCGCGCACCTGCTCAAGGCGTCACAAGCGGCGGCCTTGCACTGCGTAAAGGCGCGGCGAAGATCACGCCCCCGCCATGGGGCTCGGAGTCCATCGGGTATATGCGTTTCGTGCAGCCGACCCTCGACAAGTATTGCGGTAAATGCCACCAGGGCGACAAGAATCCGAAGGCCAGGAACGCCCTCGACATGACCCTTCGCCCGTCGGGTATGCGCTGGAGGAACAACAGGATGCGGCACAGGCCGGATGAGCCATCACCCTTTACCGATCCGTACGTCACGCTGATTGGCGGCCCCTGCGGCTGGGGTGGCGGCAGAAGAAAAGATAACGACGGGATACCCAGCACACCGGCTTCCGGCTGTTTTATCGTGGAAGGATACAACCAGATGGATCCTGGTTCACTTGCCACTCTCAAGCCGAAGGTCGCCTTCACATGGAAGAGCAAACTCTACGATAACGCAACAAGCGGCAAGCACCACAAGGTCAAGATTGACGAGGCCAGCAGGCGCAAGCTGGTTGCGTGGATCGACGCAAACGGTCCATACCTTGGCCGGGAAGAAATCCGGGAGATGTATGACCCCCAGGGGTTTGCCAACTGCCAGGTGCAGCCCAGGGTTAGAACCGCTCCAGACATCAATCGTTTCAACGTCAGGCAGGATGGGGATTCCATGGCTGTGGCGGGCGAGCTGATGTTTGCGCCTGGTTCCGCGAAGCCGTCGTCACCACAGGGCAGCAACAGGCCGCGGCGGAAAGGCGTGCCAATCAAGGCAAAGATCATCAAGGCAACCTACGGAACCAGCGAGAGAAACATTGACGTGACAAAGAAGTTGCAGGAAATCACCGACGGCAAACACGGCGGGATACAGAATCTCTCCAACTACAACGCGCACTTCTCGGATCCAGACGGCGGTAAGGTCAAGAAGCTCGTCGTGACCTTCAAACGCGACAACAAGACAATGACCAGGAAATATCCCGAGAACGCCATTGTCAACTTGCAGTAAAGCGGACGGCGCACATTGAACCTATAAACGGCAGTCAAAATATAGAAAGCGATGAAAAGCACTATAAATATTGAATTTCTCTCTTATAGCATCTTCACCCATCAGGTGAAGATGAAGCTTTCTATATTTTGCCCTTTCCTCCTTCGCCACTTCGGCAAGCTCAGGGCTACGGCAAACTTGTCAACTGCCGAATATAAGTTGAAGCCAGCCTCTCGGGTCGGACCACGAAATGAAGGCGGGCATGAAACCGGGAGGTGGTTTTGTTCCTGAAGCTCAGAAGTATTCCCGCATTCGGTCCCAGAGGGCTCTTTCTTTATCCGTAGCACCGCAGCCTTGCAAACGTGCCAATTCGTTGCGCAACACAAACACCTCGTGCATTGCCCTACGCGATAAAGCGGAATGCTCAGGCACCTCCATCACGTAACTCGGGCTCAACGTCGTCTTCAAGGCTTTCTGTATCCGCACAATCTGCTTCGAAGCCCGAGATGCATCCATGGTGGCATGCCGCCAGTGATACCCATAGCCTTCCAATCCTGTTTGCTCACGCAGCTCAGGCTGAGCCACCCGAGACAACGGCAACACTGCAAACAAAAACAACAAGTACCGATGAACCACCCCGTTATGTTCGGGATAAGCATTCAGAAGTTCAATCGTGTTCTTCACCGTCTGGTCCGTTTCACCTGGATATCCGACGATGAACGTGCTCTTCGTGTGAATGCCCTGTCGCGAGAGGGACTCAACACCAGCAAGAATCTGCTCAGGGGTCACATGCTTCTGCATCGCCTTCAACATCGAGGCATCCCCGGACTCCACGCCCAGCAACACCTCCAGGCATCCCGAGTGCGCCATCATCTCAGCCACCGCATCATCCAATATATCAATACGACATAACCCACGCCAGCGGACATCCAGATTCTCGCGAATCAAAGCTCCGCAAATTTCCTCCACCCGCCGACGTGACGGAAACAGATTGTCATCCGTGAAATATACTCGGCGCAGGCCATCAGAACCGGGAGCGATGGTACGAATTTCTTCGACAAGAGAGTCTACGGACCTGCTCTGCACCGGCCGCAACCCGGAAAAATCGCAGAATGCGCAACCGAAACGGCAACCCAATCCGGCCTGAATGGGTACATACGCGCCCTTCGTATCGCCTGAATATCGTGACCAGTCCATACTGATCTCATGCTGAGGCTCGTCAGTAATCGTCGTGATCGTCCAGCCCTCACCCCCGCCGTAAGCCAGATTCTCGAGCCCGTGATAATCGCGACCGGCGCGCAAACACTGCAGCACGCGTGCCAATGTATCTTCACCACGGTCACTCACAATAAAGATATCCACCGGCGAATCGGCGTGCTTATCCATCAGGTAGTTGTGCTCTGACACCGCAGGAACAAGCTCTGGCGCAATCAGCCCAGACTCATGCAACTGCCGGTGACGAAAAGATTTCCACACCTGTATTCCGCCTGCGATGACCGTCGTCGCCGGCGCACGCGATTTAACCCGCGCTGCAACCGCATTGATCTGCTTTGCAAATGGAAAAAACGTTGTAGAAATGACCACCGCCATAGGCTGCCGTTCCAGCAGCGCATCAAGACGCGTACTCTCCGCGCTGACGTTGGTGATTAGAGCGGTTGAGAATCCTGCATCCTGCAGAAACTGTTCAAGATACGCCCCGTTCAACGAGACAAATGGCGGCGACTGCGCTTCCACCGCCCGACGCGTAGCCTCCTCATCCTGATCCAACCGGAAATACGTATCCAAGACATCCAGCGTGGCCTGCACTCCCGCCACATGCAACCGGGCTGCATCGCGCTCGTCCTGCCCCAGCACTTCAAGCGGCGCATCCCCGGCAAGTATTACAATATCGGCTGCTTCCGTCATCCTGACATACAGTTAACTCCATTTCGCAGCAACCATCAAAGCAATCTCGCAGTATTTTTTCAGGACAAACAAATAGAACGCCTACACCCACTCCACCGTCGTACGCCCGGGCGGGACAAACCCTGCACAGACATTATCCTGCGAGGAACAAAAAGCCATGATCTCATCTGGCTTCATGTTGATGAAAGCCGTGGACAGCGCATCTGCAATTGCCGCAGATGGACAGCGTGCCCAGGCCCCCTGCTCCTTACGATCGGGACGACACGTTCGAGGGTCAATGATATGTTCGCCCTGCTCATCGGGTCCCGATTGACTGAAGGCCTCATCGTGAAGGACAACACGTTCCTCGCCCGGAAGCTTTTCCCATTGACTCCCTACACCGATCGACCAGCCCTCGCCGGTCTCACCATCACCAATAGCCAGAATGGTGCTGGCGCCGCCATGGAGCAAAACGTTATCAAGCTCCCATTCATCCTCAAGCACCCTTGCAGCACGATCGAGAGCAAACCCTTTGCCAATACCTCCCAGGTCTATCGCGGTACAATCTGTCCCGGAACGCAGTCCCACCGTGAAGGTCTCAACGTCAATCACCAGACGCTCCATACCAACACGCTTAGCCGCCGCAACAGGATCGCTCTCAACAGGCAGCACACGTTCTTCAGCCTGCTCCACAAAGCAGTCCACAAGCGAACCAACGGTGACATCAAACGCCCCGCTCGTCACCTCGTGCACCCACAGTGCCATCAGCAGGCAATCCATGACATCAGCGCTGATCACAACCTTTTCGCCAGCCCTCAATGCATTGATTTGACCGATATCACTACAAGGATCAAAACGCGTTAGCGCAGCTTCCAGGCGGTCGACTTCGCGAAAGGCCGCCAGCGCCGCCTGATGCGCATCCTCCCGCATGCCTCCACACACATAGACTTCGAACTCAGTGTGCATGGCCTCGTGAGAAAAACGGTGTATAGTCTCTGCATTCATCGCAACGCCCGTCGGCGTGCACCTGACGATGCCAGCCCGAAAAGGGTTAATGAAATCAGGAAAACCGCACCAGCAATCCGGTGCACAACAATTGCCGCATGCTGACCGTGATCATCCAATATCGGGACCATCGCAATCATAACACTGCTCACCAACACCAGCCCACACAGCACAGACATCCAACCCAACCACTTCTGCCGTTGCGACAGTAAAATCACAACAGAAGAATCAGACCTGTCAGGCTGCGGCATTCCAACCATAACGCACACACCCAGAGCAACGACAAACATTGCGCCCACAAACGTGTGGCACAATAACGCAACGCCAGAAAGCCCACCACAAAACGTTCCGTAGCCAAACCCGCCTGCCGCCAACACCACCGAACAGACGCTGACGACCATAACGCTTAAACGACCGACACCCCTACTCCACCGTCCGAGAAACGACAGCACCCCCAGATGCAGCATCGCAAGCACCCCGCGGATCACAACCAGCAGAAACAGCAACCCAAACGCAGCCATCACCCACTTGAACAATGGACGTCCAGAAAAACTCAACCCAA
This sequence comes from Kiritimatiellia bacterium, assembly GCA_016783565.1. Classification (GTDB taxonomy): domain Bacteria; phylum Verrucomicrobiota; class Kiritimatiellia; order UBA8416; family JADHWI01; genus JADHWI01. The sequence continues at coordinate 42,873 of JADHWI010000016.1, forward strand.
ATAGATTATGATACGATTCATCAAGCCCGGAGAATGCACTCATGCCCTGCACCGCCGAGTGGCCCGTCGCGAGCGGACCGATCGCTGTTACTGCCCCAAAGAAGAACGGTGCCTCAGGCGAATGGCATTCCTTGCACCCCTTTGCACCCAGCGATTGAGCCGCTGGCCGAACATCGTGCCCAATGGGCCATGCATAAGGGTTTGCCGCCGGATGAGCAGATGGGCTGAGTGCGCCCGCTGCATCAAGCGTGAACATCCGCCCATTCGACACGTAGGCAAACGTCCCACCATCTTTCTCAAGTTCAGTAAGCACCGCCATGACTTCCGGTTCGGAAATGAATGATTCCGACGTAATCGTATCTACAGCAAAAGCGATCGTCTGCGGATCAGCGAGTGCACGCAATGTCCCGTTCTTGCGCAGCATCGCAAACCCTTCACCCCCCACTACATTCGTCTCGGACAACCAGCCGGCTTCATCCAGATACAAAGCGGCGTTTCTATATTTCAACGCTGGTTGCTCATCACTGACGGCAAGTGGAATCAACGCCTCCAACACAGCCATTATCGCCTCGCTAACCGCAACATCCAGATTCTCAACGTCAAGAGCAATGCCAAAACCAGGAATAAGGGGGGTAACCTTTTCCTCTGCCAACAGGAACCAACCATCTGCCAGCCCTGATACCCTTCTGACAACATCCAGGCCGCCATCAAAGTTCCGCTGATAAGCGTACCCCTTCTTCACAAGCACCGGTACCCCCTTAAACACAGGAAAGCCATCACGGTTCACCGCATTCTCGATCACTAACAGCACTTCCCCCACTTTCAGATCCGCATCCAGAACACCCTCTCCAGCCTCAAACACCGACGTTGGATCAATCGGGATAAGTTCGTCACCATTCTTAGTCGCCCAAAAGGACGGCCAAATCATACGGTGAGGAGCAAGGCGACCAGTTTCATCGGGCAACAGAACAGGTTCCGCGACAAACGGAATCTCTCGCGCCCATTGAGCAATGCCAAAGATTCCCAATCGATTGGCTCGCGAGGTACGCACACGGACGCGCTCCGTTTCCGCCAGATAGCCGGAGTGGCAGGCGGTGCAAGTCAAAGCCTTGAAATGCACTGGCGGCAACCCCTTGTGACGCGGTCGCGGAGCACCATATTCTCCACCCCCCATATGACACCCTTCACAGGAGTGAGGGTTGCCCGCTCCGAGGCCACGATTGATATCATGGTTCAACGCATTATCGTGACAGCTCACGCAATCAAGTCCAGCCGTCGTATGAACATCGCGACTCTCCTCGGTACGCGTAGCTCCATGACGCGCAACGGAATGGCAATGAAAACATCGCCGATCCTCAGGTGCATCAGCGATGTCAATCATGCCACGACCTTTACGATCGAACAGACCAAGATCATAACGGGTGCCGGGACGAAAAATCTGCGCCGAATCTCCAGCACGAGGACCGTCATGAACATCCCAGAAGTCATCCATACGAGAGGCCATTCCATCGACGCTTCCCAGCCCGGAAGACGCAGTGGCAGCCCAACGGAAGTTCTCACGCGCGATTTGCCTGGTCCATTCAGTCATGTCTTGCTGACGCGACGCATTGTGACACGCAAAGCAGTTGATTTCCAATTTACCTGAAACATCCCAGCGCGCCTCAGCGCCCCAGGCGAAGTCATCCGGCTCGGAGACTCCGCCTCCTGTCATATGAGAGCCAAACAGCTTCGTAAGATCCCATGACGTCAATCCCACATCATCAGGATGCCAGGTTCCCTCCCACCTGCGGTGAGACAGGGGTAGCTGCATGCCACTCCGCTCATCAACCCACACCCACGGCTCGCCGGGACGACCGTGCCGGGCACCCTTTCGGGCAGCATTGAAGTGATACCCCGACTCAATCTTTCCGTAATCATGACAGAAACCACAAGTCGTTCGAGTTGACACAGGCAACGAACGCTCATACGACGGGACAATGCGCTCCCCCTCTTCGTTGACAACGGGAATGCGATGAACCGGAATGGTTCGACTGCCATCCCATTCACTGGACGCCATGGTCATTGTGGAACCAAGGACAATCACGATGCTCAACAAGATTGATTTCATACTCTCCTCACCGATCTCATGCCATAACGGCATGCATTATTCCGGAATACATGAGGCCACCTGAGCCCTCTATGCGATGAAATCCGTCTCTTTGAATTCGATACGCCTGTTGGTTGCAACGGCATCATTGCATGCCAGCACCGCAACCGCCGTCTCATACCCTACTTCAGCCGGGCAGTTAAGCGGTTCACCGAAACGAATAGCATTGAAGAAGTTTTCAAGATGCAACTGGTGCACAGGCTTGGCCAGCTCAATGGGAAGCGGCCATTTCGGAAGCCCCGGAGACACACGAGAATCCATCAGGACGTTCTTAGTCACCACCTTCTTAGGTGGGGCCTTTATCGGCATAAGATCACCGGTCTTGATATACTTATCCCATTCGGGCGCATCCGCAGGTTGCCGTCCAGCGGAGTTGCCCTGCCCGGGAACCTCCGAAATCAACAGCGTCCCGTACTCACCCATGAACGCCTCGGAAAAACCACCATGCCCGCTGGTCGTCAAGGTTTCATAGAACGCACGTGCCGTCCCCTCTTCATTTTCGTACTCAAAGATGCAGAGCACGTTGTCATACCATTCATGATGTTTATAAAAATCAACACCACCGGAGGCGATCACGGACTTGGGATTGCACCCGAAGACCCACGCAAAGATATCGATCTGGTGCGACCCCAGATCGACAATCGGGCCGCCACCGAACTTCTTATACCACCGCCAGTTCAAGAAGCGGCTCATCGTGTCATACCCATATTTTGTCAGGCTCTCAGGCGACAGAAAAATCCTCTGATTTACACAAATATCCGTCGCGGCCGACTTCGACCGATTCCACTGCGCATTGGCGTGCGTGACTCGCCCCAACAGCTTCAGTTCATGAATCAAACGATCGACTCCGTGCTGATAGCGGGGATTGCTGCGCCGTTGATGACCGATCTGCAAAAGCTTGCCGGTCTTTTTAGCCGTGTGAACCATGCTCTTCGCTTTCTCAAGCGAGTTGGACATCTCCTTCTCACAGTACACATGCCAGCCGTTCTCAAGACAGGCGTTCGTGTGCTCGGCGTGCAACCAGTCAGGAGTTGCGATCACGACAGCATCGACATCCTCCTCCTGCGCAAGCAGTTCCCGGTAATCCTCATAGGCCGTCACATCATGCTTGTGAGTTCTGGTCAGGCGGTTGAACATCGCATCCCGCTTATATGGCCAAATATCGCAGATGGCCTTAAAGCGTATCCCCGGAATCTTCAAACAGGAGTCAACAAGGACCTGCCCCTCCAGCCCGGCACCAATAAGGGCAATGTTAAGATCATCGGCGGCGGGCTTGCGTACCCCCTCTGCGGAGGCGGTCGTTGCGCGTCCGGCCATAGCCATGGATGCACCGGCGGCAGTTACGGAACGAACAAAATCACGTCTACTCATGGTCATAACAATCTCCTTAGTTAGCAGATTTGTTGATGACGCGTCGACACGTTCACCGGTTATGCATAAGTCATAGTGCACCTGTCAGAAGTCGACAAGGGAAACAAGGCATTATATTCACTTAGACTGAACATAGGAGTAAACTAACAAACTAAGAACGCATGCATTCCAGCACACGCAACATTTTGTTTGCGATTTACGCGCGTCATAGGCACCATCACACGAATTGACCCAAAGCATACATGGTGGAGATTGAACCAGATGGCACAAAAGAAAAAGAAATCGGCATACGCAGCAGCGGGCGTTGACATTGACGAAATGATGGGCTCCCTGACAGCCGTCAAACGCATGGTTAAGACAACCAACACCCCGTCCGTCCTGGGCAACATCGGATCGTTCGGTGGCTTGTTTAGCTCCCCGGGCAAAGATCACATCCTCGTGGCCAGCGCTGACGGCGTCGGCACAAAACTCAAAGTTGCCTCCATGGCTAATCGCCACCACACAGTCGGCCAGGACCTGATCAACCACTGCACCAACGACATCCTGGTACAAGGCGCCACGCCGTTGTTTTTCCTGGACTATGTCGGAACTGCACAGCTCAAGGGCCCCGTATTCCGTGACGTAGTCTCAGGACTCTGCAAAGCATGCCGAGAGAACGACTGCGCGCTCCTCGGCGGCGAGACAGCAGAAATGCCCGGTCTCTACCCCCGCGGCGAATACGATCTCGTCGGCACCATTGTCGGCAGCGTATCACGCAAGCATCTCGTCACCGGCGAAAGCATCCGCAAAGGCGATGTGCTCATCGGGCTACCATCCACAGGTCTGCACACCAACGGCTATTCCCTGGCCCGCAAAATCATCTTCCAAAAAGCACGACTGAAAATTACCGACACATTCCCCGGAACCAAACGTTCTGTCGCTGACGTGCTTCTGGCCATCCACAGAAGCTATCTCAAACCCGTTCTGGCGTTGCGCGAGAAAATCGCCATCCACGGCATGGCCCACATCACTGGTGGTGGCATTCCCGACAATGTACCACGCATCCTGCCTAGCAACGTTGACGCCATCGTCAACCGCGCTGCCTGGAAGGTGCCGCCGGTGTTCAAATTCATTGAGGACAAAGGCAAGGTAGACCATGACGAAATGTACCGGGTCTTCAACATGGGAATCGGATTCATCATCGCGGTAAGGCGTAAAGACGCGGGAACGGCTATCGACACGCTCAAGGCATTACGCGCCGGCCCAAAAGTCATAGGCGAAGTCAAACAGGGCACAGGAAACGTTACCCTCACTGACGGGTAGAACAACTGCCCCCACATTCTTTCATTCGGATGCGGTCACGAATCAAACTTCTCCTTAAAGGCACTATCCATGACAAGCCCTTCGACACCGCGCAGAGCAGTGTTTTCGGCAGAGGGAACAATCTGAATATCAATGTCCGTACTGCTGAACCCGCGCTGGCGCAGCACAAGGTGCTTTTTCAGAAGAGGCACAACGACCTCGTAGAACCGCGAATCCTGGTTGCCAAGAAGAATGAGATCACGTTCGCTATCGATCACGAGTCAATCGTCGACACACTGGTAGACCTCAATGCCAGCGGGGATATACCGACCAGAATCACTCATAACGACACAAAACTCAATAATGTCATGATTGACGACAACACCGGCGAAGGCATCTGCGTTATCGACCTCGACACCGTCATGCCCGGCCTATCCCTTTATGACTTCGGTGACTGCGTCCGATCCGGGGCGAGCACATCGTCAGAAGATGAGAAGGACCTGTCAAAAGTAAGCATCAATCTGGATTTATATGAAGCGATAACAAGCGGTTATTTATCAACGGCCGGCGAACTTCTTTCGGAGAA
>JADHWI010000050.1 GCA_016783565.1 Kiritimatiellia bacterium
ACGCGCATTATTCATGAAGAATCGTCGTGAAAACGCGAAGCGTGCCGTCAGTGTGGGTCGAAACGGTGAAACGCCGGTGAAGCTGTATCGACATACCGCAATCTGGCGTTTCTGCGTTTCGGGCCAGAATGGCGATGCGCAATCGATTCCGTAGAAGCAAAGCACATGACCTTGGCCCCGGTACTCTTCACCAGCTCCACCTCGGGACGTCGCGGAAAACTTCCCGCAAAAATTACGAATGGCAACGCCATGCGCTTAACCAGCGCCAGATGATCCTTATATGCGGGAGCAATCGTAATGACATTAAGCCCGAAGGGCTTATCCGTCAGCGCACGCGTTTCCTCAATTTGCTTTTCCAGGATATCACAAGACGTGTTGCCTCCGGCAAGACAAGCAAAGCCGCCCGCATTCGCAACGGCCGCCACGAGCTTCGGATCGCTTACCCATGTCATGGCACCGCACATGAACGGATACTCAACGCCCAGAAAATCCTGTCCTTGCTTCGCAAATCGATCAAACAACTGGCTCATATGGCCGCGTTCTTTCTTTCTATCAATTCAAGCACTTCAACCGGGCGATCAATGATGGCCTCCGCTCCGTTCGCCAGTAATTCCTCACGATCACGAAAGCCCCAGGTGCAGCCCACCGCAAAGAGCCCGGCCGCCACTGCTGTCTGCATATCGGTATTCGTGTCGCCCACGTACATCCATTCATCAACAGGGATGCCAAGCTCCTCTATGATCGCAAACGCAGCCGCTGGATCCGGCTTAAGCGGACCATCCGGAACGACACCGCGCACCGCAGCAAAGGGGTCCGAAGGGAAGAAATGTCGCACACAATCCTGCAATGCGCTGTCCGGCTTATTGGAAAGCACGGTCATTACAATACCGCGTTTCGCCAACGTCTCAATAAGCTGATTCGCCCCATCATAAACATGAGTCTTCACATTCCAATTCTCACTGTAGTTCTGCCGCATCGTGCACGTGACCCTGTCAATACTCTCATCATCGCGCATGCCTTCCGGCAAAGAGCGCAAAACCAACGCGCGAGCACCATCACCCACAGCGATTCGATAGAAATCATAGGCATGTTCAGGCGCATCCAGCCCGCGTAGTGTCGCATTCATCGCATCGCCCAAGTCTTCGAGCGTGTTCAGCAACGTCCCGTCTAAATCAAACATCACAGCTGTTATTTTCATAGCGCTGATCATGTCGGCGAAGGGGTGACGGGGTCAAGGTCAGATTGCTTTAAGGATTCTGCGCTGTAGACTCAATCCGGCTCAGCAGGAGCTTCGCCCTCCAAATGTGTAACATGTTAGCACAGAGTTGGTTGGAGGGTGAGGCTCCTGCCGAACCAGGTCTCATGAAAACCGATTTAAAAGACCATCAAAAAGTTTATTTTAGGGTAAGGCGCTGTTTTGAGAGTTTCTAAGGTGTTGAAATGTAGCATGTTACGAGCCGCGCAGATGGCTCGCTCTATTCAGTGCCACACCGCACTGTCGGCAGAATCGAGCATCGGCGTCATGGCCATCGGCACCGCAATGCGTACAGGCGACACTCTTATCGCGCGATTCCTTGCTCATGCCCGCAACCGTCAAGGCAGAGCTGACAATACCGGTCGGCACGACGATAATGCTATAGCCTATGATCATGACCATAGCCGCAATGGTCTGCCCGAGCGCCGTCTTGGGCGAGATGTCGCCATAGCCCACGGTCGTTAGCGTCACCACAGCCCAATAGATGCTGCGCGGTATACTGGTGAAGCCGTTCTTCGGCCCTTCGACCACATACATCAACGCACCCAGCACCACAACCAGCGTCAACACGGCAAATAGAAAAACCGCAATGCGGCGGCGACTGGCCTTGAGAGCGCTGCTGAAAAGCTGCACCTCGCTTTGATACGAAGAAAGCTTGAGTACATGAAAAATTCGCATCACACGCAAAAAACGTATGGCGACCAAATAGTGACTGCCGGGAATGATCAAACTCAGATACGTTGGCAATACACCCAACAGATCAACAAGGCCGAAGAAGCTGAAAGCGTAACCCAGCCGACGATTCACGCACCACATGCGCGTGACATAATCCACCGTGAACAGAATCGTAAAGCCCCACTCCACCGCGTAGAACAACGCACCCAGCTTATCACCCACCGGCCGCACGCTATCCAGCATCACCACAAGCACGCTCAGCGCCACCGTCGCAATCAGGATCAGGTCATACAACTTTCCCGCCGGAGTATCGGCTTCGAAGATGATGCGTCGAATGCGCTCCCGCCCCGGCACTATACTCGATTGTTCTGCATCCATCCCGTTCACCATGTCGCCGAGTCTAGCAACCAGCACGGAAACGGTAAAGCCACTTCCGGCCAGGGCCCGACTCAGTCAGACTGACTCTTCTCATCGTTCTGCACCTGAATCACATCGTCATCGTATCGAGCCGCGATTGTTTCATTGGGCTCAAGCACCAGAAAGTCATCGTCCCATTCGCCATCCACCAGCTTGCGCAGAACCTCCATAGAGCCTTGCAACTCATCAAACTGCCACCCCTTGTCCGCAGCCTCCTTCCGGGCACGATCACGGAAGGACTCTTCGCAAGGCAAGCCCATGTTGATGTACGTCATCCGGTCATAGTGCGCCGTGTCGTAGCCCATTGTCTCCATGACATATTGCGCATTCTCCTCGCCGTACTTTTCAACGAGCGAAGCATAGTCCATGAAAAGACCAAGCTGCTGCGGCACGGTCTCATCACCGGCACTCGCTGCGTCATCACGCTCGGTCCAGCCCGTTGTGCGATAATAGGTGCCAGGATGGGCATCGAAATACTCACGATATTTACAGCGGCTTCCCATGAACAAACCGATACAATCATGCGAGCGCGGCACCACCATGCGCAATGCCCCCGCGCGCACCCCAATGATGCCATTGTTGCACAGGCCGTAACCCAGAATGATCGCGTCATAACGCTCAGTATCCACTGCGTCGATGCGCTCCTGAATACGCGGTGCCATCTTCTCCGACCCCAGGTCGTGCAAGCCCTTGGGCAGAAACTCGACGTCACATAAATGAGGACTACGGGAAACCAGGTGACACAGCTCCCTGTAGAATATCTCACAAGCAATTAGTTTCAGTCTCATCCGGATGACCTTTTTTTGCGCAAAACAACCTGCCGTCGTAAGAAGAGAAGACTACCCACCGCAGAAGAGATCCTGCAAGGATGGAATGGGAATGGGGGATTGCGGATTGCGGATTGGCGGCACTTGCCGTACAGTGCACCCATTCGTATTTCAATACCGAAAATAAGGACTCTAAACAGATGCAAAGTGAATTGATTGTTGCACTCGATGTGCCCGCCGCCGCCGATATTGGTCCCGTGGTTGACCGACTGCCGGATGAAGTGATGTTCTACAAGGTCGGACTTGAACTGTTTGTTGCCGAAGGCCCACGCGCGCTAGCCCCCTTGCAGGAGCGAGGCAAAAAAATCTTCCTGGATCTCAAGCTCCACGACATTCCCCGCCAGGTGGCACGCACCATTACCAGCGCCGGCCAGCACGGCGTGGCATTGATGACCGTACACTCCGTCGGCGGACGCGCCATGCTGCAGGCCGCCGCAGAAGCAGCCGCAGAGCTGGGCGAAAACGCGCCCAAACTTGTCGCGGTCACCGTGCTGACCAGCTTGGACCAAAGCGATCTGGGTGATATCGGTGTGGCACGCTCGGTTCCGGATCAGGCCATGTCACTGGGCCACTTGGCCATCGACTCCGGCATTGACGGCCTCGTCTGTTCCGCACAGGAATTGACCACGTTCCGGCGCACACTGGGCACCGAACCCATCCTGGTGACACCGGGTATCCGCCCTGCCGGCGGCAGCGTGGGCGACCAGAAACGCGTCGCCACCCCTGCGGATGCCGTTCGCAACGGCTCCACCTACCTCGTCGTCGGACGCCCAATCCTTGGCGCAGACGATCCCTGCGCCGCCGCACAGGCCATTCTAAGTGAAATGAAAAGCGGCACACAGAACACGCAGTAAGCCAAGAAGGTAAATCGGGCAACAATCCGAGGAAAACATACGTGCAAATCGATGATATCCCGGCCGTTCACCGCATTCTGAAATGTGAATTCGAAAAAGGGCGCGCGCCCATCATTGAACTGATTCAAGCGCAAACGAAAGATCCCTTCAAGGTGCTCGTCGCGACCATCCTCAGTTCGCGAACCAAGGATGAAACCACTGCCGCCGCGACACGGCGGCTTTTTGCCGAAGTCGAAACACTCGAAGATCTCACACGCGTCTCGCAAGGCAAGCTTGAGAAGCTGATCTTCCCGGTCGGCTTTTACCGCGTAAAAGCCAAGCACCTCAAGGCGCTACCCAAGGCACTGAAAAAACATTTCAACGGAATCATCCCAAGCACCGTCGAGAAACTGTGCGAGCTACCCGGCGTCGGGCGCAAGACGGCCAACCTGGTGGTATCCGTCGCTTTTGATTTACCGGCCATCTGCGTGGATGTTCATGTCCATCGTATCAGCAACCGAATGGGTTTGATGCGCACCGAAACTCCGCATGAGACAGAAATGACGCTGCGCAAAATTCTACCCAAGCGCTACTGGCAATCCTGGAATCGATTCCTCGTTTCCTTCGGCCAAACCATCTGCAAACCCATCGGCCCAAGGTGCAACGAGTGCCCACTTTACGCCTACTGCGACCGGGCAGGCGTGAAATAGGAAAGCGTTTGCGTTGACCGTAAGCCCTCCAGACTTAACAATCCGAATTCCGCAATCCCAAATCCCCAATTCCCCGCTGTTACCCGATGGCTTCGTTGCCCTTCTCACCGGTGCGGATGCGAATACATTCCGCAAGATCCATCACGAAGATCTTTCCGTCTCCAATGTTGCCGGTGCGAGCACCGGCAATAATGGCGTCGACCGTGGCATCCACGAATTCCTTGTTCACCGCGATCTCCAGGCGAACCTTCTTAAGCAGGTTCACCTCCACGTCCACACCACGATACGACTCGTGGTAGCCCATCTGCTGCCCACAGCCAAGGGCATTGGTTACTGAGAGCTTATACACTTCCTTATCAAAAAGTGCCTTCTTCACGTCGTTCAGCTTTTGCGGCTGAATGTATGCAATGATCAATTTCATCTTCTTATCTCCTTGCCTGAATTCGATTCATATCTGTTTACATATTGATGAAAATCTGGAACCCACTGTAAGCCTCCATACCATGCTCACCAATGTCCAGACCTTTGAGTTCCTCTTCTGCACTCACGCGAATGCCAACTGTCGCCTTAAGCACACCGAAGATCAACAACGCCAGCGGGAAACATACCGCCCCATAAGCCAGAATGCCGATACCCTGCGTGACAAAGCTTTTTTCGGGAGAAAAGATTCCCACAAATAGCGTACCCAGGATACCACAAACCAGATGCACACTGGTGGCACCCACCGGATCATCAAGCTTGAGCTTATCAAACATCATGACAGAAACAACAGCCACAGCACCGCAAAACAAACCGATGATCACGGACACTTTCACAGACAGCACATCTGCACCCGCCGTAATGCCCACCAGACCGGCGAGGCACCCATTCAGCACCATGGTCAGATCAGGCTTTTTCTGGATCAACCAACTTGCTGTCATCGCACCGATGATGCCTGCTGCTGCTGCGAGTGAGGTCGTAACCAACACATAAGATACTGCGCCCGGATCCGCCGAAAGCACGGACCCGCCATTAAACCCGAACCATCCGAGCCACAGCAGGAATACACCAATAGTCAGCAGCGGCATGTTGTGCCCCATGATCGGCTTGATCTGACCGTTGACAAACTTTCCGAGCCGGGGACCCAGCATCATGATGCCCGCCAGAGCACCCCAGCCACCCACACTGTGCACCAGAGTCGACCCGGCAAAGTCATGAAAACCACGCTCAGCCAACCAGCCGCCGCCCCACTGCCAGGAGCCGACGAATGGATAGACACACATCACATAGATTAGGGAGAAGATCAGAAAAGGTCCCAACTTGATACGCTCAGCCACGGCCCCTGACACGATGGTTGCAGCCGTTGCTGCGAACATGCCCTGGAAAAGAAAATCAGTCCAATACGTGTAACCGGTATTGTATGCCGAAGTCAGACCCGCAGCATCAGTGCCCACACCAAAGCCTGAAAAGCCCAGGAACTTACCAATGAGCCACCCCTCTTCACCGGGGTACATCAGGTTAAATCCCATCAGCGTATAGGTCAGCAACCCGATGGCCACAATGGCCGTGTTCTTGAACAAAATGTTGACCGTGTTCTTCGCACGTGTCAGACCGGTTTCCACCGTGGCAAAGCCAAGATGCATCACAAAAACCAGAAATGTTGACACCATCATCCATGTATTATTGATGGCGAACATTTCATCGCTGATGCCGGCATCCGCCTCGGCTGCGACCTCTGCCACAGCTTCAACCACAGCCTCCTCCTGCGCCCAGGAGGGCAACACACAACATGCCATACCCAGGATAGCCAACAGCAACATTATTACTTTCATTTTACTCATCACCAGAACCTCTCTTTTGGCCACCTATGTGACACGCAGTTAATAAAAATGCACAGCGCCATGTATTGCAGGTGCTGTGCCATGTCATCTACATATAAAATCGTCTTAGACGTAACCACCTCACCAAGAGATAGTTACATAAATACAAAAAATGTCATTATTGAATCAAATACCTATCATCATACATATATGTACCTTTTCCTAAGAAATCATACGTATATGTATACACATCCTTAATGAAGTTCAGATCGCGTACAGGAAAGGCCACTCGCTCAACCAAGCGGCATATCGGGGCACCTACGACTACGAACACAGCAAGGGACTGCTGTCCCTACCCATCCAGACAGCAGGGACTGTCGTCCCTACTGTTTCTGGATACCATAAGGCAGGATTAACGCTTTAGAAGCTATGGGAAATACCGATGGTCCCGTAGACATCTGTGTCGTAGACACCGCCATCTTCAACGTCAACCAGGACATCGTCATCGATCTGGCCCACATAGGTGACACCAGCACTCAAAATACCATAGCTTACGCCAAGGCTGGCCGTGTAGTAGGAGAAACCGTCTTCACCGGAATCCGGATCCTCGAACGCCACACTGGCTCCGAGCTCAACCGCTATCGTGTCGTTTTCCACGATCGCCTGGCTGACCGCCAACTCAGCATGCAACGATTCGTCAATGCCGCCGTCTACGCCGTAGTAAATACCCAACTCCGGACTCAGCAATGCATCCAACCCAATCGACAAACCAATCTCACGATCGGCTTCTGCATCCGCATTCGGATAGGTATACTCAGTGTATCCGACCGACACACCTACCGGATCAATGCCAAGGGGCAGCGCGTAGGATGCATAGATGTCAATTTCCGAAAACTGTCCATCATCCAGAGCGTCATCGTAATCATCAATATCCAGGTTACCCCAGATACCGAACTCAATTGGCAAACCCGCCACATCAACGTAAGGCTGAAATACCGCTCCGTCATTAAACGTCGCACCACGGAACACGTAGGCACTTGCGAAATCCGCGCCAACGGTTGCTTCCGCCGCCAACCCAATCGAAGCCGTCAACCCCACAATCATCACTATTGCTATCAATACTTTCTTCATTGCTATTCTTCTTTCTCTCAGTTGTTTCTTCTCTTACTTTCGTTACAATTCCTAATTGCTTACACACCTATCACTCCGATATCCGTTCGACACCTCCTTTCAGCAGACTCTGTCAACCTGCCATGATTCGATGCACCTGAAGCGACATTTTTCCGCTTCCGCGCCCGCAAGCTGCCATTCAAAGTTTCCGTCGTTCTCACGAACCCATCGGTAATAACGATCCGCATCCCGCGCAACCGGCAGGCTCGACCGATCCATATTCGAGCTTCGGCCCACCGGGCACAGCTCCTCTACAACACCACGGCTGATCATGGCACCCAATGCCGGCCTTACCCGCTCCATCGCCATGCCAAGCTTGCCGGATAAATCCGCTAGATTAATGGCATGACAATGGTTAAGGATCTCTTCTGCACGATGCACGATCTCTTCACCTGGGTTCAGTGATGTTTTTACGTAAACCACAACTCTTCTTTCCTTCGCCCTAAAGGCATCTCATCATTTAACCGATTGCTTCATTGCCTTTCTCGCCAGTCCGGATACGAATGCATTCCGCAAGATCCAATACAAAAATCTTGCCGTCACCAATGTTACCGGTACGCGCCCCCGCAATGATGGCGTCGACCGTGGCATCCACGAATTCCGCATTCACGGCAATCTCCAGGCGAAGCTTTTTGAGCAGGTTCACCTCGACATCGACACCACGATACGACTCGTGGTAGCCCATTTGCTGTCCGCAACCCAGGGCGTTAGTCACTGAGAGCTTGTATACTGCCTTGTCAAAAAGCGCCTTCTTTACGTCGTTCAGCTTTTGCGGCTGAATGTATGCAACTATCAATTTCATTTCTTTATCCTCCTGTCGGGGCCGATACTGAGGCATCGGCCCCACGGTTCAGGCTTTCATTTACATGGAGGTGAAGATCTGGAATCCACTGTAGGCTTCCATACCATGCTCACCAATATCCAACCCACGGGCTTCCTCTGCTGCAGAGACTCGCAGTCCAATCGTCTTCTTAATAACGAAGAACAGCACAAGACCTGTCCCGAATGCCCAGGCAAATGCAGCCAGAACACCGATAGCCTGCACGCCAAGGAGCTTCAGGCCACCGCCGTAAAACAAACCGCCATCAAGGTTGAACAGTCCGCAGGACAACGTCCCCCAGGCGCCACACACACCATGCACACTAACCGCACCTACAGGATCATCCACTTTGAGTACGCTATCTATGAAATACACACTAAGAACCACCAGTACGCCACCAGCAAGACCGATCGCGACCGCTCCGAAACCGGAAACCGTGTAGCAGGGGGCCGTGATCGAAACCAGACCGGCCAGAGCACCGTTCAACGCCATTGAACCATCAGGCTTCTTCGTGATAATCCATGCGGTCACCATAGCTGCGATAGCACCGGCCGCCGCCGCCAGATTCGTGGTCACTGCCACACGACCAATTTCGCCGTCGCCCACTGTGGTGCTGCCCGGATTAAACCCGAACCATCCGAACCACAGGATGAAAACACCCAGTGCCGCCAGGGCAATATTATGACCGGGAATAGCACGCGGCTTCTTGTCCGGTCCGTATTTGCCAATACGCGGACCTACCACAATCGCACCGGCCAATGCCAACCAACCACCAATCGAGTGAACAACTGTCGATCCGGCAAAGTCACAGAAGCCAAGCCCTTCAAGCCAGCCGCCACCATCCAGAAGCGAACCCCAGGCCCAGGAACCAAAGATCGGATAAATAAATGCGCAAATGAAAACACTATACGCCAGATAACCGCTGAACTTGGTTCGCTCAGCCATGGCACCCGACACAATCGTCGCGGCCGTACCGGCAAAAACCGTCTGGAAAATCAGGAACGTGAAGTTCCAGTCGCCTCCGGTCCAGTCAGCTCCACTCAGCAAGAAATGCGTGGTTCCAAACAAGCCGTTAGTCGCACCAAACATTAGGCCAAACCCAACAATGAAAAACGCCAGCGTACCGATAGAAAAGTCCATCAGGTTCTTCATCATGATGTTTACCGTGTTCTTGGCACGCGTAAAACCACTTTCCACCATCGCAAATCCGGCCTGCATAAAGAACACCAGAAACGCTGCCACGCAAGTCCATACAATATTGATGTTGTCCTGCAGTGCCGTTGCCATCGCTTCTACCGCATCCACAGGAGCCTCCACAGCGGCTTCCGCAGCACCAGCGACTTCTGCATCCTGAGCCATTACACCCAGAGGCACCATCACACACACGGCCAGCAACACTGACCACATGAGCAGTTTTAACTTACTCACTATTCTCATCTTTCTTTCCTCCTCATTCTGTTCAGACACTCTCGAATCACTTCCTGTTTCACCAGCATCTCCACCGCGGAATCGAAACACTGACATCGAAGCCTTCTTGCATATGGCGTGCCAACACAACTACAAGAAGACAAACAGACACGATTATAATGCATCCAACATGCTGCACCGCAAGCATTTACAAGTAGTTTGCGTTTATTACACATACGAACCATTCGGCTCGCCGTAATACATTTATGTATCTTTTATAGTAGTTGATACATCTTTGTGTGGAACAGCCGTCACCCAACAACCCTTCGCCCAACCTGCACGCCGCTTAATGGAGAGCGACACTCCCGTGGAGCCAGCCGCCTCAGCGGCCCGTCACTCCCGTCACTCTCCCCCCGCAAGGGCAAAACAGGTAATCACTACTAAGAACAGGCAAACCCAAACCAGATAACGCATTTTTTCACACACCAAACTCCAGTTTCGAGTTGACGGAACACCAAAAAAAACACTATTAACCTATGGGCAAACGGCACGTTTAGGTCCAAGGAGGTTTCCATTGAGTTTTAATCCGACAATCGACGCATTCATGGCACAATTTCAGCATCAAGGATTGACGTTTGATGACGTGTCTCTCGTAACCTGCTTTGCTGATTTTCTCCCAGATGAGACGAATATTGCCAGTCGCCTGACAACCCGAATCGGTCTCAATATTCCATACGCAAGCGCAGCTATGGATACGGTGACAGAAGCCGAGATGGCCACCGCCATGGCACTTCAGGGTGGCATCGGCATCATCCACAAAAATCTTCCGGCTCTGGAACAAGCCAAACAGGTGGATCGGGTCAAACATCATCTCAATGGCCTCATTCTCGACCCCATTGTCTTCCGCACAAAGGACACGCTCAAGGATGTCGAAGAAAAGAGGAAACGCAAGGGCTACACCTTCAGCGGGTTCCCGGTACTTGATGACGAGGACCACATTCTTGGAATCCTGACGTCAACCGACATCAAATTCGCCGAAGACCCCGAGGGTATTATTACCGATGTCATGACGAGCGATGTCATCACGGCCAAGGCAAGAACCAATCTGCAGGAAGCCTACGCCATGATGAAAAAGAACAAAATCGGCAAACTTCCTCTGGTAGAAAACGGAAAGCTGGTCGGGCTGTACAGCTTTACGGACATCAAGACCCTGATCGAAAATGTCGAACCCCAGTACAATCGCGACAGCAAATATCGCTTACGCGTCGGCGGCGCAGTCAGCCACAGCGACTACGACCGCGTAGAGCTTCTCGCCGAGGCCAACGTCGACGTCATCGTCGTGGACAGTGCACACGGTCACAGCTCGGGCATTATCAACATGGTAAAATGGCTTACCAAGCACTATCCGGATATCGACATCATCGCAGGCAATGTTGCCACAGGCGATGGTGCCGCTGCTCTGGCAAATGCCGGCGCACATGCCGTGAAAGTGGGTATCGGTCCCGGTTCCATCTGCACCACCCGCGTCGTCTGCGGCGTAGGAGTCCCCCAGATCACAGCCGTCTACGAATGCCGCAAAGCTCTCGGCCCCGAAATTCCAATTATTGCCGATGGCGGCATCCGTCACTCCGGCGATGTACCCAAAGCCATTGCAGCCGGTGCTGATTGCGTGATGCTCGGCTCGGTTCTTGCAGGAACTGAAGAAAGCCCGGGCGAAAAAATTATCCACCAGGGGCGCCAATACGTCGTCTATCGCGGCATGGGCAGCCTGGCGGCACTGCGCGAAGGCGAAGGCAGTCGCGAACGCTACGGACAGGAACGCGAAGCCGAGGACGACCTCGTCCCGCAGGGCATTGAAGGTATCGTACCATTCGCCGGCGGCGCCAAAAAGGTGCTCACCCAGTATGCCGGCGGCCTCCGTGCCTCCCTCGGATATTGCGGATGCAAAACCGTGCCGGAAATGCAGCGCAAAGCCAGGCTGGTACGCGTCTCGACCGCCGGTCTCTACGAGGCACATCCCCATGATGTCAAAATCATGAAGGAAGCTCCAAACTATCGGTCATAAGCGGCCACAATTTTTTTGCCGACTGTTGACATCGCGAAGGCGTCCAGCTCACGCGGAGGCACCCAACGCACCTCGTCGCTGGCCAGCGGACGCGCGCGTCCTGCTTGTGCGCGACACAGAAAGGCATGTAACCGAATTTTGAAGTGACTGTACGTGTGATCAATTGTGC
Source organism: Kiritimatiellia bacterium (assembly GCA_016783565.1). Classification (GTDB taxonomy): domain Bacteria; phylum Verrucomicrobiota; class Kiritimatiellia; order UBA8416; family JADHWI01; genus JADHWI01. The sequence goes on from JADHWI010000050.1 coordinate 12,148, forward strand.
AAAGCCGTTCCCCGACCTTTACCTCCACACCTGTTTCAGACAGAATCTTTTCACATAACGTATCAGGATATGCAGTCGCATCTTCTGAACCGATCTTGCCCCCCGGAAACTCCCAAAGTCCCCCCAACATGCCGGACGCCGGTCGGCGCGCCAGCAAAATCCGTCCGCGCCGATGAATTACACCCACCACCACATCATATTGCGGAACCGCCTTGCGTTTCTTTTTGACCGGGTAGTCCCCCACACGCTTCTGCCGCTTCGCCGCACAATGCTTCATCAGGGGACAGACCCCGCACGATGGATCACGCGGTCGGCAAATCAATGCACCCAGCTCCATCATAGCCTGGTTGAAAGTGCCCGGGGATACGGTCTGAATGGGTCCGGTCAGTCTATCTGCAATCGCCTTGCGCGTTGCCGGCCGACCCACATCATCATGGATTGCCCAGAGGCGCGCGGTCACACGTGCCACATTACCGTCGACAACCGGCAACGGAATCTCAAAGCTAATACTCAGAATCGCTGCAACCGTGTACTCGCCGATACCCGGTAACTTGCGCAGCACCGCCGGATCCCGCGGCATTCGCCCACCGTGCTGCTCAACAACAAGCTGCGACGCCCGATGCAAATTGCGCGCACGCGCGTAATACCCCAGCCCCTGCCACAGACTCAACACGTCATGAACATCAGCCGCCGCCAGCGACCGCAAGGAAGGGAAACGTTTCATAAATCGCCGATAATACGGCAACATGGTGTCCACCTGAGTCTGTTGCAGCATGATCTCGCTGACCCAAACCGCATAAGGACGCGGTCGGCTTCGCCATGGCAACTTGCGTCGGTTCGCATCATACCATTCCACCAGATCGGTGACCCAATTCGTCCTCTTACTCACACCAACATCCTTCTTGCCCGCGCCATCAGCCATTTATCCACTACCAGTAGGCTGCTCATGGAGGGTGAGATTCTATCGAACCGGCCGCCCACGGCGGCACGTCACCTACAATCCCGGTTTACCACTTGCGAAGCGACGTGGCTCCACAGAGTGTCGCCCTCCACTCCACCACCAATCCGTAAGCTGCTCATGGAGGGTGAGATTCTATCGAACCGGCCGCTCCGGCGGCACGTCACCTACTCCCCCGTCCACAGCCCCCAATCATAGACCTGCAGCTTGCCTCCCCAGTCGCGCAATCGATACCGAATCAGCTCAGCGGCCTGCGGATCCTTGGCCATGACCCCCATGAATCCACCACCACCCGCGCCGGCGAGTTTGCCACCTACACATAAATCGCTGATGCCATCAAATATCGCATCCACTTCAGCACTGCTGCAATGCGGATCCAGCACCTGGTGAATCTGCCACGCCTTGCCCAACACAATACCCAAACCATCCAGATCGCCCATGGCCAGCGCACGGCGCCCTTCTTCAGCCAACGCCACCAGCTCTGCAATCGCTGCCATCAGACGCCCGTCACGGCGCAAATAGCGACCCACGACAATCTGCAATACATTCTTTGCGAGTCGTTCAATGCCCGTAAAACTGAGCACCAGGCGCTGCTGCAACTCTTCAACCACGTGTGGTAAAATTGGAACCAACTCAATACGCGGCTGCAGGGGCACAGAAGGCACGGAAGAAACCAGTTTGATTCCAGGTACCAATCCGCCCACCTGATCCTGCCAACCACCACCGGTCGTCAACCGCTGCTCAAGCAAGAGCACCAGATCAATAATCGTTGCCGCATCATCAGACCGACCCGCCACACGCTGCAACGCGGTCAGCAATGCCGCCGCCAGGATCGAACTCGTACCCATGCCGCTGCCTCGCGGCACACGCGCCCACGTACGCACACGCACGCCCTGGGTGATCCGTTTTCCACGTCCAAATCCTTCCAGAACGAGCGCCGTACGCAACAAGGCAAACGGATCTTTGAGACCCGCACTCGCCAATACACTCTCACCATCCTGTATCGTCTCGCAAAGGCCGTCTGCATCATCCAGAATCAACTCCCAACGCGGTTCATCCAGCGTCTCCACCATAGCGCCGACAGGAAGTGCACCGTTGAGCGTTACCGCCATGTTCAACACGCGCGCCGGGCGCTCCAGGCAGTAAGGCGGCGTATCGCTCCAACCACCGGCAACATCAAAACGAACCGGCAACCGACACAACTCGGTTCGCCCTGCGGGCAACCCCGAAACCATCTCGGCTTCCACCACTTTTACCGCTTGTGCGACTTCATCCTGCACCGACAGAAAGGCACGATGTGCAACCTCGTCAGCTTCCGCTTCACGGGCACCCAGCGTCAACAGATCCGCACGCATTTGATAACGCCGACTGTCAGCGATCGCAGCTCCTGACGCGATTGGTTCGCCCCCATTGGTCATCGTCTCCAACTTTTCCAGCGCATCCTTTCCCGTCAACTGCCGACCCAACGCTTCCACATCGCGCTCAAGCCCAGCCCGCAACGTGTGTCCAATCGCACGATGCACCAGATCATTCACTACACACTGATGCTGCCCCACATAAGCATCCACATCAACGACTCGATGCAGCTCAGCCATGCTGATGCGTTCCGCCGCCAACCAGTCCTCGCGACAGACCGCATCATCAGATCCACTACCCAGTGCCCAAAGCGCCAACCGAAGTCCATCGCCCGCTTCCGCCAGCGGGATCAACCGCGCATTCCAAAGATTCTGTTCCTCTTCCGACTGCCAAAGATCTTCTGCCTGAATCCCATGCAGCGTCAGCCATCCGGCCAAATCCCGATTACCCAACATGCCCCCGGAACCCAAAACCAACTTCGGATTATCATCCACGCCACAATAGGCAGTTGCCACACGGCTGTCATCGGAAAGCGGTGCCTGCCAGAGACAGGTATTATCGGGAAACACAAACTGTCCGCTCGGAGCATCCACTCCCATCACGATGCAGCGGCTGCCCACCTGCGCGCCGACACCCAACCGCGATCCATACAGAATGCTACCTTTCCCCACAGTCGCCTCAGAATGAAGAGACGAGGTACAGATAAAGGCAGAGCTGTCGACACCCGTGCCGCAATCGGCCAGAATACGCCGCGACAACCGTCCGTCCCAGACTCCCGATAGATGCTCCACCACCTCGGCACTGGTCCCAAAATGAATAAACGTCAAATCGCGCGACTCATGATTGTGCAGTGCCAAGCCGCTTAACGCATCGCATAACCGATCGCCCAAAGGACGCGTTCGCAACCACGCATGCTGCGACGGCACAAACGCAGCAGCAATCTCTTCATACAAACTGCACTCCTCACCCGCCGCCAACAGCTCGCCCACCGGATCAAGGTCCTCCATTGCAACCTGCGCCAATCGGCGAAAAGCCTCACCGCAAAACGCATAGATACCGGTATCCAGCAACGCCGCGCAACCACGCACCAATGCTCCGGATTCAATCAACTTTGCAGCCGGTGCCTTCTGCAATAACGAGTCAACGCGTCCATCCACTCCCGCTACGATCACCCCATGCTTCTCTGCCACATCCAGCGATGTTGCGGCCGTGATCACCACCGCCGCATCCTCCGCCAGATGCACGCGCGTCGAAGCGAAAAGCGGCAGCGCATCTCCGGAAAACGACAGCATTCCGCCTTGCTTCATGTTGTTGGCAATCGGAGCCGAAATGGCCAATTGATGATCGAATATTGTGGGCGACGGATGATCGCTGTCCGCAAAAACAGGGAACGGAATAAAGCTCTTGCCCAGAATGTTGGCCCACGGCACGCGTTTGCTGTCGCCGCCGGCATGAATCAGCAACACCCTGAGTTCACTGATATCCCGGCCCGGAAGTTCCTGCGCTAATCGCCGTAACGCATTAAGCGTGGCACCGCCGCTGCCGATGCGCTTGCCTTCCGGATCCTCAGCCACCAGCGTCATGGTCTGCTCGCCAATAAGACCGCGACGCCGAACCGCTGCAAGCTGCGTCTCGTACAACCGCGCCTGGTGCGGACTCGCCGCCGTAAGGATAATAACGTCCCATGCCGCCACACGCTCCGAGGCATCCACAGACAGCCTGAGCAGAGCCGTACTCTGCGCCAGGTATTGCAATCCCAACGAATGCTTATGCGGTAAACCTGCCTGAACGTCCTGTCGTCCTACTGCTGCCATAGGTGCCTACCCTCCATTATCAAAGTGATGATGGTGCGCAGTGTACCCCAACTCCCCACCCACGCCAAGCATAGGCGTTCGCTATGATTTTCGCTCGACGCGAGTCTAACGCGCATTATTCATGAACAACCTGTTGCAAACGCGAATCGCATCGCCATTCTGGTCCGAAACGCAGAAACGCCAGATTGCGGTATGTCGATACAGCTTCACCGGCGTTTCACCGCTTCGACCCACACTGACGGCAC
>JADHWI010000017.1 GCA_016783565.1 Kiritimatiellia bacterium
TCAGGTGATGCTACAGGAAGCACGTGCTGAGCGTCAATCGCGCCGCCCCAGAACACCATCTTATCACCATAGTCCTTCTTCAGTTCAGCCGGCACCATGTCTGAAGCACTGATCTGGACGGGATTGATTATATCGACCCCATTATCCATAAGCTCAGGGATATATGCCCGGCATGCACCGCAGGTGTGGTACCAGATCTTTGCCTCCGTGCGGGACCTGATATACTGCACAAGTTTCTTGTGGCGAGGCTTGACGATATCCTTGTAGATCTGAGGGTTGAACAGCGGACCGTTCTGGCCTGCAAGGTCGTCGCCGATCATGATAACGTCGACGACGTCACCGACCTCATCAAGAAACATGTTGAACCAGTCCATCCAGAACTTCAGAGTCTGGTCGATCAACGCCTCGCAGAACTCTTTGTCTGTCATCAAATCGCACAGCCACTGTTCAAGTCCGCGCATGTACCAGCATATCTCGTACACTACACCTGAGATGCGGCCGACTACCGCGTACGGGGTTTCCTTTTTCAACATCAGCGCGCGCTCACGCATTCCCGCAAAGCGTCCCGCGTCGTTCCCTTTTGGAAAAGGGTAATCCTTGATGTCGTCGATTGTGGCATTGGCTAGCGGGTGATGAGAGATGTCCATGTAAAGATTTTGATCATCCGGCATTGACCATACGATCCCGAACTCATCCTTGAGATCATGCCACTTCCTGCCGTCACGCTCGTTGACTTCGATCCCGCCGGTCCAATCACCGGCTGCACCCGCCGAAATATACCGCGTATCGACATGGAACCGCTCCAGGAGCTCCTCGCATGGCTCCGCCAGCTGCTGGACCGCGTCCATGATTTCTATCTCGTCATCTATGCCGAGATGCTTTATAAGCGCCGCATATGCATTCTTATGTATGCCTGTCTGATTACCACCAAGATCGATCGGGACACGGTCCGGTTCTTCGTGGTTCAAAGCTTTCAGTAATCTTTCTCGTGACGTCATTCTAAATCCCTCCACTTTTCATCAAGTGATTGAATAATATCCTAATGTTTTATCCATTGCTAATGGAGATAATGACTTTATATTTACACTTTATGACTAAAGAGTTGTCTAATCAAAATACGCCGAATTCTGCCACGAGGGCGGCTTTTTCCCGCTATTTACCGCCCGATCCGGCCAAGCAGGACTGGACTACGCGCTTAAGGCCATCGGTGTCATTGCGCTTGATCGGCTTGCCGTTATAAATATTTGTCATGAAATGCGCGTGCTATTCATGGACTATTACTTGTTTTCGACTACCCATATATTGCGGAATCTTACTGGGTTGCCGTGATCCTGCAGGTATACAGGCCCGGGTGAGTCGCTTTCTTTCAGCATGGATGCTGTTGTTGAGCGGGAGCATTTGACGTCGTCATGGATCAGAACGCCGTTTAGACGGACTGTCATACTCGCGTTCTTGACCTTTCTGCCGTTCTCCCGTACTGGGGCGATGAAGTCGACATCATATGTCTGCCATGTAAGGGGAGGGAAGCACATGTTGATCGTAGGTGCTGCAATGCCGTAGATGCCTCCAGTCTGGGTGACTTTTCCTTCAAGACCAAAAGAGTCAAGGATCTGAGTCTCATAACGGCCTTGAACGTAATGTCCGCTGTTTCCGCGGGCCTGATCGCGCGCATTAGGTTTGAAGGGGGTACGGAATTCTAGATGTATTGTGTGACTGCCAAATTTCTGCTTGCTTGAGGTGCCCTGAATAAGGAGCCCATCATCAGTCATGCGTCCTTTTTCCCAGGCATCAGCGTTTTTGCCGTCGAAGAGAACAATTGCGCCCTTTGGCGGTTTCTTGCCGAGGGTAGGGCTTTTGCGTTCAATGCGTTTGAGTGTTGCTACTTTCTTGCCGTCTTTTTCCAGTGTCAGTTTCTTGTCAGCTATTACGGCCTTGAAGGCTTCTCCGTTGAATGTGGTTGTTCCATCTGTCGTCTTTCCGGAGATCCTGATTCTGCTTTTTGTCTTATCCCAGCCAGCACCAGGCAGGCCGCCTTCGAGGATGTAGGCGTCAAATGTCTGTTTGCCCAGAGCGACAACCTGTACGCCGTAAGGCCCTTTTTCAGGTTTCTCTTCGGCGTATTCGCCCTGAATAAGGAAATCCTGGTTTTCTGAAGCGGCGGCTTCCGGGCTTGTCCATGTTTTGTTCTTATTTGCTGCGATGGATGTATTCTGGATTGTCGTTAATGCCATGGTTAAAATAATAAATAAATGCAGTTTCATCTTTTCTCCTTATTGATCGGCGAAGAATGACAGCATCAAAAGATGCTGCCATTCCTGTATCTCTAAATATGGATCACGTTACTTCTTGTTTTTCTCCCATTCCTTGATCTTTTTCTCAGCATTTTCGCGAGTTCTTTTATCCTCGCTCTTTGCCAGCAGAGCAGCAACCTTTTCACCTTCAGGAGTCGCTTTTTTCATATGACGAAGAATGTCTGAGGCCGTACGTTCAGCATCAAGCTTAACTTCCGCATCATTAAGATAACCAATCAGTATCTTAAGAGAAGCATCATTACGTACTGACCTGAGTCCACTGATAATACGCTTCTTCTCATCAGCACGCTTTGCAATTCCATGAGCATTGTTGAGGATTTCCATGCGTTGATCATCATTCATCTTTGCCCCCCAAGGTTGTGCCATAGATATATAGCCTCTCAAAGCCAGAATCTGCAGCACTTCATCCTTCGAAGTCTTGGCAACATTCAGAAGCTCATCTGCCGGATCAGGATTCTGCCAGGCTGACATCGCTTTAACAGCAGCCTTTGCCAGGTCCGCGTTACCGGAGTTAAGGCCCTTGATCTCCAGTTGCAGTGCTTCAGATGAAGCAGCTGTACTACCCATTTCCAGCACGGCTATTTTCAGCTTATGACCTCCACGATCATACGCAGAAATCAATTCACTAAAGGCCTTTGCTTTATTGTTAATACCGCCAAACGATCTCCTTACAGCGATGGCACCATAAGTTATATCATAATCATGTTTAACATCACGCACAGCGGCAACCAGGTCTCCAAACTTATCTTCACCAGTCAACACGCCAAGAGCATTCCATGCAGTCTTCCTGACATTCCAATCGTCGTTCTTAGTGAGCTTTAGAAGTTCAGGCACAGCTGCAGAAACATTGCGTGATATTATCGTACTTACAGCCAGACTCCTTGCCTTGGCATCACCCAGCGCGGAAACAATAGCAGCATCAACAGTAGGATCAGACATCTTTTCAATGGCTTTGCCTAGAACTTTCTCATCAACACCATCCGTAGCAAGAAGAATCTTGACTACGCCAGCATCGCCAAGCAGAGCAGCAGACATTACAGCCGCTTCTTTGACAGCTTTGTCTTCACTCTTCAGCAAGGCAACAACGTCTTTCAGCGCAGTTTTATCACCGCGAACGCCAAGAACTGTGATGACTTTTGCCTGAATGGCAGGACTGACATCATTTAGAACAGAGACAGCTTTGCTTGTGAACTTTTCGTCTTTAACTGTTGCAAGAGCTGTTAGTGCCGCACTGATCAAGGCTTTATCTTCGCCTTTGAGAGAAGATGCGACAAGGTCTGCACCTTTGCCTGAATCAACATTGCACATTCCCATCAGAGCAGCAGAACGATGCTGCTGACTATCGGATGCTAAAGCTTTCTCATAAATAGAGACCGCTGTCTCACCGCCTGTGCGCGCCGCACATTCGATCAAGGCATCCCAGTGAGCCTGCTTAGTAGCGTCTTTAACATCCATTTTCAGCAATGCATCAGCTGATTTGCCGTCGGCAATCTTTCCAAGCGCCATTAATGCAGCTTTTGCAAGATCTCCTTCAGCCATCTTCGCCAGTGACTCAATATCCTGCACTGCTTCAGTATCACGAATCATACCAAGACTGCTGACAATACCTATCTTAGTCTTCGCAGGAGCGTTGCCTAATGCATCACGTAACGCTTTTGCCGCAACCTTTGATCCAGTCATCCTTTCCAGGGAAAGTCTGGCATAAGTAGACAGAATTTCATCCTGAAGCAATCCGCTCAAAGCAGGAACAGATGCTTCAGTTCCTATGATCTGCAGAAAACGGCATGCCCATGCTTTTCCATCCTGTGTAGCATCCTTATTTGAAATTACAGCTATAAGCTTCTGCTCTACAGCCGGTTTTTCATCCGCTTTTAGTTTTCTCAACTTTTCGAAAGCTTCGTAAGCTATGCCGCCAGAACTATCCCCCTCTGTACCGCAATACTTATAAGTTGCCAGATCATCAAACTCGTCTGCACAGACAAACTGCCCGGCAAAACCCATAACCAACATCAATGCTAATATCTTTTTCATAGTTTTTCCCTTTTAAAACATCACGTTTCACGCTTCACTTTTATATCTGCCAAGGTTCACGTCTTGGACGAGAGATCAAGCGGTTTGCTTCATCATCACCAATGAACACTTCTTTATCCGGATCCCATTTGAGATCACGATCAAGCATGTAGGCAATGTTGCCCAAGTGACATATTGTGGCAACACGATGTGCGTACTCAACATCACGGAAAGGACGTTTCCTTGAATAAACACAGTTTATTACGTCCTTGTACGGATCGGTGGCTCCACCCTCATACCACCTTAACCCCGGTGGAACTTTCAGATTGCCCTGAGCCTTGGCCTCACCCTTCTCACAGATGAATTTCTGACCGCCGCCATGAAAAAGCTTCTTTCCGTTGGCAAACTCATAAGTAAGGTGTTTATAGCCGTTGTCTTTACTTGGATGCACAACAGCCGTAGGACCGGTGTGATCAAGCTTAAGTCCGTGCATGGCACCACCAAACTTATGCCCACCCCAGTCAGTCATCATACCGCCAGAATAGTCATACCATGTCCTGAAGCCTTTGCCTCCCAGGCCGTAACCACGCCCGCAGCGATATGGATGATACGGAGCCCAAGGTGCCGGGCCTAGCCACATGTCCCAATCGATTCCGTCCTGCTCAGGTGTAGTCTTAGCCTTGCCAAGAAAACAATGCCTTGGCGGGCCGCCCGGATCTGCATGTGCGGCAAGCACTTCACCGTAAACGCCGCTGTTAGCTGCCGCAGCACTCTTGCCATAGTCACCAATAACCCTCTGGCTTCCGCACGAGAATACACGACCATATTTCCTGGCTGTATCCGACATCTTACGCCCTTCATCAATTGTCAACGAAAGAGGCTTTTCACAAAAGATATCTTTGCCAGACTTCATCGCATCAATCGTTACCTGTGCATGCCAGTGATCAGGTGTTCCACAAAGAACAAAATCAATGTCATCACGCGCGCAAATCTCACGATAATCCGTGTATATCTTAACACTCTTATCGTTCTTAAACTTATCAAGCTCTTTAAACTTTACATCACATGCGGCAACAAACTGAACTCGCTTGTCGCCTCTGAACCGACTCAAGACACCAGTCCCCTGCCCACCAGCACCAACAATAGCCAACGTTACACGTTCACTTGCTGGCGGTGTTCCGTCAGCCGCACCAAGTGCTTTTGATGTTATTATGTTCGGCAAAGCAATTGCCGCACCCGCAGCTTTAATAAACCCGCGCCTGCTTACACTCTTCTTTCCTAACTTCATACCAGCTCCTTTTTTGAAATTCAAATTGCCATATGTTCTTCTGTAGTCATTGCGAACATACTTGTTCGCTTCTTTATAATTCTATCTCGTCATGTACTCTTCAGAGACATGTTTCATCAAGTGATTGGATAATAGCCTATAGCTTTAGTCTTGCTAATGGAGATAATGACTATATATTTACACTTTATGACTAAGGAGTTGTCTAATCAAAATACGTCGGATTCTGCCACGAGGGCGGCTTTTCCCCACGGCGGTCGCCGGCTATCTGGAATCGCGGCGAAGTCACTTACAAAGTGATAGATGCTTTAGGCAAAGCCTTCCTCAGGGAGTTGATATCCGCATTTGTGACACCCGTGCGCTGAAGGTTAAGCGACTGCAATCCCGTCATACCCTTGAGGTGAACCAGACCCGCATCCGTGATCTTCGTTTTCCAAAGGATAAGTGTCTGCAATCCCGTCATACCCTTGAGGTGCGACAGACCCGCATCCGTGATATCTGTGAACGAAAGGTTAAGCGTCTGCAATCCCGTCATACCCTTGAGGTGCGACAGACCCGCATCCGTGATAGGCGTGCCCGTAAGGTAGATATCCTGCAATCCCGCCATACCCTTGAGGTGCACCAGACCCGCATCCGTGATCTTCGTTTTCCAAAGGACAAGCGACTGCAATCCCGTCAGGCTCTTGAGGTGAACCAGACCCGCATCCGTGATCTTCGCGAACGAAAGGTCAAGCATCTGCAATCCCGTCATACCCTTGAGGTGCGCCAGACCCGCATCCGTGACCTTCGTGCCACCAAGGTTAAGCACCTGCAATCCCGTCAGGCCCTTGATCTGCGCCAGACCCGCATCCGTGATAGGCGTGCGCCGAAGGTCAAGCGTCTGCAATCCCCTCAGACCCTTGAGGTGCGACATACCTGCATCCGTGATCTTCGTGCTGCCAAGGTCGAGCGTCTGCAATCCCGTCATACCCTTGAGGTGCGACAGGCCCGCATCCGTGATCTTCGTGCTCCCAAGGTTAAGCGACTGCAATCCCGTCAGACCCTTGAGGTGTGCCAGACCTGCATCCGTGATCTTCGTGCCCCAAAGGTTAAGCGACTGCAATCCCGTCAGGCCCTTGAGGTGTGCCAGACCCGCATCCGTGATATCCGTGCGCCGAAGGTCAAGCGACTGCAATCCCGTCAGACCCTTGATATGCGCCAGACCCGCATCCGTGATCTTCGTGCCACCAAGGCCAAGCGTCTGCAATCCCGTCAGGCCCTTGAGGTGCGCCAGATCGGCATCGCTCTTTGATTGTCCTGGGTGCAGCCCCGGAATTTTCTTCGTCGCGATCTCTCGGGCGAGAGCATTCATATCAATCTGTCCGATGGGCTCGACCGCCCATGATACACTGCGTGGTATATTGATCTGCCTGTCCGAGGGAGCGGTGCCAATATACTCCCAATCCCCTCCGGCCTCACGTATGACAAAGACATTCAAATGCAGGTCGGAAGAGAACGTGTGTGCACTTGCAGCGACCGCGCCCTCGCACAAAAAAGCGGACAGCACGATAAACAGACGACCGGCTGCAAGAGTGATGATTCGCAATTGTTTTACCTTCTCAATCATTTTCTTAATCATTTTGTCGTTTTCCTCATTTTATTCTGCCAAAGATTTTACGCTACTCGGCTCCCCCAGCGGTGTCAAGCACAGCCATGACGGGCTTGGCCGGGGCTTTCTTATTATATGTCTGGTTGCCGCCCAGATCGATCGGGACACGATCCGGTTCCTCATGATTAACGGCCGCAAGAACCCTCTCCCTGGATGTCATTGTCTTTTTTGTCATGACTCTATCCCTTATTGTGATTTAGCTGCATAGTCCTAATTATAGGAGTCAATAACCATTTCGAAATGGACATATTGATAATTCATTTGTACAATATGACTATGAATAGGCAAGGAATGTCGGCGGTTAACAGGTATTTACCTGCGGAAATGAACGCTATCAAGTGGGGTTTGCATGTGAGTGACTGTGGGTTTACCGATGTTGTGTCCGGGAGTGATTATCCGCCTGGCAAGCATCCGCCTGAATATGACTTCTCCTGGGAAAGAGGAAGAACGCTGCATGAGTACCAGTTAATATATATTACCGAGGGGCGGGGTGTGTTTGAAAACGCTGCGACTGGCCGTGTAAAGATTGAAGCCGGACAGGTCATAATTCTTTTTCCGGGCGAGTGGCACAGGTATCGTCCAATAAAGAAAGTCGGCTGGGTAGAAAACTGGATCGGGTTCCGTGGTGACTACGCGGAACATCTCATGAATGCTTTTTTTTCTCTCAGCAAGCCCGTATTTCGGGTAGGGCATGATGAAGAACTGCTGAACTTGATAAGATCCGTCGTGGATCTTACAGAACAGACACCTGTCGGGGTCCAGCAGCTCATGGCTGCGCGAACGGTAGAAGCACTTGCCAGAGTCCGGATGTTGAAAATGGGGTATCATAAGCTGGATCGCCGGATCGCGGAAAAGATCCAGCAGGCACGCTGTTATCTGCTGGAGCACAGTGAAGAGGATGTTGATATAGAGAAACTGTCATCAGAGCTCGGTATGAGTTACTCACGTTTCAGGAGCCTGTTTAAAACTCAGACAGGGACAGCACCTCACCATTACCTGCTGGATATCAGGGTCAATAAGGCAAAGGACCTCCTGGTGAACACCAGGCTTACTGTTTCGGAGATTGCCGAGCAGCTCAGTTTTACTTCGGTGTACTACTTTTCGCGCCTCTTTAAAAAACGTTCCGGCATGACGCCGACACAATATCGTCAAAAGTAAGTGTTAACGCGCATTATTCATGAATAATGCGCGTTAAATGCGTTTGAATTCTACTTTTTGAATATTAAGGGATATGTCATACTTCGATTATGAAACTTGAAGCGTTTAAGGCTATTGTAAGCACTTTGAGTAAAGAAGATGTACGCTTTCTTATTGTTGGCGGTATGGCTGTTGTAGCTCATGGCTATGGACGCGTAACTTTTGACATCGACATTGTGGTCCAGCTTAAGAGCGACAATATAATCCGCGGGTTTAAAGCCCTGGAGTCCATTGGCTACAAACCTCGTGTTCCCGTTTCTGGTGAAGCATTTGCTGACGAGAAGCAACGCTCGGAATGGATTAAAACAAAGGGAATGGTTGTTCTTAATTTCTTTAGCGACAAATATCCAAGAACCATGCTCGATGTGTTTGTCTCTGAACCATTCGATTTTGATAATACATATGATAAGGCAATCGAAGAAGCACTTGATGATAACACGTCGTTCAGGGTCGTTGACTTGGAAACTCTGATTGCGATGAAGGAAGCCGCGGGTAGAGACAAAGATCTGGATGACGTCAAACACTTAAGGATGATTCAAGATGGCGAATAAATGGCAAATAAATGAGTCGTCTCCAGATTGGCAGTGCGGTTTTGAAGCAAACTCCAAATTTCAACTGCAGTACTTCAAGTCACTTCCAATAGTCGAAAAGATCAAAGCCGTCGAAGATATGTGCGATGTAGTAGATTTTTTCAATGATCGTGCGGCCAAGCGGAAGAAAGTTTCTTCCTGAGTTAGTCCGACTTTCGCATTTCTACCTTTTTTATAATGCCGAGTTTATATGGTTTTGATGCATAAGATCCACCATTCTCTTTTTGCAGTAATCCCTGAATGAGCAACTGGCTATTATTCGCATCGTATTCCAGTAGTTGATTATAGCCGGATCGGATCACGTCACAATGGGATACGACTTCAGTCCAGATTTTGGCGCCGTCAGCGGGTTTAAGCTGTTCCCTTGTTGCATACTTATGTGTTGCCTTTTTCCAAGGCCCTTCGAGATCTGTTGCTGTAGCGAGGCCGAATGAACGAACCTCGTTTTTATGTTGGAGTTCAGTAGCATCCCATGGAATGCTACTAACATAATAGAATGAAGATAACAGCAGAGCAATAGGACATTGGATACATTTATAGCACTGGTGATACAAACGCGCGAGTAATAGCGCTCTGCTCGTAGCACGTAACAAGTGGTCATGACGGTCTGTTATCAGCGCTTCTTCTTGTCGAAATCTTGACTCTGTGGTTCGGTTTTTTGTATGATTCAATGAGAAATTGGTGATTTTACGTGGTGCTGCAGACGTGTCGGTCGGGAAGACTGAAGCAAGATTTTATGTGAGTGAAGGGTTTGAAAGCAGCTTCTAATCAGTTGCAAGGAGAAGGAAAAGATGATTAAGCGCAGAAGCTTTTTAAAGACATCTGGTACGTTCACTGCCGGTGCGGTTGTGGCTCCATACCTCAGCCTGAGCCGTAAGGCTGCTGCCGAGACAGGTCGTGGAGTCCCTGATGTGGTTTCCATTCAAAACGGTGAGCCGGCACAAATGGTTGACAAGGCCTTGGAAGCACTCGGCGGTATACAGCGCTTCGTGAAGCAGAATCAGATCGTTGTTTTGAAGCCCAACATCGCATGGCGGCGAGTTCCTGAAGACGGAGCCAATACCCACCCCGGCGTCGTGAAGCGTGTCGCCGAGCATTGCTTTAAGGCGGGCGCAAAGAAGGTGCTGGTGTTTGATCATGCCGTGCAAAAAGAGGAGATCTCCTGGGAGAAGAGCGGTATTGCCGTAGCAGTCAAGGAGGCAGGCGGCACAATGGTTACGGCTGCCGATGAGCGTATGTATCACGACACCGATTTTCCGAAAGCCAAGTTCGTGCAAAAACGCAAGGTGCACGAGTTGGTGATGGAGGGAGACGTCTTTATTGATCTGCCCGTGCTTAAGAATCACACTGGAGCAAAGTTTACGTGCGGCATTAAGAATCTGATGGGATGCGTATGGGATCGGCAGGCGTACCACTGGAACGCTAAGAAGGAGAAAAACAAAGAGCTTCATCAGAACATCGCCGATTTTCTTACGCTGAGGAAACCGGACCTGTGTATTGTTGACGGTTATCGCGTCACCTTGCGCGGTGGCCCGCACAAAGCCAACCCGAAAGAAGATGTGTTCGTCCAGAAACGCCTGTATGCGTCGGCTGACGTTGTTGCTGTCGATGCCGTGGCATCACAGGTTCTTATAGAATCAGTGCCTAAGGCGCGTAACGAGGAATTGCGCATCGGCAAACCCGAAGATGTAGGCTACATCAAAATCGCGCATGAGATGGGCATAGGCAACATGAACATCAATAATCTTCGGATCAAGAAGATCTCCGTCTAGCGCACATGCTTCATGAATAATGCGCGTTCGATGTTTCAACAATTTTGAGATCGAACACTGCCAGCGCATTGCGTTACAGGTGGTTAGATGGATGTCAGGATGCGGTTGAATGTTTCGCTGGGACGCATGGCGGCATGGGCTTTATTCAGGTCAGGACGGTAGTATCCCCCTATGTCTATTGTACGACCTTGTACGGAGAGGAGCTCGTCGGCAATCGTTGCCTCGTTTTCACGTAGTGTTTTGGCAAGTTTGGTGAATCTTGCTTTGAGCTCTTGATCGTTATCCTGTTGTGCCAGGGCTTCGGCCCAGTAGAGCGTCAGGTAGAAGTGACTGCCGCGATTGTCAATCTCATTGACTTTGCGTGAGGGAGCCTTGTTCGTTTCCAGGAACGTTGCGGTGGCTTCGTCGAGAGTTTTCGCAAGAATGGCCGCACCCGCATTGTTAAACGTTTGCGAGAGATGTTCGAGCGATGCGCCCAGGGCGAGGAACTCGCCAAGAGAATCCCAGCGCAGATGATTTTCCGCTTCGAATTGCTGCACGTGCTTGGGTGCTGATCCGCCCGCACCGGTCTCGAAAAGACCACCGCCATTCATGAGTGGAACGATTGAGAGCATTTTGGCGCTGGTGCCCAGTTCGAGGATGGGGAACAGGTCTGTCAGGTAGTCGCGAAGTACGTTGCCGGTTACGGAAATGGTGTCCTCTCCGGCACGGGCTCTTTCGAGTGAGAGACGCGTGGCATCGATGGGGGGCATGATCCGGAGATCGAGTCCCTCGGTATCGTGTTCGGGAAGGCAAGCCTCGACTTTTTTGATCAGCTCAGCGTCATGACCGCGGTTGGCATCCAGCCAGAATATGGCTGGGGCACCCGTGAGGCGAGCGCGTTTGACTGCTAGTTTGATCCAGTCGCGGATCGGGGCATCTTTGACCTGGCACATGCGGAAGATATCACCGTCTTCGACCGGCTGTTCCAGCAGTGTGGTGCCGTCGTCGGCGATGACTTTGACCACTCCTTTTCCGGGCATTTCGAAGGTCTTGTCATGCGACCCGTATTCCTCGGCCTTTTGCGCCATCAGCCCGACATTGGGAACGGAACCCATGGTGCGGGGATCGAATGCGCCATGGGTCCGGCAGAAATCGATGGTTTCCCTGTAGACCCCGGCATAGCAGCGGTCGGGGATGACAAATTTTGTATCCTTCTGTTTGCCGTCCGGTCCCCACATCTGGCCGGAGGCACGAATGGCTGCAGGCATAGAGGCGTCGATAATGATGTCACTGGGGACATGCAGGTTGGTAATGCCTTTGTCTGAATTGACCATGGCCAGATCGGGTCCATTGCGGTAACAGGAGTCAATGTCGGTTTCAATCTCGCGGCGTGTTTCTTCCGGAAGTGCAGCGATCTTGGTGGTTAAGTCTCCCAGGCCGTGAGTGGGGTCCACTCCCAGATCTGCGAACAGGTCGGCATATTTTTCGAAAACGTCCTTGAAGAATACGCTGACTACGTGGCCGAAGATGATGGGGTCGGAGACTTTCATCATGGTGGCTTTGAGGTGGACGGAGAACAGGACATCACGGGCCCGGGCGTCCTCGATCTCCTGGGCGATGAAGTCCCGCAGAGCGCGTTTGCTCATGACTGCGGCGTCAATAATTTCGCCGGCTTGAAGCGGGAGGTGTTCTTTCAATATAGTTGTGGCGCCATCGGTTGTCATAAACTCAATGCGCGCGTTACATGTCTGTTCAAGAGTGGTTGATGTTTCGCTGCCATAGAAGTCATGAGCTTTCATGTTGGCTACGTGGGATTTGGATTCCGGTGACCATGCTCCCATGGGATGGGGGTGTCGGCGCGCGTATTCTTTGACGGAGTGCGGCGCGCGTCGATCCGAATTTCCTTCGCGCAGGACGGGGTTGACGGCAGAGCCTTTGACGATGTCGTAGCGTGCTTGAATGTTCCGTTCGGCATCGGTCTGTGGATCTTCCGGGTAATCAGGGATGTTGTAGCCCTGTGCTTGCAGTTCAGTCACGGCTGCCTTGATTTGAGGTATTGAGGCGGAAATGTTGGGGAGTTTGATGATGTTGGCTGCGGGCGTATGGGCCAATTCGCCAAGTTCGGAAAGGGCGTCACCGATACGCTGATCATCGGTGAGGCACTCTGGAAAATGCGCCAGGATGCGCCCCGCCAGGGAGATGTCGCGTGTTTCGACTTTAACGCCGGCTACGGACGTAAAGGCCTGAATGACGGGAAGGAGAGAGACCGTTGCCAGCGCGGGCGCTTCGTCGGTGAACGTGTAGATGATTTTGGCTTGCTCTTCGGTCATAATGCGTGGCTTTCGGCTCGGCTGTTCAGGTTCAGGAAAAACGTGGTTTCTTAATTCGTGAAAGACTTAATTCTTTGTGCTCTCGTTCGTCTAATCCGATACGCCGGAACAGGTCTGCTTGATTTGCATAGGTCCCGTAATCTTTTTCAAGCATACTTTCAAAGGGAATGCTTTCCCATTCCGGGTTTTCCTGTACGAGCAGCGCATACTCATGTTCGGCGTGATCTTCAAAATGAGCGTTGAGCGTATAGCTCAATCTGGGGCAGATGACGTAGAGAAGCCAGCTGGCATGGTAGTAAGTGAAGGCGATGATTTTCGGGAGTATTCGATGGTGAAAGAAGCTTTCCCGGATACCCTCTTTGTCAACGATCTCTTGGAGGATGAGCAGATGCCACTGCTCGTTGTCTTGCTGGTGGCGAGCTTCTGTCACGAAATCAAAGATTCGTCTCGCAAAATCGGGCGTGCCATATTTGCGTGTGATCGCAGCATAGGCCACATTCTCCCAGGCCTGGTAGGGTACCCGGGCGATGACTTCCAGAACTTTGAATTTTGAGAGCGTTCGTTTGCGTCCGTAGAAGAGATCCATCGAGACAAAGAGAAACTTGGCGAGGAGGCCGTATTTCATCCTTGGAGTGGCGAGAGTCTTTTCCTGTTCCAGTTTTAGTTGTTGTGTTGTGTTCATAGTATTAGTGGCTTTCGAGTGCGTCTTTGATGTACATGCCGGCCAGAAGCGTGAAGACAAACGCTTGGACAAAACAGATGAATAGTTCGAAAAGGCTCATTGCGACTGCGCCCGCCAATGGAACGGGTTTGATAAACCACGCGCCGCCTGCTGCGAGGCTGACGAAGACTAAGATGAGAGCGTGTCCTGCCAGCATGTTGGCGAAAAGACGAATGGCCAGGGAGAGGGGTCTTGCCAGCCAGCTTATGATCTCGATCGGAACGACCAGCACCATGATCCAGGCAGGAATACCGGTGGGAATAAACTTTTTCAGGAACCCGAGGACACCATGTGCGCGAATGCTGATGGCGATGGTCAGAGCAAAAACGATCAGCGCAAGGGCACCGGTCACGCTGATATCTGAGGTCATGGCTTTGACATGTGAGGGTAGGGGCAGCATGCCCAGGAGATTGATGAAGAGAATAAAGAAGAAAAATGTCAACAGTAGGGGTGCCCAGCGTTTGCCTTCTGGCCCGATGCTGTCTTTCACAACCGATTCGTTGATGAATTCGACCAGGCTTTCAAAGAAGTTCTGAAATGGTCCTGATGCCACTGGGGCCTGGCGACGAAAGACGCAAATTAAAAGAGCGCCTGTAATGAAAGCGGCAATCCACAGCAGCAACACCTCGTTGGTGATGCTTAAATCAATCCCCAGCACCGTTGGTAACGGTATCAAGATTAGTCGTGGTAACTCATGCATAGTTTCTTCTCTAATTGAAAGGCCCGTATGCTAGCACGAGGGAGGGAGGGGCTCAATACTGAAAGGGCGATATGGCTGAGTTCTAAGATCGTACCCCTGCGGAGCGGCGATTGCTGCGCTGCAAAACCGTGTAGAGATGTTCGCTCACGGCTGGTCAGCGTCGTCCACGGATTCGGTAATAGTGAATCCGCGAAACGCCAGGATCTTGGAAGGTTTGGGCGCCCCCAACACCATAGACATCGTTGACGATATTGCTCCATGCTCCAGGAAGAAGGGTGTCCTTTCGGTCCAGACTATACTTGACGAACGGAGAAGAAAGGAATTTCAGAATAGCGCCATCGGTTACACGCACGTCGATGATGGCCAGGCGATTCGTGGAACGAGAGGGATCCGTATCGACCCAATACTCATCCAAGTCCGTCAGTCCGTCTTGATCCGAATCAAATCCGGGAGGTGCATCGGGCGTCAGCCCATAAAATGTTTCCCACCAGTCGGGCATCCCGTCATGGTCATCATCCGCTTCTCCGCGAATCTCTATCTCGTCAACCTGCCACCATCCGGAAACCGAGGCCGCTACATAGTGGAATCGAATCATCACATTGGATTGACCGCTGGCCAGATCCGAAATATTCACATCTTCCGTTGCCGCGCCCCGATAGTCGACACTGGATTTCCTCCACACGTTTGACCAGGGGCCTATTGCGCCGTTGGTGCTTACATCCACATCGGCGGTGCTGCCGGAGCCCGCCAGAAAGTCCGTCTTAAACGATAGGGTTACGGATCGCATGTTCGTCAGTGCCAGACATGGCGTCCTGAGCTCGGTATCCATGCCATCGACATCGAAAAAGGCGCTGTCAGCTAACGCAAAGCCGTTGCTTCCCCCCGTCAAATTGCCGCGGGATCCCGGATCGTCGAAACGCCATGCCGCGCCAGCAGTACCATTTGTAACCACCGTCCAGCTATCGGATGCCTCATCCAGAACAACAGGCAGTCCGGATCGTGATGCTACCGGAAGTATCTGTGAAAAATCCCACCATCCAAACACACGAACGGCCTCGTCGTCCTGAATAATCAATGCCGTTTCTGCCGGAGATCCCATTTCGGCGTAATTGGAAGGACCGGACAAATTCAAATTCAAATATTCGTGGCCCTCCAATGATGCATCATTACATATTTCTACGGTAACAATCCCCATTGTCTGGCCATTTGTGAAAACCAGCACCCCGTTAGTCGGGATATAGTCCGCAATCTGAACGGCGGTCTGATCCTTGGTGGAAAAGTTAACGGTGGTGTCACCATCAGCGCCCCGCTCACGAAGCACGGTCACGGCTGCCTCCCGCCTTCGTTCATCACGCACCACTCGGGAAGACTGGAAACGAAAAACGCCGGGATCCTGGACGCGCAGAGCAACTTCCGCCGTATTGTTACTCAACTCAATATCGGTTCCTTCCCATGCGACCGTCGCGATATTGGTCATCATGTTCCCGGCTGTTCCGATATCCACCTTAGCGACAATGTGTAAAACCGTGGATGTCTGTGCGGGAAGGGTCTCTATGTTCCAGACTCCCGTTAGCCAGTTATACCGGCCACCGCCGTCATTCGATTGGTGTGTAATCCCCGCCGGAAGCAAATCCGTGGCCTGCACGCCTGTGGCCTCTACGGTTCCCGCATTGGTTACGGACAGGGTATAGGTTACGACGTCAGCCTGTCGGGGGGCGATATTATCGACGTCTTGCGTAATCCACAGATCAACCACCAGAGCCAGATATTCGTAGGCGCCCATATCCGGGCGTCCATTCAGTATTCTGGGTCGCCCGTCCAAATCGTGAGCCGTAGACATCCAGGTCTGGTTCGTTCCGGCGTCAACACAGGGCGAGAAAGCCGTCAGTCTGTAATCCCCCGCCGTCCATCCGACAAACTTCGGCATCTGATCTGTGTTTCCCGTGCCGGGCAACGCTGGCGTCGTGCAAGAGTAATAGAAGTTAGAAGGCGAACTGCTGCTATGGTGGTAGTTCCCGTTTCCAAGGGCCGACGTATTATGATAGACGATACTGTTCGAGACTGTTCCGCCTTCGTGACAACGGATGCCACCGGCTAATGAAGTCGAATTCGTGGCTGCATTGGCTGAGACCGTACAACTTTCCAACGCAGCAGAACCAGTGATATAGACACCACCCGCATCAGTAGCTCTGTTATCGGTAATCTGGCAATTTCTTAGTAAGCCATCCGCATAGAGGTATGCACCACCGCCCCACGAAGAAGCACGATTGTCCGTTATCTTACTTCCGAAAACCTTTCTGTTGCCCACCGACGTACCCGAAATGTAGATCCCCCCACCATGGTCAGAACATACATTGTTACTGATAATACAATGGTCCACCACGCCGGAAGTCTTGATGTACACGCCGCCGCCGTGCCGATCTGCCGTGTTACTTGCAATCGTACAATTCACCACGGTCCCGCCAGTGTCCAAATAGATCCCCCCACCGTACTCCGCCGTATTGCTGACAATGTGGCAATCCGTTAACAAGCCACCCGGTGATTGGCCATACACGCTTCCGTAGAATCCATCATTGCCGCAAATGGTAGAATCCTTTATCGTTCCTCCGCTAAACCACAAACCGCCGTAATAAAGCCCGCTATTGCCCGAAATCGTACTGTTTGAAACCACAGCATTGACACACAGAACCCCGCCAACGCCCAAGCTTTCCGATGCTGTATTGCTGGTAATTCGACAATCAAGGATACGGCCATTAAAGGCCGCAACACCGCCGCAATCTCCGCCCATATTGTAGCGAATATCGCAGTTCTGAAGGGTGCTATCCTCATAAATCACAATACCGGCCCCTCTGTCGGCACTGTTGCTGACAATCACACAGTTGCGGATAAGCTGTGCCTGATAGCAGTACACCCCCCCACCGCTGTCATTGTCCCGGCCTCTGGTAATGGTAAACCCGTCCAGCATGGCATCCTGATGGCTCACATATAGACACCTGTTGGTAGTCATGGGGTAGTTCCCGTCAAGAATCGTATGTTCGTAGCCCGCTAAACTTGTCAGGCGGATCCCTTTCGCGACCGTCACCACATTCGTCAACACATAGGTTCCGTCTCCAACAACGACGGTATCGCCTGAAGAAGACGCATTAACGGCCGCTTGAATCGTATGAAAAGCATTAGACCACGCGGTCCCGGGCCCGTTCGACAAACTGTTGGTTGCCACGTAATAAGTAGAAGGATACGCCGGGTCATCGTTATCCGCCACCTGAGGATTTGTGCCCAGTTGATATTCCTGCAAGTTGGTCAGGTTGTCGCCGTCAGGATCAGCCGATGAATCGTCATCCATAGGGTGCAGACCGTTATCGATCTCCCACTTGTCCGGCATGGTGTCATGATCTGAGTCAGCATCCCTCGGATTCGTGCCGGCTTGGTATTCGGCCAGATTGTCCAACCCGTCTGCATCCGCATCCATACCGGCATCGTCCACAGTCGGCTGGAGGTCGTGTTGCACTTCCCATACATCCGGAATTCCATCATCATCTGAATCGCTCTTCCGGGGATCTGTTTGATGGACGGAGACCTCATCTCCATCGCTCAACCCATCCTGATCCGTATCCCACACATGCGGATCCGTTCCGTTCTGATATTCGCTCAGATTGTTCAACCCGTCGGTATCAGGATCCAGCAGTGCATCGGAATTTGTTGGGTTCAGGTTGTACTCCACCTCCCAGCCGTCCGGCATACCGTCACTCTCGCTGTCCGCAAGGGTCGGATTGCAGGAATGTATGTACTCATTACTGTTGATCAATCCATCCGCGTCTGAGTCCAACGCACCGTCCAGCCCGTTAGTTGGACTGAGGGGTGGGGTGTAGGCCGCTTCCCATCCGTCCGGTATGGTATCGTGATCCGTATCCCACTCGAATGGGTCCGTTCCGTTCTGATATTCTTCCAGATTGGAGAGTCCATCCGGTTCAATGTCTGTCGCGGCATCAGTCCCGTTGGTAGGGTTAAGCGTATTGTCAACCTCCCAACCGTCGGGTATCGAATCATGATCGCTGTCAGCATCACGGGGATCCGTTCCGTTCTGATATTCTTCCAAATTGGAGAGACCATCCGGTTCAATGTCAGTTGCGGCATCCGAGGCATTCGTAGGATTAAGTGTCTGCGTGACCTCCCAACCGTCGGGCATCGAATCATGGTCGCTGTCGGCATCACGGGGATCCGTTCCGTTCTGATATTCTTCCAAATTGGAGAGACCATCCGGTTCAATGTCTGTCGCGGCATCAGTCCCGTTGGTAGGATTAAGCGTATTGTCAACCTCCCAACCGTCGGGCATCGAATCATGGTCGCTGTCAGCATCACGGGGGTCCGTTCCGTTCTGATACTCTTCCAGATTGGAGAGACCATCCGGTTCAATGTCTGTCGCGGCATCAGTCCCGTTGGTAGGATTAAGTGTCTGCGTGACCTCCCAACCGTCCGGGATCAAATCATTGTCGCTGTCAGCATCACGGGGATCCGTTCCGTTCTGATACTCTTCCAGATTGGAGAGACCATCCGGTTCAATGTCAGTTGCGGCATCCGAGGCATTCGTAGGATTAAGTGTCTGCGTGACCTCCCAACCGTCCGGCATATCATCGTTATCCGAATCGTTGTCTTTTGGATTAGTGCTGTGGGTGTTGACCTCTGCACCGTCTAAGAGGCCATCGTCATCGGAATCGTCGTCTTTGGGATCGGTGGTGTATGTGTTGACTTCCGCGCCGTCGGAGAGTTCATCGTTGTCGGTGTCTGAGTCTTTGGGCAGGGTCCCGTACGTGTTTACTTCCTCACCATCACTAAGGCCGTCATCATCTGAGTCCGAATCCTTGGGGTCAGTGAAGGTGGTATAGATTTCGGCTCTGTCCTCAATGCCGTCGTCGTCCGTGTCCGTGTCCCACGGGTCGGTCAGATACATCTCTACTTCTTCTTCGTCGGTCAGTCCGTCATCGTCTGAATCGGCGTCAATGGGATTGGTTTTGTAGGTGTTGACCTCCTCGCCATCACTGAGCAGGTCGCCATCTGTGTCGTAGAGCGTCGGATCCGTCGGTAGATTATGCACTTCGTTGCTATCCGAGAGGCCATCGTTGTCCGTGTCGGCAAGGGTAGGGGACGTGCCATACGTGTTGACCTCCTCGCCATCGAGCAGGCCATCGGCATCGGAATCCGAATTAGTGGGGCTTGAGCCTATGGCGGTTACGCCGACGTAAACGGCGTCAATCCAGACCGCATCATCGCCTGCCGAACCAGACGAGTCTTTCTCGTAAGTCCAACGAAACGTGTTGGTTCCTGCGGGAATGCCGTCTACATAGGCCAGAGGCCAGTCGTTTGAGCCCGAGTAAGTGGCATAGGTGGTCCCATTGGTTGAGAAACGGAGATGGTCCGAATTGGTTTCGCACGAAGTCCTGTACCAGAATGACATGCTACCCTCTCCGAGAAGCACCGCTTCAAGCTCAAGGGTACTGGACTGTCCATCGCTGATCACGCCGGATCGTGCGGACTGGCTTTCATCCTGAGAGGTAGACGAATCGATCGTCCAGACCTGATCGCCACCGTTGGTCCACCAATCTTCAATCGCAGGTTCTTCGAAGCTGTCCCAAAGTAGGTGGTATCCAACTTCAACGCCGTCTAAGAGTCCGTCATCATCGCTGTCGGGATCATCCGGGTCGGTGCCATGGGTGCCGGTTTCATCGTCATTGCTGAGTCCGTCACCATCACGATCCCATTCGTCACCTCCGCTCCCGTCAGCCACGGTCGGATCGGTGCCGTTCTCGTATTCCGTATAACAAATTGCACCATCGCCATCCGTGTCGCTGAAGCCATCCTCGTCGAGATCATTGTAGTACTTCATCTCCCACCAATCGGGGAGCCAGTCTTCGTCGGAATCCGGCGCGACTTTGCCATACCAGAGACTGCCGGCACCGCTGTTAAAATATGAGACATGCATGATGCCGTTGGTGTCAATGGCTAGCGATGTCTGCCCGCCCGGCGTTAGACCATCGGCCACCCACGTGGGAGTCCACTCATCAACTCCGGTGCGGACGACCACCACCACGGCCTCGCCGTCGCCTGTAAAGTCACCGTAGTAGCTGATGCAGGTTCGTCCCGCGCTGTCTAGAACAATGCTGGGTGACGCCACACCCGCCGATGCTCCCATTCCAGGGATGAAGTGCACGGTTTCGTAGCTCCAGCCGGACCCGTTCCATGCGGAGTATTGAATACCGCTGTCGTCGACACAAACGATGTGCGCTTGGTCCGACGCGTCGAGGGCGATTGCGGTGCGTTCCGCAAGCACGTCGCCAGCTCGAATGGTCGTGGTGGACCATGCTGATCCCGTCCAGTAGGTGTACTTAAGATTCGATTCAAACACATAGGCGATGTGGGTGCGTCCGGAAGAGTCGATGGCTATTGACGCCGCCTTACCGCCGCTTTCGACCTCTTCTGCTGTGGCCCAACTTGCCCCCGTCTTGGCTCTGTACCATAGATCGCCGTAGGTGGCGTTGTGATAGGCTACACGCGGCAGATCATTGCTTGTAAGCCCGATTGCCGTGTACTGCCCCACATCTCCGGGTGAATTGTCGAGAGTGACGGGCGTTCCGGCGGCACCCACCACGTATTTTAGTTCGCCTCTCGTGACGGTACCGATAATGGGAATTGTCTCTTGGTAGGTATAGTAGTAGCTGATGTGCGGCACGCCGGAACGGTCAACGGCGATGCTGCAGTGGCGCCCTCGGTCGCCGCTGGCGTCGACAGTTTCAACGTGCCACGTGTCATTTGATAAAACGGTGTAACGCAAGTCGTCGCTGTCGTCTGAAAAGTAGGCGATGTGAGGGGTTCCATCCGGCGTAGCGGCGATGCTGTTGTAGAATCCGGATGTGCCGGTTTCATCCACCAGCGAAGTCTCGGGAAGCCATTGTTCTCCTTGAGAAACAGATAATGAACACAGTAAAACTATGATGACGGTTAAGAATCGGTTCATGTAGGCACTCCCTCCATTAGCACCAAGTTGTCAGATTTAGGGTGATTTTTCAAGAAGTGGATGAAAAAAAATCCAGCAACGACGTGTGGAGTTGTTGTCCAGAAGCGGCGTTCTTTCGCTGCGCTCAGGTTACGTTTACCACGCCGTCGGCATGGCGATGCTACATCCCTGGACTTTTGAGGAGTGTTGCCAGTTTGTATAGGACCATGAAGACGGCGATGAGGACAACGAAGCCGAAATATTTTCGGATGGAACGGGCCGTGATTTTTTTCTGGATCGCTGCGCCTGTCTTTGTGCCGATCAGTGCTCCGCAAATCAGGAATGCGGCCAGCAGGTAGTGAACATTTCCGTTGAATGTGTGGAAGAATGATGAGAACAAGGATGAGCCAAACACCAGCATGGTGGATGTCAGGGCTGCATATTTTGTCTCTTGCCCGATCACGTAGAACAGCAGAGGCATCATAATGACTCCGCCGCCGATTCCCAATAAGCCGCTGAGAAAGCCCATGCCGAATCCCAGCATCATCAGCACGGGTGCGCTGAACGGTCCGGAGGGGATCGTATGGCATTGCACCAGCGGGGGAATTCGGATGCAGGCCAGCAACCCCTTGTGGTCATCATCATGCTCGATGTGGCGGCGCAGATAAAAGTTGTCGAAGAGAAGCCATCCGGCGATCAGTGAAAGGAATATGCAGAAGAATGTAGTGAAGAAGAATTCCTGCATAGGCATTGTGTTGCCTGCGACGGTGATGGTCCCCATATCGCGCAGATGGCTGACGACGCGTACGCCCACGTAGGTGCCCATGGGAATGCCGATGCCGGTGAGAGCTGCGATGCGTATACAGGATATTCTACGGTCTAAATGGTGGTACAGTGAGAATCCGGAGGCGAAAAGAATCTGGCACGTGCTGGTGCCGACGGCGAGATTGTAGGGTATGCCCAGGAATAAATTCAGGGCGGGAGTAATAATAAAGCCGCCACCAGCGCCGAAAAGTCCGGTCAGCAGGCCGGTGCTCAGTCCCAGGATGAGTCCGCCAACGGGAAGGCGTAAGCATGCCCATAGGGTTTCCAGTGTCATTTCCATACTATAGGACCATACCGCATGGGAACGAAGGTTTCCATGTTAGAGTTAGTAACGTGAAAATGTTATTCTTTAGCGGTTGACGCTCTGGAACGAGATGGCGTAAGCTATAGGGACTATGGAGATTATTTCGATCATCATGATGTTGACCGGTGCATTGTTATTCGCTTTGCTCGAAGGGCTTTTGTGCCTTTCCCGGGAGCCGGTGCGCGTCACGGTGAAAGCATCGCATTGCGATTGAGAGGATCACCAAGTTAGGAAAGACGCCCACCGCAAAGGTAACCGCGGTGGGTTTTTTGTTGGGGATGAGCCATGAAGAAAAAAGATAAAAATAGAATCAGGATATTTGATACGACACTACGCGATGGCGAACAGTCGCCTGGCGCAAGTCTGGATCATCGTGAAAAGCTGGAAATTGCTCAGCAACTTGCAGCGTTAGGTGTGGATGTGATTGAGGCCGGATTTCCGATTGCCTCGCCCGGAGACTTTGCTGCGGTCAATGCGATTGCGCAAAAGGTGAAAGGGCCTTCTGTGTGCGGACTGGCGCGTTGCGTCAATGCGGACATTGAGCGCTGCGCCGAAGCCGTGGCTCCGGCGAAGAAGCCGCGCATTCACGTGTTTCTGGCCACCTCAGCCATTCATCGCAAGTTCAAGCTGCGTAAAGCACGAGCCGAGATTATCAAGCAGGCCGTCGCATCGGTAACCTATGCGCGGAAATTCTGTAAGGATGTGGAGTTCAGTCCGGAGGATGCCTCGCGAACGGAATCCGACTTCCTGGCGCAAGTGGTCGAGGCGGCTATCGATGCGGGGGCCGGCACGATTAATATTCCTGATACCGTGGGATACAGCGTTCCGGAAGAATTTGGTGCCGTGATTGCGCGTCTTTACGATTCGGTGCCGAACATTGATGATGCGGTGATTAGCGTGCATTGTCACAATGATCTTGGCCTGGCGGTGTCGAATTCGCTGGCAGCGGCTGTGAGTGGCGCGCGGCAGATAGAATGTACTATTAATGGTCTGGGCGAACGCGCCGGTAATGCTGCACTGGAAGAGATCGTGATGGCGTTGAAGACGCGCTCCGATCAGTTTGATGACTTGTACACAGGAATCAACCTGAAGAAGATTGTTCCGGTCAGTCGTCTGGTCAGTCGCCTGACCGGTATGCCGGTCCAGCGCAACAAGGCTATTGTGGGTGCCAATGCGTTCTCGCATTCGTCAGGGGTTCATCAGGATGGGGTGATCAAGAAGCGTGCGACGTATGAGATTATTGATCCGGCTGATGTGGGTCTGCATGATGGGGCGGAGCTGGTGCTGAGCAAACTTTCTGGAAAGAATGGATTGCGCCAGGCGCTGACGCGCGTGGGCATTTCTCTGAATGATGATGAGCTGGCAAGTGCCTATGAGCGGTTCATAGCATTGGCGGATAAGAAGAAAGTGGTCTATGACGACGATCTGATTATGATTGCCAGTGAGCAGATGGAAGACACGCACAATCTTTATACGCTGGATTATCTGCACGTATCGGCCGGTACGGGTACGGTTCCTACTGCGACCGTGCGAGTCTGCAAGGGTGACGAGTTGCTGCAGGATGCGGCTTGTGGTGATGGTCCGGTGGATGCTGCGCTCAAGACCATTGATCGGCTGACAGAGGTGCAGGGGCGCCTGATTGATTTTTCTCTGCAGGCCGTTACCATTGGTAAGGATGCCATGGGTGAGGTGAGTCTGCGCGTGGCTTTTGGTGACAGTGTCGTTAGCGCCAAAGCTGCCAGCACAGATATTGTGGAGGCAGGTGCCAAGGCCTACCTGTCCTGTGTAAATCGTCATCTGTGTAAGCAGAGTGAGGCTGATGAAACTGCCGCACAATTGCGAAAAGCGACGCGCAAAAAAGCGACACGTAAAAAGGCGGTACGCAAACGTGCCGCTGTGAAGCCGTCTGCAAAGAAGAAGGCACCAGCGCGTAAGCGCAAATAGGAGCAATAATGAAGCTGAGTGGTCATACGCGACCTTATGCGGTTCTCGGGCATCCTATCGGACATACATTGTCTCCCGTGATGCACAACAGTTCTTTCAAGTCGCTGGGGAGGGATGCCATCTACCTGGCATTTGACGTAGAGCCGGATGCGTTGATGGATGTGTTGCCGGCAATGAAGGCTATGGGGTTTGGCGGAGTCAATCTTACGGTCCCTCTCAAGGAGGTGGCATTTCGTGGTTTTGAAGAACTTGATCCCAGCGCGGAGAGTCTTGGCGCTGTCAATACGGTTGAATTCACGGATGCGGGAATGATTGGACACAACACCGATGGTGAAGGTTTTCTGCTGGCATTGAAAGAGACCTTTGGTTCCAGTCCCCGGGATCGGCGCGTATTCGTTTTGGGTGCAGGTGGTGCGGGTCGCGCTTTGGCAATCACGTGTGCTGTGGCTGGCGCGAAGGAGATCATTATTACGGACGTGGACGCGGATCGTTCACTAAAGGTGATTGAAGAAATTCAGGATCTGTCGCCGACAACGCATATGCGCAGTGTGCCACCTAGTCCTGAATCCTGGAATATGGTATGTTCGGAAGCGGATCTGATCGTGCAGTGCACGCCTGTGGGCATGAGAGTGGAAGATGAGCCTTTGTTGCCTGCCTCGGCCTTCCGCCCGTGGCAGGAGGTGTTCGACCTGGTGTATATGTATCCTGAAACCGGCATCATGAAGATGGCGCGTGAAAGTGGTGCATCGGTTAGCAATGGGCTGGGTATGTTGTTGCACCAGGGTGCAAAGGCGTATCATATTTGGACCGGGCAGGAGCCCGATGTGCAGGCTATGCGGTCGGCTTTGGAGGCTGAGGTATATGGCGGGACTGACTGAGGTCGTCTGGCGCGAAAGGAGTGTTTGTGGTTATTCCCTATGATATGCCGCCCCTTTCGCTGACTGTATTTCCTTTGTGGTACACGTTTTTCTGTTTGCTGGCTTTTGTGTGGGGGTCGTGCATTGGCAGTTTTATGAATGCGTGTATTTATCGTATTCCGCATGGTCTCTCGGTTTCTTTTCCGCGTTCGTTTTGCCCTACCTGTCACATGAAAGTGGCTTGGTTTGATAATATTCCGATTTTCAGTTGGTTGGTGCTGCGTGGGCGTTGCCGATGTTGTCGCAGCTATATCAGTCCGCGGTATCTTCTGGTGGAAGTCCTCGTGGGCATTCTCTTCCTGTTGACCTGGTTCAAGTATGACATGGTTATGGACGGTCGTCTGTTGGGCTTGGACCCGATCATGCACTGGCAGGTAGTTTTTTGTTACTGGTTGGTTGTTGCAGGACTGGTGTTGGGTACGTTTGTGGACTTCGAGCATTTCATCATTCCGGATCGTGTCACGATTGGCGGCATGATTGTGGGTGTGCCTTTGAGTGTGGTTGTGCCTCAGCTTCACGGGGTGGAGCGCATGTGGGAAGGTGGTCTGTGGTCGTTGGTGGGCCTGGCGGTCGGTTTCTTTCTGCTCTGGATGGTAGGCTGGGTGGGACGGCTGATTTTCAAGAAAGAGGCCATGGGTTTTGGTGATGTTAAATTGATGGGGGCTATTGGTGCTTTCTTTGGTTGGCAGGCCGTTGTTTTCACGTTGGTCGTGTCATCGTTTATCGGTTCGGCTATTGGCATTGCATTGGTGTTGGGCGGAAAGCGTCAGATGCAAAGCAGGATTCCCTACGGTCCTTACCTGTCTCTGGCCGTATTGATATGGATGTACTGGGGGCAGCGACTTGTGCAGGTATATGTTGACCTGATGACCTTGGGTGTGGGGCTGGATTAGTTCGCGCGCGGCCAGGTCTTGATGATTTGGATGATGTCGCGTACAAAAGCGCATTCACACGGCACGGGGCAGGGCTCCAGTGAGCCTTGGCGCACACAATAACTGGGGCAGGCTGCGTTTCCTGTGGCTCGTGTTGTGAAGATTTCCCCTTCGTGCAAGTTTTCAAAGCTTTTCACCGTCACGGCAATCGTAGTGCCGCAAGTATGTGTGAACAGAAAGTAACCTAGCGAAAGGTGGCCGAAGTTTGCCTGATATCCAATGAGGCGCAAATCCGGGTCGGCAAGAAAGTCCTCTTGCGTAGACCAGTGATGCTTGCACATGGTACAGCGCTTAAACGTACTCTTATTCTCTTGAGCTTGATTGGGCATGGTTGTCTTGGAGCTTCATGCGCAGTATGCCGTTTTGCTCATGAAGTGTCTCCCCTCCGCTCCTTGAATAAAACTCGTTAAAATAATGCACCCATATCGTAACAAAAGTCACGAGTTGTTTTGTGAATTCTTGTTTTGAGCATTTTTAGATGATTGAATCAGGTGTGATGAAATCAAGCCCGGATATAGGCAGCCCGATGATTCGCGAGCTACGAGAAACAGAGACTCGCGATCCATCCCTGTTCACGACTGTTATTGTGGATATGTTAACAACGGGAACGTCTGTAAAATTCACAGCAGTTGGTCGAAGTATGTTGCCTGCGATTCGTGCAGGGGATCGACTCACGGTGGTGCCGTGCAGTGTTGCCACTATTCAGAGGGGTGACGTGGCGTTGTATCGGCGCTACGGCGGGTTGACTGCTCACCGTGTCCTCGCGTTTGGCGGGAGCGGTAGTTCCTCTGTTATTCGTGTGCGCGGCGATGCATCGCGTGGTTGCATAGATGAGATTCCTTTCGATGATATGCTCGGATGCGTGACATGGGTAGAGCGCGGCGCACGGTCATTTCGTATGGATACACCGGTCAGAAGGTTTGCGGGGTTGTTGCGTGCGGCAATGGGTACGTGGCGAGTGCGTGCAGGGCATGTTGTGAGAGGGGTGGTGTGTGTTTTCAGCAACCGGCGGCGGTAGGGACGGCAGTCCCGTGCCGTCCGGATGTGAAGTTGCGATAGGGTCACGGTGCCCGGCGGTTAAGGGACCATTCCTATGGCTGGGCTATACCATGCGGCCTTTTGGCGAAGCCTGCGTATCATCCCACCACCGCGGTTTCTCGGTGGCGATGCGAGCGATGCGTTTGGCGGTCATCTGATTGCCGCGGGCTTTGGCGCCTTTGACGGGCACATCACCGGGACGAAACATCTGCTGGTGAATACGTTGCCCCTTTGCGGGTTTGTACTTGAGGTAGAGCTGTTCAGGGCAACCTTCCTGGAAAAGGAGGACCTTTGCGCCCTCGAGCGCACAGGAGTAATCCTTGTTCATGATGACGCCACCGAAGGTGAAGCGTTTTATGTAGGTGACACCATCGGCGGTGAAGACTACCGTAAATTCTTTTTCACGATCATAACGTTGGCAATACAGTAGGTTGTTATCCACAAATAATTTCTCAGGCGGCGTCACCACCTTGTAGCTTCCGTTGTTCCAGACCAGCATGATTTTGTCGAGGGAGGAGCATTGCAGTCTGGTATCCCCTTTGACGTTGTGTCCGAGGTAGCCATTTTCGTCGACACATAGGGAGAGCTCATTTGCTGTCAATTCTCGCAATTTGACAGCTTTGAACTCCTGGATTTTTGTCCGGCGCGGATAGTCGTTGCCGTACTCTTTCAGAAGACCTTTGAGGTACTTGACGGCATATGGAGTCAAACGTTTGAGATGTTTCTCGATAGTGGCAAGTTCTTTGAGGATGTC
The DNA here is from genome assembly GCA_016783565.1 of Kiritimatiellia bacterium. Lineage (GTDB taxonomy): Bacteria > Verrucomicrobiota > Kiritimatiellia > UBA8416 > JADHWI01 > JADHWI01. Next base: position 28,250 of record JADHWI010000017.1, read on the forward strand.
TGCAATATCTTTCTGGTTTTTTTCGATATCGAATCGTGAGATTCTGCGGATGCGGATGCCGAGCAGCATCTCGATGTCTTCTTTAGTGACGTCGCGTTTCAGACGATCGCGAAAGGGTGCCAACCCGTCGAAAACTGCCTGGATCACATCCGGGTACGTTTTGCATTCTTCGATGCGTTTGTAGATGCGGTTTTCAACGAAGATCTGGACCAATGTTTTGTTATGAAATTCGTCCAGAAGTTTTCCGCGGCGGAATTCCAGTTCGCGTTTGAGTAATTCCACGAGTTGCTGCGTGTTGATTTTGAGTGCTTCACTGACGGTGATGTCGCGTGGTCGTTTGTTGTGGATCACGACCATGTGCCCGGATACGGTTGTTTCGCACGAGGTAAACCCGTAAAGCGCCTGAATGGCTTTGGCGGGTTTTGTGCCGGGACTCAAGACCAGCTCAATCTCTACTTTCTCGGCGGTGAAATCATTGATGCTGCGGATGGGAATCTTTTTCTTGCGCACGGCATCTTCAATTGAGGATGTCAGACTTTCAGTGGTCTGCCCGTGGGGCAGTTCGCGAATGATCAGTCGGTTGTTTGAGGATTCTTCGATGACGGCCCGCAGGCGCAGGCGACCATTGCCATCACTGTATTCGGTAACATCCATCAATCCGCCCAGCTGGAAGTCGGGCAGCACCTTGAAGGGTTTTTTCTGCAGGATGGCGATTTGTGCTTCAATGAGTTCGCTGAAATTGTGCGGGAAGATGCGCGTCGACAAGCCTACCGCGATGCCCTCAGCGCCCAGCATTAACAGCAATGGCAGCTTGCAGGGTAAGGTGACCGGTTCGTTGTTGCGACCATCGTAGCTGGGGATGAATTCTGTTAGGTCTTTATTGAAGACCTCTTTGCGCGCCAGGTTGGTAAGTCGACATTCAATATACCGTGAGGCTGCGGCGCTGTCACCGGTGTAGATGTTGCCGAAATTTCCCTGGCCCTCGATGAGGAAGCGCTTGTTGGTCAGATTGACCAGCGCATCGGCGATGGATGCGTCGCCGTGCGGGTGATACTGCATGGTATGACCGACAATGTTGGCCACCTTGATAAACCGCCCGTCATCGCGGTCGTGCAAGGCATGCAGGATGCGGCGTTGAACCGGCTTGAGCCCATCTTCCAGATCCGGGATGGCACGATCGCAGATGACATAGGAGGCATAAGCCAGAAAATTGCCATCCATAAGTGTGCGTAGCGGCCCGGGACCATCTCGCATGGGTTCGTGGTCTTCGTGACCAGGGGAGGCGTCATCGTCGGGATGTGGGGGCGCTGGAGCCCAGGCGTTGCTGTCGAACGCAAATTCCTGCTGTGGTTTTGTACGTTTTTTTGAACTCATGGGGCTTCTTCGATGACGAGGTTATTCATGATATATTCACGACGTTCCTGCGTGTTCTTTCCCATGTAGAACGTCAGGACTTCGGGGATGGAGTGTTCGCTCCGGATTGAAACCGGGGTCAGCCGCATATCGGTCGTGATGAATGCTTTAAATTCGGATGGTGAGATTTCTCCCAGTCCTTTGAATCGGGTCACTTCGGAGCTTTTTCCTAATTTCTTTGTGGCCTTGTCGCGTTCCGCTTCGGAATAGCAATAGATGGTTTCTTTTTTTGTGCGGACTCGGAAGAGCGGGGTTTCAAGGATCTTGAGGTGATTGTCACGGACCAGAGATTCAAAGAATCTCAGAAAGAATGTGATCATCAGGTTGCGGATATGAAGTCCATCCACATCGGCATCGGTTGCCAGGATGACATCCTGATAACGTAAGTTTTCCACGGATTCTTCGATATTCAGGCTGCGCATCAGGTTATAGATTTCGATATTCTTGTACAGGGCGTCGCGTTGCAAATCGCAGACGTTGAGTGGTTTTCCTTTGAGTGTGAAAATGGCCTGTGTGTTGACATTCCGGCAACTGACCAGAGAGCCGGCGGCGGATTGACCTTCCGTGATGAAGATCATGGAGTCGGTGCCTTTGCTCCTTTTCTTGTTCAGGTGGACTTTGCAGTCTTTAAGTTGCGGGATGCGGATGGTAACAGATTTGGCGCGTTCGCGGGCGACCTTTTTGATGGTCTGCATTTCCTTGCGGAGTTTTTGGGTCTCCTCGGCTTTGGCCAGAAGTTTCTCGGCAGCGGCGGGATTGCGATGCAGCAGGTCGCTGACGATGTCGCGGACACGGGTCACCAGTCCGCCGCGGATTTCCGTGTTGCCCAGCTTGTTTTTGGTCTGGGATTCGAAAATGGGGTCTTTCAGGCGAATAGCCACGGCCCCCAACAGGCCTTCACGGACATCATCGCCCTCGAAGCGTCCTTTTGAGAACTCGTTGATGCCCTTGAGCATGCCTTCCCGGAAAGCACTCAGATGCGTACCGCCGTCAGTCGTGAACTGTCCGTTTACAAACGAGAAGTATTCTTCTCCGAAACGATTGGTGTGGGTAAAGGCCAGGTCCAGCGTCTTGTCGCGATAGTGGAAAGGCGGGTAAATCTTTTCAAAGTGACTTTCTTCGCGGATGAGATCCAGGAGTCCGCCTTCGGAATGAAAAACGCGTCCTTTGTAATTAATCTTCAGGCCGGCATTCAGATACGCGTAGAATCGTAATCGGCGGGAGATGTGTTCTTCGTCAAAGGTGTATTTGCCGAAAATCTCAGGATCCGGAGTGAATTGTACAAACGTACCATTCTTTTCTTCTCCTGCTTTTCCTTTTTTCTCTTTGATCAGGTTGCCGCGCTCGAAGCGGGCCTCCACGGCTTTTCCTTCGCGGTGACTGCGTACGATGAAATGTGTGGCCAGGGCATTTACCGCCTTGGTGCCGACGCCGTTGAGGCCTACGCTGAATTGGAAGACATCGTCGTTGTACTTGGCGCCGGTATTGATACGCGAGACACAGTCGACCACTTTGCCCAGCGGGATGCCGCGTCCATAATCCCGCACGCTTACTGTGCGGTCTTCGATAGTGACGTCAATGGTTTTTCCGTTCCCCATAATGTATTCATCGATTCCGTTATCGATGACTTCTTTGACCAGCACATAAATACCATCTTCATAATGGGAGCCATCGCCCGTACGACCGATATACATGCCGGTTCGCATGCGGATATGCTCGAGAGACGAAAGGGTTTTGATCGTGCTCTCGTCGTATTGTTTTTTCTTCTTGGAATTGGCCATTCTGAATGCTCTTGCCGCTTGAATTCCGGACGTTAAATCATTAAAAGTTGCACTATAGCAAGGCACCCTGAAGGCACGCAAGTCCGCGGTCAATTTTCCTGTAAAAATTGCATTTTCGGCCCTGTGATGAAAGAGAAGCGTGTGTCATGCGCTGGAATGCAGCGACTTGCATTTATCCGGGAGTTTTTGATGTTGTGCTTATTTTGACGGACCTGTGTTCATGGATTATGTGGGGGTATCCTGGTCTTGAGTTTATTGTTTAATGGTATATGGTCTGGTAGGTCATAGAGGGTTGGATTTTTAATATATGGGAAAGGGTGAAATCATGCGTATAGGTTTTTTGTTTTCGGGGTTTGTTGCGGCGTTGTGGTTGCAGTCAGTAAAGGTCATGGCTGAAGATTGGCCGCAATACCGCGGGGTGGATGCGGCGGGCATATCCTTGGAGTCGACGGATATCAAATGGGGTGAAGCAGGCCCTGAAACAGTCTGGCGTGTACCTGTGAACACGGGTTTCAGTTCGTTTTCGGTTGGCGAAGGGCGTGTGTTTACGCAGGTGGTTCGGGATGGAAAGCCACCCCGTGAAGTATGCCTGGCGTTGGATGCAAAGACGGGAAAAACGCTTTGGTCGTCGGTTGTCGGTGTCGGGAAAGGGTATTCTGGTGGTGGCAAGGGCGATGGACCGCGATCGACGCCTGCAGTGAGTGACGGCAGGGTCTATGTCTTTAGTCCTGAGATGGTTGTCTTTTGCTTTGATATACGCACAGGAGACAAGATTTGGTCGCGCGATATTGTGAAGCAGCATGCCGGCCGAAATATTGGCTGGCGGATTGCGGCATCTCCGGTGGTCGATGGTGACTTGGTTTATGTGAGTGGTGGGGGCAAAGGGCAGGCCTTGTTGGCGCTTGATAAAAAGACCGGTGATGTGGTGTGGAAAGGGCTAAGCGAGACGATGACGCATTCCACGCCTACGGTTGCCACGATTCACGGGGTGCGGCAGGTGATCTATTATCTCAAAAGCGGCTTGGTTTCGGTAACCGCGGATGCGGGAAAAGAGTTGTGGCGGTTTCCGTTTAAGTTCAGTACCTCGTCGGCTATTACGCCGGTTGTCTGCGGTGATAGTGTCTTTTGCTCTGCCGGATATGGTGTGGGTGGGGGTGCATGCAGGATCGTCAAGCAGGGAGCCGGGTTTAAAGTCGAATCGCTTTGGTTGATTCCAGGCAATAAAGAGGTGGCTAATCACTGGAGTACCCCTGTGAGCAAAGATGGTTTTCTCTATGGTATGTTCTCGTTCAAAGGGTTCAGGCGCGGCCCTTTGAAGTGTGTAAATGTCTCGACGGGTAAGGTCATGTGGTCTCAGTCGGGGTTTGGTCAGGGAAATGTCATTTTGGTGGGAAAGAAGCTTGTGGCCTTGACGGACGGTGGCGAAGTGGTCGTAGTCGAGGCAACGCCAACGGCTTATCGCGAGGTGTGCCGTACGCAAGCAGTAAAGGGTAAGAGTTATTCCACGCCCGCCTTCAGTGCTGGGCGGATTTATGTACGTAGTGTCGCAGAAGGTGTCTGTCTGGCACCCTGATGTTTTCCTGTCGGATTGCCTCGCGTTGATAGAAACCACGTGCAATCAGGTGCGATTTAAAGCAGAATATGGGATAGAAATCAGTTTTTTCTAATACATGGAGTGATCTTTGTGAACCAGCAGATAGACAGGGCCGTACGCAGGCGCGCGACGTATGATGTACAGCTGGACCGTCATGAGGGAAAGTACATCATTCCTCGCTCCATGTTGCCGGCCATTCGTGAGTTCATTCGTCCGTTTTGTGAATCAGACCCTCATTGCGCAGGCAACCCTCCCCGCTACGTTATTACGACATTGCAGTTGGATGATGCGCAGCTTTCTTTGCATTATGCCAAGTCGAATGAAGCCATCGCCCGATTCAAATTACGTGTACGCACTTATGGCGAGCCGGGTGACAGTCCTGTTTTCATGGAGATCAAGCGTAAGATTCGCGGCACGATTGTGAAGTCGCGTACGGCGGTTCCGTTTGATGCCTGGGGCGAACAGTTGATGACGGAGAAGATGGTATCTTTGGACTTTAAGTCATCCAAGGAAGAGGTCGGTTTTCTGGAGTTTCGCAGGCTGGTTCACGAGATTGGGGCTCGACCTGTGGTTCTGGTGCGTTATGTGCGCGAATCATACTTTGGGAAATATGACCATTATGCTCGCGTGACGATGGATTCGAACTTGGAATATCAGCCCACGAGATCGTGGGATTCCTGGGGGCGTGGGGGGCGGTGGATACCGATGGACTCTTCGCTGGTGCAAAACAAGAAAGAAAGGTTTTCAGGTATTGTGTTGGAGCTGAAAACGCTGAGTGATGCACCGAAGTGGATGATTGATCTGGTCATGGAGTTTGGCCTTGAACGCACGGGGAACTGCAAGTATTCTACAGCGGTTTGGTTGGAATCACTTTTCAGTGGAACTTCTATTGCCCCAAGTTACGCTGTAGACCTGCTGACTTATTAGTGGATTGTCGAGTGTGTTTGGCGTTTTTTGTGTTTGAGAACAAGGTTAAAGGAACGAAATGGACGAGTTTCTCTCTGCATTTGGACAGGCGCCCATTCTGGGAACACAGCAAATTCTCTGTTCTCTATTGCTGAGTTTTGTGTTGTGCTCTGTTTTTGCAACGGTGTACCGCTGGACCTTTCAGGGGTTGTCATACTCCCGTTCTTTTGTTCATACGATGGTGCTTGGCGGCATGATCGTCAGCATGCTGATTATGGCCATCGGCAATAATTTGGCGCGCGGTTTGGGTATTCTGGGTACCCTCGCCATCGTGCGTTTTCGTACCCCCGTGCGGGATACGCGAGATATGATGTTTCTCTTTGCCTGTCTGGGCATCGGTATTGCCTGCGGTGCCGGAACATATACTGTAGCTGTGGTGGGTACCGTGACTTTGGGCGTGGCGGCTCTGCTGCTGAATTGGTCTCCATTTGCTTCGCGTCGCGAGTTTGAAGGGTTGTTGCGTTATACGATGCCATCCGATCCTGAGCTGGAGGCGAAGGTTAAGCTTGTATTGCAACAGTGTTGTTCATCGTTTCATCTGATAGCTATGCGCGAAGCAATTCAGGGCGATGCGGTTGAATTTGCATATCAGGTGCGACTCATAGATCCATCGTACCAGAGCGACCTCGTGGATCATTTGCATGAGATTGAGCGGCTGAGCGATGCCAGTCTGATTATGCAGCGCACGACAGTGGAACTCTAGAAGTTCCACTCGTCCGGGAGACGACATGGTTGAGAGTGAGAGCAAGTTGAAACAATCCAAATTGCAGCGGCATCCGCGTCTCATTTGGCGACGTTTTGTGCGGTTGTGGCCCTTTGCGGCATGGTTGCTCATCCTTGGTGTCGTGATCTGGTTATATGCGGGTACCGTGCGTTACGGATCAATTACGGGTGTCGTGGAAACGGTAGCAGAAGAAGTGGCTCCCATTGAAACGACGCGTTTGCTCAGTCTGGATGTTTCCCTTGGGCAGCAGGTGGTTGCCGGTGACGTGATTGCACGCATGGATACCTCGCTTCTTGATGCTACCCTGGCTGTTGAAGAAGCGTCTGCCCTGGATGTGGCTCAGAATATCACTCAATATCAGGAAAGCATCCTGCGTATGGCGCGGCAGTTTGAGCAGGCCATTTCCGATAACCAGGCTGATTATTTACAGGAAAAACGCCAGGAGGCTGAAGTTGCAGCCGAGCTGGTTGAGTTGCAGAAAGAGCTCAAACGGCGTGAGCGCTTGCTGGAGCGCAAGTTGATCCGCGAAGAAGACGTTAACATCCTGCGGCCTCAAATTGCGGCGCTGGAGACCTCGGCAAAAGCCTATCCCGAGATTGTAGAAGCTTATCGTCAGCGTGTGGAGGTGGCGCGCAAGGAATATGTGGACATGCGTACATGGCTGGAGCTTGAAGAGGGCGAGGATATTTCGGCCGCAATTCGACGTAAGCGCCAGGCCAGCCAGGTTATTCTGGAGAGTGCCACGCAACATCGAAAGATTCAGCGCGAAGGCTATGTGTTGAAAGCATCGTGCGATGGCGAAGTTTCTCGGGTGTTTCATTCGCCGGGTGAGGTGATTGCTGCGGGTGATCCCGTGGTGCGGATCGTGTCGCGTCGCGCGGAATACGTCGTTGGCTTTTTGCAGGAGTCGCAGTTGGCTGACATCCAACCCGGACAGAAGGTGAAAATTTGGGGGAAGGGTGCCCGTCAGACCATGCAGACGCATGGCATTGTTCAGTCCATTGCGCCAGAGGTGCAGGGGCTTCCGGGGCGCCTGAGTCCCCTTGGCGGGGCCGTGCGCGGTCGGCGAATGATGCTGCGTTTCATTGAGCCACATCGGTTTATTCCGGGCCAGACCGTTGAGATCCTGATTGAACGTCCGACATGGCTGCAATGGCTGGATCGTCAAATTGGTCGCTTGATTCACAGAACCCAGGAGACAGGGGAGAAAACGCCCGATGCGCTGTAACCGATCCAGATATGGTGTGGTTTGTGTGTGGATGGGTTGCGTGGTCTTATTGTTTCTTGCGGGCTGTGCAACTCGGCAGCCTGAAGTGGATTGGAAGCGCCCTCCGGCGTTTTCTGATCAGCCGGAAACACAGTCTGTTTTGCGTGAAACAAAACGTCCTGATGGTCCTTTGACCATTGCCGATGCGGTTCGTATGGCGATACTGTCTAACGTTGAGGTACGGTCTGCGGAGGCGGATTTGTTGGTTCGGGAGCGTCAGGTGACGACGGTTAAACGTTTGCGCCGCGATCCGGAATTGCGTCTGTCGTATGGGGAGGCGGAAGGGGACGCGATTCGGAATCGGGTGACCAGTACGACGCGGTCTTACACCGTTCCTGTTCCGCTCACCGTGCCGGCCTCCTCGAGCAGCACAAGCAGTTTTGAGGATGACGATCGTGATGGCTATGAGGTCGCCTTGCGCGTATTTCCGCGAAATCCCTGGGAGCAATCAGCGCGGGTATCCCGGGCCCAGGCTGAATTGCATGCCGCGGAAGCCGCACTCTCGGCGGCTAAGACTCTCGTGATTGTGGAGGTGAGTCGAGCGTTTGCGACGTTGCAGTTTGCAGAACAGGACGTGATGCTGGCTGAGGCATTGGTGGATGCCCGTTTAATCAGCGCTGATCATGCACGCGAGCTGGAAGCGCAGGGGCAGATTACACTGTTGGATAAGGCGCAGGCATTGTCGCGTTACTTGCGTGCTCTTTCGGATCTGTCCCGATCTGTAGAAACACGCGATGAGGCTCGTGCGATGCTGGCGGGCTTGTTGCGAGTGACGACGGATGATATCCAAGTTGCTTGGGATGGTTTGCCTTTGGCACATGCATCGATGGAAAACTTTTCGGACGAGAAGCTTGAAGAGATAGGCTTGGCCGCACGGGCTGACATTGCTCAGCTTGGGTGGGAGAGAGTGGCGGTTCAGGCTTCAGTCAAAGAGCTTAAAGCGGCATATATTCCTTGGATTGGTCATGTTCAAGCCTCTTATGGCGAACGCTCAAATAGTGCTCGCCGCAACTCCACAGGTTCGGAGTTGGACCCGCTTGAAGCGGTGACCACGACATCTTCTGACACGCTGGATATCGAGGGTGATCAGGAGGAGTGGGAGATTAGTGCTGCGATGAGTTTGCCTGTCTTTAGTTGGTGGGCACAGGAGCATCGCGTGGCGCAGGCGGAGTATGAGCAGGCTTGCATTCTGGAAGAGCAAGGCATGCGCCAGATGTGCAATGATATTCGTGCGGCACGGAGCCGGTTGGCCTCCCTGGCCAAGCAGCGGAAAGATTTCAGTGATGTGGCCTCACCGGTAGTCGGCGAGCTGAAGGAGATCATTCGCGTTGGAGAAAAGCTGGACTCATTGCCGCCTGCAGAATTTGCACGATTGCGGGAGCAGGTCATCGAGACGCGACGTCTGACCTTGCAAGCGGATAAGGTTCGTGCCATGGCTGAGCTTGATCTGTGTGTGGCTCTTGGCGGCGCAAATTTGTGGCCCGACGAGCTCTTCCAGATCGAAGGCGAGTGATGCTCGATTCGGGGCAGATGTAAATGCAGCCCAGAATATAGCGGCCGCTTCCCCAATTTGTTCTCCTTGGTGAAAGAGGAAGGGAAGCCTTTTCCGTATGGGACGCCATTCTCCTGATTGTGCGGAAGACCCACAAAAAAAGCCCTGACATAATCAGTCAGGGCTTTTTCTGAATTTTGAATAGAGGTTAGTCGATAGTGGAAAAATCGTCTTTGCCGGCTCCGCATTCCGGGCAGACCCAGTCGTCTGGGATATCTTTAAACGCGGTTCCAGGTTCAATCCCACTGTCAGGGTCACCAACAGCCGGGTCATAGATATAGCCGCAAACGTCACACTCGTACTTCATCGCCATTCTCCTGCAGAAGAGGTCACTGTCGCCCAATGCGAAAGCGTTATTTGCGGCACTATAGAGAAGCGCTCTGATAAGGACAATGATTTTTCGAGATGAATACAATTATTTGTTTCTGCGGATCTATTCAAGCCCCGGTTGTACTCAGAAATTCCGTAATTGGGGATAGTTTACGGGTTAAGTAGCGGTGCCGTCTCCGTTTGTTGGTACTTTGATGTTTGCTTTTTCAAAGCGGGTTGCCATGTCATCTTTATCCACTGCTTTGAGGTATGCCTCGGCAGCATCGACCGTACCGTTGATAACGAGATTCGTGAGGGATTCGTTCAGCATAACCATGCCTTTGTTTTTGCCTACTTGCATGGCGGATGCCACCTGGTGCAGTTTGCCGTCTCGAATCATGGAGGAGATGGCCCGGTCCACGAGAAGGACTTCCAGTGCCGCGACTCGCCCTTTGGGTTTCCGTTTGCACAGTGTCTGAGCAACCACGCCCTTGAGGGAGTTTGCAAGCATGGTGCGGATTTGGTTTTGTCGATTGGCGGGAAACGCGTCGATGATCCGGTCAACGGTACTGATTGCCGTGTTGGTGTGCAGGGTGCCGAACACCAGATGCCCGGTCTCGGCGGTTTCGATGGCAATCTCAATGGTTTCCAAATCTCGCATCTCGCCGACCATAACCACGTCGGGGTCCTGGCGCAGCGCTGCACGCAGGGCTGTGGAGAAACTACTCGTGTGGCGTTTTATCTCCCTCTGATTGATCAGGCACATCTTCTCCTTGTGGACAAATTCAATCGGGTCTTCAATCGTAATGATGTGATCGGGGCGTGTCGCGTTGATGAGATCGATCATAGCGGCCAGGGTGGTACTCTTGCCGCTTCCCGTGGGACCGGTCACGACCACAAGTCCTTTGGATAGATAACAGAAATTCCGTATACCCTCGGGTAGGTTCAGTTGGTCCGCACTCAGTATTTCAGCGGGGATAATGCGAAAGACGGCACCCATGCCGATTCTGTCTCTGAACACATTGGCCCTTAACCGGGCCTGCCCGGGCAATTCATAGGCAAAATCCGTATCATTTGTCTCTGAAAATTCTTTCAGATTTCGCTCGGGCATAATTTCTGTGATGAAGTGCTCCATGTCGGCATCTTCGATGATGGGCAGATCCAGAGTCTGCATTTCACCGCTTTCGCGGATCATGGGGCGTCGTCCGGCAGACAAATGGAGATCGCTGCCTTCTGCATCTAAAAGCATTTTAAAAAGTGCATCAATTTCGGCCATGAATAAACTCCTTGATGTTGAACCTATAAACGGCAGTCAAAATATAGAAAGCGATGAAAAGCACTATAAATATTGATTTTTTCTCTTATAGCATCTTCACCCATTAGGTGAAGATGAAGCTTTCTATATTTTCCCCTTTCAGGTTGACGATTTTTCCGCATCTGCTGTGTTCCGTGCCGTTCGGCATAGTTACTATAGCTGAACAACACGCGCCCCCGCCTGCCCCCGACCAGTCGGGAGGGCGGGCAGGTTGCAGCTACGGCAAACTTGTCAACTACCGAATATAGGTGGAAACACGTCGTCTACGTTACAGGAACGTTTTGCGTGATGCAACTGCGAGGAATGAGATTTCCTGCGCGTTAGGTTTGACGTTTAAGACGAACTTCCTGATAAGTATGGGAGCGCGACCGAAGGGAATCCGTGAGTGTATCAGGCATGACAAAAAAAGAGATCCATCAAGGTTTTATTGATCAGCTCGAAAAGGAGCTGTCGGCTATCACGGCGTCCGCCAAGCGTTCTTTTGCGACGGCGACTGATGAGGAGCATCATGCGGAAGGCAAATATGACACGTTCAGCCTGGAATCCTCTTATCTTGCCCGTGGGCAGGCGAAGCGGGTGAAAGAGTTGACCGATGCCTTGGATCGCTTACAGGTGTTGCCATTGAAAGATCTGGATGCCACGATGCCGATTCACCTTAGTGCCCTGGTTCGATTGAAAGCAAGCAATGGCGAGGAGCGGACGTTGTTTGTTGGTCCAGCCGCAGGTGGAGAAACCATCACCGTGGACGGAAACGCTATCATGATGATTACCACAAGTTCTCCAATGGGGCGCGCGGTCCTTGGTAAGACAGTGGGTGACACTTTTGATATGAGATTAGGAATTGATGTTCAGACTTTTACTGTGTTGTCAGTGGAGTAAGCGTGATGCCAGGCGAAGAATCTTTCAAACGTCCATCTAAAAGACATCAGCCCAGAGGGCTTCCCATACTCTATGAGGATCGTGATATTCTGGTGGTGAATAAGGCGCATGGTTTGTTGACCGTGAGTAATGACAAAGTTAAAGAGAACACCGCTTACTATCTCTTAACGGCGTATGTTCGGAAGGGGAATCAAAAGTCACGAAATCGAATATTTATCGTGCATCGTCTAGACCGGGAAACATCCGGAGTCATCGTGTTTGCCAAGACGCCCCAGGTCAAGCGATTCTTACAGGACGAGTGGTCGGGATTCAAAAAAACCTACTATGCTGTGGTTCATGGTGCCCCGCCTGAGAAGGAAGGGGTCATCACGTCGTACCTTGCCCAGAACAGTGCTTTCAATATGTATTCTGTATCCGATTCCCGGAAAGGGAAGCTTGCCAGGACGGGATATCGAGTGGTGAAGCAATCTGAAAAATATAGTCTGCTGGAAATCAATTTACTTACAGGTAGAAAAAATCAGATCCGGGTGCATTTGTCTGAAAAGGGGTGTCCGGTAGTGGGTGATAAGAAGTATGGAACGAAGGAGAAAGGCATTCGGCGCCTTGCTCTTCATGCCGCCTCGCTGACGATATTGCATCCCCATACGAAAGAAGAAATGACCTTTGAGGCAAAAGTCCCAGCACACTTTCGCTCGCTGATTTAGGCTCCCGTCGTAACACGTATGCTGACCGTTGATATCGTCTATTTAGACGTTGCGGTATCCGGAAACAACTGTGTGAAGAATGCAGTTGCTCATTGTGCGCTCTTTCGTGATGCTGGTGTCATGCATTTACTTCTTACGTCTATTCATATTGAAGCGTCTCCCAGAGCGGTTCCTCTTGGACCGGCGATGCTGGTATCCATGTTGCGGAGCAGGCTTTCCGGCAGATTGGATACAAGCTTGTTGAATCTCTACCTGCACCAGTCGCCATCTGAATGTGCGGATAAGATTCTGGAGGATGCTCCAGATATAGTCGGATTCTCAATGTTTGTGTGGAACCGAGATCTGACGCTGGAAATTGCCGAACTCCTGAAGCAGAGAAAACCGGGCATGATCGTGTTTGCGGGCGGTCCTGAAGCATCTACGGACAGTACAGGTATTCTGAAGCATGATACCATTGATTTTGTGCTGACCGGAGAATGCGAAGCGAGCATCGTTTCGGCAATGGATTATCTGCTGGAGGGGGGTGACCCCCGACAGATTTCGGAGGTCGTATCATCCGCACCCATTAAAGACCTGTCCACGTTACCTTCCCCGTTTCTGGATGGAACGCTCGACCCGCGGGGGTATGACGGCATGTTGTGGGAGCTTTCAAGGGGCTGCCCTTTCAAGTGTGACTTTTGCTATGAATCGCGTGGGACTGCGGGAACCCGACGGTTTTCCATGGAGCGCATCCGAGAAGAGTTGCGATACTTTGTCGAGTCGGGCGTTGAGCAGGTATTCGTTCTGGACCCGACGTTCAATTACAATAAGAAGACGGCCAAGGAGATGCTTCGGCTTATCGCTGAAGAGGCACCACAGATCTATTATTTTTTTGAGGTGCGCGCTGAATCGATTGACGCAGAAATGGCCGAGCTGTTTGCATCCATAGATTGCTCGCTTCAAATCGGGCTGCAAAGTGCATCCAACACGGTACTTAAGCATATTAATCGGGGCATTGATCCCGTCGATTTTGAGAGTAAGATTCTTCTGCTGCACGAGGCAGGGGTCGTGTATGGGTTTGATCTGATATACGGGTTGCCCGGCGATTCGTTCAAAGGGTTCTGCAAGAGCTTGGATTTTGCCGTGAACTTCATTCCGAATCATGTGGACATTTTTCCGCTGGCGGTATTGCCGGGAACCAGACTGCAGGAGACGGCCTCATCGTTTGGACTCAAACACCAGCCAGGCGCACCATACCAGGTGTTATCCGCTCCGGGGTTTAACGAAACGGATATGGCCCGAGCGGAGAATATGGCGCGTGCATTCGATCTGTTTTACAATACGGGTAAAGCGGTGCCGTGGTTTGCGATGGTTCTGCGTGCGCTTGGCATGTCACCTTCTGCCTTTATCAAGGCATTCGTCAGCAAGCTGAAAGGGCAGGAAAGCGATGACATTGTTGCGCTCCAGAAGGCTTTCATTCATGACATTTTAGCACAAAAAGGGAAAGGCCATCTTGCCGCCGTTGCGGTGGATCTCATTGCGTATTTTGGTGAATTAGAAGCCCTGAATGAAGAAGGAATCTCAGTGTCGTTTCAGCATAACCCCATCGACCTGCTTGAACAGTTGGAATGTGGCGTCATGGATCTGAAAGATCTCGCGGAACGGTTACCTCTGAGCCCCTGCTCGGCATCGCTTCGCTTCTCTGACGAAGAGGCTGTAATTCAGCTCGATGTTGAATAGTTGGTCGTTCGCATTAACGCCTGACTCTGGCGTTGCCTTCCCAGATGCTCCAGATCTGTTCTTCATCAGCAGGCTGAGCGTAATCGGTCAAAAAGGTTGTGGCAAGGGCTCCGCTGGCCCATCCGAATTGGAGCCATTTCTCAGGGTTCCATTCTTTTAGAATGCCATAGAGCAGGCCGCCTACAAATCCATCTCCGCCTCCGATACGATCAAGAATGTTGATCTCTCTCGGTTCGGCGACGTGCCAGTTTCCATTCTCCTCCATGATGGCGCCCCAGAGATGGCAGTTGGCGCTGATTACCTCGCGCAATGTGGTCGCAAATACGGATGCATTGGGATAGGTCTCTTTGACTCTACTGATCATCTCTTTGAAACTCGCAATCTCAGCGGTGACATCTTTGCCGCCCGCTTCGGGTCCCTGTATGCCGAGGCAGAGTTGGAAGTCTTCTTCGTTACCCACAAGAATGTCAGCAATGCTTGCGATCTCAGAAAAGATGTCCGCAAGCTCCTGTTCGCGGCCGGCCCACATGGATGCCCTGTAGTTCAGGTCAAAGGAGATGCAGGTACCGTGTGTCTTTGCTGCGCGTGCCAGCTCAAGGCAGAATGTCCCCGTCTCAGGGGAGAGCGCGGCAATCAGTCCCGACATGTGAACGATCTGCACGCCGTCTTCGCCGAAGATGCGTTCCAGGTCAAAGTCTTTTGCGTTGAGCGTTCTGCCGACTTCACCGGCGCGGTCGTTGTGTACGCGCGGGCCACGAGATCCGCAACCACTGTCAGCGATGTTGAACTGGTGTCGATAACCCCAGGGGCCGCCCTGCTCGATTTCTTTGCCTTCGTAGTCCATGTGCCTGCTCTTCAGGTCGCTCTTGAGGAACTGGGCGATGGGGCTGTCTTTAACGAAGGTGGTAAGAACTTTTACCGGCAGGCCGAGGTAAGACGAAATGCTGGCCACATTGCTTTCTGCACTCGTCCCTTGCATGACATAGCGTGAGCTACTTTGAACAGGTTGACCGTTTTCAGGCGTTATTCTTATGCCTATGCTTGTCGGTACAATCAGTGAATATTTACAACCCATCTTAAGCTTCATGATGATCTTCCTGTTCACGTATTATCCGTATGCGTCTGACGTTATACAACGTACGTACTGGCGGATGTTGAACCGCCTTCACCGGTCCAGTTGGTGTGGAAATATTCGCCGCGTGCCTTGTCGACTCTTTCATAAGTATGCGCGCCGAAATAGTCACGCTGTGCCTGGAGTAGATTAGCAGGCAGTCTCTCTGCCCGGTATGAGTCATAGTAATTCAATGCCGTGCCCATTGCAGGAACCGCAATGCCGAGGTCAATCGCGGTTTTGATGACATCGCGCCATGCTTCCTGGGACTGGATCACGACGTTTTTGAAATGCGGATCCAGCAGCAGGTTTGCCAGGTTGGGATTGTTGTCAAAGGCTTCTTTAATGTTGCCGAGGAATTGCGCCCGAATGATACAGCCGCCTCTCCACATGAGCGCAATCTCGCCGTAGTTCAGATTCCAAGTATGTTCTTCGGATGCGGCTCTCAGAAGCTGATAGCCCTGAGCATAGGAGCAAATCTTGGCCGCATAAACTGCATTTTTCAGCTTTTCGATGAATTCAGCTTTGTTGCCGTTGAATGTAGTATTTGGTCCGGAAAGTTCCGCACTGGCGGCCACGCGTTCTTCCTTGATTGCCGACAGGCAGCGTGCGAACACGGCTTCGGCGATTTGCGGGATTCCGACACCTAAATCGAGCCCGGCCTGCGACGTCCATTTGCCGGTGCCTTTCTGTCCTGCCGTATCAAGAATCACGTCCACCATCGGTTTGCCGGTTTCGTCGTCATCTTTGGCGAGGATGTCACGGGTTATCTCGATGAGGTAGGAGTCCAGCACGCCTTCGTTCCACTCGGAGAATACTTCGTGCATTTCTGAGGCGGTCATTCCCAGCCCATGCGACATCAGTTGGTAGGCTTCGCATATGAGCTGCATGTCGCCGTATTCAATTCCGTTGTGAACCATTTTTACGAAATGACCAGCACCGTCAGACCCCAGCCATTCGCAGCAGGGCGAGCCATCTGCGACTTTGGCCGAAATGGACTGGAAGATATCTTTTACATGTGGCCATGCTTTGTCATGGCCGCCCGGCATAATGGATGGGCCTTTGAGTGCGCCTTCTTCTCCGCCCGATACGCCTGTCCCGATGAAGAGAATACCTTTTTCTTCCAAATTCTTGCAGCGTCGTATGGTGTCCGGATAGTGACTGTTGCCCCCATCGATAAGAATATCCCCTTCGTCCAGGTGTGGCAGGATCGTATCTATGAATGCGTCAACTGGCCCTCCTGCTTTCACCATCAGCATGATTCTGCGTGGTTTCTCAAGGTTCTCAACAAGCTCTTCAAGATTGTGGCAGCCGATGAGGTTCTTGCCGGCTCCGCGACCATTGATAAACGCGTCCACTTTTTCAACGGTCCTGTTGTAACAGGCAACAGTGAATCCTTTGCTTTCCATATTGAGAATCAGGTTCTCGCCCATAACGGCCAAACCGACGACTGCGATATCTGCTTTTTTTTCACTCATGATGTATTCCTCTTATGTTATTCGCTAAGACATCCGCGCATTAGATCATAGGTTCTATTCTTAGCCCTTTTTCATTTTCGTTATACGCCGCTATATGCGGAAAATCCACCGTCCACAGGAATGACGGTTCCCGTTACAAATCCGGATGCATCGTCGGATGCCAACCATAGCAATGTACCAATCAATTCCTCCGGATCACCATAACGCCCCATGGGAGTTTGCGAAACGATTTTACCTCCACGTGCGGTAGGCGAGCCATCTTCGTTGGTGAGAAGTGAACGATTTTGATCGGTCAGAAAGAATCCTGGCGCCAGTGCATTAACTCTGATGCCGGTGTGCGAGAAATGTACAGCGAGCCATTGGGTAAAGTTGCTGATCGCAGCCTTGGCGCCGCTATAAGCAGGGATCTTGGTTAACGGTGTAAAAGCGTTCATTGAAGAAATGTTAATGATAACACCACTACCCGCTTTTGCCATGTTTCGGGCAAACACCTGTGTCGGCAGAAGTGTTCCGAGGAAGTTCAGCTTAAACGTAAAATCGACAGCGTTCGGGTCCAGGTCAAAGAAGGTCTTAATGGTATCGTCTTCAATGTTCAGTTCGGGTTCGTGAAACTCAACGGAGGTTGTGGCTTCAGGACGGTTGCCGCCTGCACCGTTAATCAGAATGTCGACGGGACCAAGCGCAGTGGTGATCGCGGTGCGTGCTTCCATTAATGATTCTTTTTCAAGAACATTACACGTTAGGCCGATGGCGGTTCCTCCGGCGGTATTAATTTCATCTGCTACAGCCTGGGCTGCCTCCTGTCGTAAATCAAGGACGGCAACTTTGGCGCCGTTAGCAGCCAACGCTTTTGCCATTAGACTACAGAGAACGCCGCCTCCGCCTGTCACGGCTGCAACTTTTTCGTTAAGATTAACGGTCATGCTCATTATCTCTCTCCATGTTCAATACGTGTCATTTTCCTGCCCGCCCGGCTAAAGGGCTGTGCATTCTTTGCCGGGGGTAGGGTGTTCATTTGTTTGAGAATCTCTCCCGAGTGCTCCACAATCCCAGTGCGGGATTGGAAACATAAAATACCTCTTCGCCATCCGGCATGGTGTTAAACCCTTCCTGCATTTTTGTAGGTGGGTAGGTCTTGCTCATAGCGTCAAGATCCGCATAGCGGAAATTGACAGATTCAATCTCTTCACGCGTCAGGCCGCCGGGGCAGTATGTGACGCTGAATCGCCCTTCGCTGCTGCCGTGGATGAGGTGGGCCGCCGCGCTTAAGTTTTCGCTGAGATCTTCGTTTTCTTTCACGAAGGCCATCACCTGTTCTGTGCCGACATAGCCATACTTTCTGATCATGCGGTCAATGCCCGGGTCCTCGCCGAACTCTTTGACGCCGGGTGCCAGAATGATCAGTTCGCCATCATCCGCTATGGCCATCCGAGTTCTGTAGATTGCTTTGTTTCCCAGCCAGGTGCTTTTGAATTCCGAAGGATCAAGATAGACGACCACTTTTTTGAGTGGTCGGTCGAGCATTTCGAAATTCACGGTTTGAGAAAGTGCTGCGGCTTTTTCAAAACATTGGCGATCATCGCCAATGTATAGTCCTCGCACTTTGAGGGTGCCATTGTCTGCGCGACCCACAACGGTCTGAACATAGAGCATGGGAATATTCGACAGGAAATGCTCGGAGGCATAGTCAAGCACAGCACGTACCGGCGTATCGGCCCTTCCCATCATTTTTTCCATACCGTAGGCGGCACCAAGAAAATGACTCTTGTTTATGGCTTCCGAGCCACCCGTTCCGACAAAGATATTTTTGCTGTGATTGGCCATTCCCACCACTTCGTGCGGAACAACCTGGCCAATGGAGAGCACGAGATCATAGTCGCCGGATGCAATCACTCTGTTGACCTGTACCGGCCAGTCGTAATCCACCGCGCCTTCGGAAATGTCTCTGAGAAATTCAGCCGGCACCACGCCCAGCGTGGTTACGTCATGACGCCAGTCATGCTCCATAAAAAGTTCAGAGGGAATGTCACCGAACATGTCGCTGATCTCATCTGGAGTCATGGGATAATGTGTGCCCACCGCCGGCAGGATGGCTTTTACGTTGTCTCCGTAATATTCCCAGGCGTATTGCGTGAGCAATCCTGCTTGAGAATGGACGCGTGTAAAGTCAGGCGGCACCAGTAGCACGCGTTCGCGTTCGCCGAGTTGGTCGAGGGCTGAATACAATCCCTTTCGCATGGCGCTTTCAGTCATAACTGAAGTTTCGCTGCCTTCATCAAAATATATCATGACAAGTTAAACCCAAAATAATTATTGGCATTGTTGTAACTGATATCCTGAACCATTCTTCCGACAAGATCAAAATCGTATGGGACGAGGCCAGCCTCCATATCGTTGCCCAGCACGTTGCAGAGGATGCGTCTGAAGTATTCATGCCGCGTATAAGACAAAAAAGACCGGCTGTCTGTGAGCATGCCGACGAACCGGCTTAAAAGGCCTAGCTGCGAAAGCGATTCAATCTGACGTTCCATGCCGTCTTTCTGATCCAGAAACCACCACCCGCTGC
>JADHWI010000051.1 GCA_016783565.1 Kiritimatiellia bacterium
CAGCACGCCCCATCGCCAGCAAACACGCTTCATGTCCATCTGGTGCCTTCGTGCCGGCTTTCGAACTCGATACGACCGCATCGCCAGCCTGTAGAGCGCCCTCTTCCGATGCATATATAGAATCTTTCTCGTTCACACCAAAAAAAATAAAGCACAACTCATGCCACATCAAGAGACAAACGTATATAGCGATAACAGGCCTTCGGCTTCAGGAATTTTGGAAATTACAGGTTAAGAGTCAGAATCATGTGTAGCTAGGAAAATCGGGGTTGCCCCCGTTAATGGTGTTGACCCGAATCCATTACGAGTGGCATGGCAAGCCGTAGCCTCGCAGCGCGGATGAAAAGTCCGCCTTCGCATTTCTCGCAAGCTCGGAATGACTACGGCGTGACAGCCTCCGCTCTCCGCTGCGCTGCGAGCGAAGGCTGGTGGGAGATACAGGACTTGAACCTGTGACCCCTTGCATGTCAAGCAAGTGCTCTAGCCAACTGAGCTAATCCCCCAAAGTCAGATCTAAGCTGAGAGATCGGACTATACGGAAAGGTGTTTTGGAAGTCAACACCTTGCCCGAAAAAATGCACATTTCACGGCAATTTGACCATAACCCTATCATTGCCATGAGCAAACCCACCGCCCACTCCTACCCCAAAGAACTACGACCACGGGATAGTGTCTTAAGAGTTCTGCAAAAAGAAAAGTCATGGTATTCCTGGGTTGATCAAAAACCCTACGGCCAAAGCCACGAGCCAGCGTCCAAGCCAAAATGCAGGTCAGAGAGATGTAGCCAGTTGACAGTCGTAGTTGCGTTCATTGTAGCCCAGTCCTTAACTCCCTCTCCAGATTCATAACAGCTTCCTGACCAGCTTGTAGACGTGAGAGCCTGTCATTTGGGGCCAACGGTCATTCGGATTGGAGTCGAGGGTCTCTGCCTGAGCCACGGCGTCTTGAATGGATGACAGCGGAAAATGCCGGGCGTCGATCGTTCTCTTGCTATATTCCCCCAGTATGGCCTTGAGTTGAGTGATGACATCTGCACATCGGTCGAAGTGCACCGGACCATCCAAGGGAAAGACATGTAAGAGTATCCACACCTCGAAACAAGGGTTGCTGTGTGCAAGTTGGTAGCCCTTCTGTGATGCTTCGGTGCAGACTTGTCCAAAGGCCTGAACGTGATTTGGTTCAATCCAATGGTCGGTATCCAACATCAACCAGAGTTCGTCTTCTTCCATGAGATCAAACTCGGCCTTGTAGTCGTCAAGCCGCTGAAGCACATGCCCCGGTGCCGAGAGCCCTCCTTCAGTTGGCAGGACACGAACTTTGATCCTGGTATTCCTGAATAGATCGAAATACTGAGCTGGGGCATGAGTATCCTCGCTCGCGACAATGAAGAGACGATCATCCCGAAACGTCTTTTCATCGCGCACAAGTTCACGCTTCTTCTTGCACTGGAGCATCATAGCTGAGCGTCCTGCTTAGATTCACTCTCAATGAGGTAGTCGATACCGCCCAAGAATGGAATGGCTCCGAAGCGGCCCTGGAGATACCCCTTGTCGATGCGAAGGTCGTTGCGCACCTTGAAGTCAGACAGTGAGTACAAATGTGAACCGCCCTTTTCGTCCTTTTCCGCAAACCAGATCCCATCCCGACGAAGGAGATCCAGGTCGAGGAGCGTGGATTCATGCGTGGTGATAACGAGTTGGCAAGACGGCGTCTTGACGGCTTTAAGGAAGTACTCGATGAACTTCCTGGCCAGCATGGGGTGCATGCTGCGTTCAAGTTCGTCAATAACGTAAACGCCGCCCTCTGAGTGAAGGTTATAGAGCGCGGGCAGCAGATTCAATAGCCTCCGAGAACCATCGGATTCTTCTTCGAGCGGCAATGTAGCATACCCACCTGCGTTCTTCTGGTGTAAGGCCGCTATTCGACGCATCTTCACAACATCCTTCTTGGCTCCTTCGATGAACAGACCGTATCCGTCAGGGCCAGACATAAATGCCGATTCCCCTTCCGCGATCTGCGGAAACACGTCCTCTATCATCTCTGAAGGCAGCGCCGAGAACTCTGAAATGGGTATTTCTTTCGTCTGAACCTGCAACGAGGCAATGCCCGTGCTCGCCTCCTTGAGGAATTCTCCCGCAAATTCGGCAAACCTCTCATCGCGGGCCATGATCTCCGCAAGCATGACGAACGGAGCGTCAGCGGGAATCACGCAGAGAGTTGTTGCGAACCACTTTATAGCCCGGGCTAGGCGTGCGCCCTGTGCAGCAGTATCACCCAGGTTCACGATCTCGGTAAGAAACAGTTGGTTCGCTCGCGCACCGACCTTTGCTAGCGCAGCCAGTTTTTCGCTGCCGCCCGAGTCTGTGCCTGCGGGCCCAAGATTGACCTCGGTTACGCCATCTGCGCCAGAGGTCCGGGTAAAGACATTGCGCTCCTTCTTGCCGGCATAGGCGGCAAGCCATTCCTCATATACTCTCTCGGCATCACAGGCAAAGCCGTAGCAGAAAACCTCGTCATCGCTCAGGAACCGGATTTCGAAGCACGATGGTTTGGTGGACGCGCCGTCCTCGAGAACGAAAGGCACGCGGGAGATACGCTTGCCTGGGCCTGTACCACCGAGCACAAGCCCCTCCACAAACTGAAGAGCTACAACAAGATTGGACTTCCCCGCGCCGTTTGCACCGTACACGGACGACACACGCAACACTGATTCGTCAGCGCCGGGAATACTCACGCACTGATCTGACGATGTGGAGCCGAGTCTCTTAGATGCTATGAGGTTAAGCGACTGCTCGGCATTGAACGAACGGAAGTTTTCAACAGAGAAAGACAGAAGCATGACAGACACCTTTCTGTGACTTTTTCGTACTATACCGCTACGCAGGGTCGGCACGCAACACAAATATTCATCTATCTGCGACTATATCACGCCTGATGCTGTTTGGCTGCCCGTATCAACCGTCAGCCACCAGCGTTGCGCCCGCATACCGAACGCGCCCCTGTCAGCTCAGGCCGCTTTCTGCCGGCGCTCGGTGCGCCCAGGGAGTGATTTGCGGGTAAATGCTGTTACGCGTGAATTTAACGGACATCGCTAAACTGATTGATCAGGACATCACCATCTTCAAAATGGGCGATGATTCTCAGCTCGCCTCCCATTGCTGTCAGGATTTTTCGCAACGTGCTCAAGTAAATGTCAGACTGATTCTCGAATTTCGAGACGGCGGCCTGCTTTACATGAAGGGTCCGTGCAAGTTCCTCTTGCGTCAGGTCCAGAGCTTGGCGTAGTTCCCCTAGAGCCATTTCATTCTTCAAGACCGACGTCTTGATACGAATGCGTTCCCTGCGTTCAGGCGTCATGTCGTCCAATAGATTCTTGAATGGTTTACTCATTACAGCAATCCCTCCTTCTGTTAGTGCCTCTAGATGCTGGTCATACAAACGGTCTGCAATCGGTACATATTCGTCATACCAGCGGTTATTCCCGACCTTGCAGCCGCCAATCAACAAAATCGCTGACCGCCTTGGGTCGAACGCATACAGTATCCGCCACGGATCACCCGCATGCTGAATTCTCAATTCGCGCATATGTCCATGCTTCGAGCCTTCAATGCCTGAGCTGTATGGAAACGGCAATGACGGCCCCTTCGCTTCAAGCAAGCCAACACTTGCTGCAATGTCATCCTGCACGGGCTCACCAAGTGAATTCCACCAGTCGCCAAGTTCATCCGTATACTCAATATCCTATTTGTCAGCCATCGTCGTCAAATATAACCCCAAGGTTATTGTTCGTCAAGTGTATTGGGCGGCGGCACGTGAAGTGCAAAGTTAAACGCACGCTTGCTCCAGATCGTGTGTTTGTTCAGAGGAAGCTGAAGAGAGGGAGGCCCCGGGCGAAAATTCCCAGAATCAGAAATCAACTCTTCCGCCAACGTAAGTGCTTTCAACGAACCGTCAGCATCGGTAAGCTCCAGCCTATGATTACTACAGAAACAGCACCCACAACGGGTCCATATACATCGGTTGATCACGTCCTGAAAGATGTCTTTGGTTTTGACGCGTTTCGCACAGGACAGCGAGAAGTGGTCGACCCGCTTCTGGACGGTCAGTCGGCACTGGCAGTATTCCCCACGGGCGGCGGCAAAAGTCTCTGCTATCAACTGCCCGCCTTGATGCTGGATGGCATGACACTGGTTATATCGCCTTTGATCGCGCTGATGAAGGATCAGATCGACTTCCTCGTGAGCAAGGGCGTGCGAGCAGCAAGACTCGATTCCACCCTGTCCGCCGATGAGGCGCGCCAGGTCTGGGACGATCTCTGGAACGGACAGCTCAAACTCCTGTATGTGGCCCCGGAACGATTCGGCAGCGAACGCTTCATCCAAAGGCTACGGCGTTCCACCATCAGCTTGATGGTCATTGATGAGGCGCACTGCATCTCGGAATGGGGACACAACTTCCGCCCGGATTACCTCAAGCTCGCCTCTCTCGCCGACGAACTGCGCGCGGAGCGGGTACTGGCTCTCACCGCAACCGCAACCGCATCTGTGGCGGAGGATATCTGCCGCAGCTTCGCCATCGCTCCGAACGCATACATTAACACGGGCTTTCACCGCCCCAATCTCATCATGCGGGCATTCCCATGCAGCGCGGCAGACCGCGACCTCCTCCTGCTCACTCGCCTAACAGAACGACCTCATGGTGCGACCATCGTCTACGTCACACTTCAGAGAACAGCGGAACAAGTCGCAGAATTTCTGGCCAGTCATGGGATTCAAGCCAAGGCATATCACGCCGGGATGGATGGCGATACCCGACATACCGTGCAAGACTGGTTCATGGCCTCACCAGACGCTGTCGTGGTTGCCACCATTGCGTTCGGCATGGGAATCGATAAACCCGACATTCGGTACGTGTATCACTACAACATGCCAAAATCGCTGGAAAACTATATGCAGGAAACAGGGCGCGCGGGGCGCGACGGCGCAGAGTCTTGTTGCGACCTGATAATTTGCCCCGATGACATTGCGACACTTGAGAATTTTTCCTACGGTGACACTCCGACACTGGACGCGACAAGGGGGATGATCAGCCACATCCTCGAGCAACCGGATACGTTCGATGTTTCGCTCTATGCCCTCTCGTCAGAATACGACATGCGCAATCTTGTCGTTTCAACTCTCTTGACCTACCTGGAACTTGAAGGCGTGATTGCATCTACCGGGCCGCTCTATAACGAATACAAATTTCAACCGCACCGATCCTCGGCCGAGATGCTGGATGGCCTTGACGAGGAACGCACACGGTTCCTCCGCGCCATGTTTTCAAAAGCCAAGAAAGGGCTTACATGGTTTTCAATCGACATTGCAGCCACGGCCGAGGCGATGAATGAGAGGCGCGAACGGCTCGTTGCAGCACTGAATCATTTCGAGGAGCAAGGGGATCTCACACTGAAGGTCGCCGGCTTACGCCGCGGGTATCGCTTTGTTCAACGGCCCGAAACTGCCGACGTGCTGGCAAAGAAAATTCACGAACGCTTCCAGCAATCAGAAGCGCGTGACATGGTGCGCATCGGGCAAGTGGTGTCCTTAGCTTCCATGACATCCTGCACCGTAAGAAAGGTGTTGGACTATTTTGGAGAGACGTTGAATGCGGATTGCGGCCATTGCGATCGATGCCTCGGTGAACCCATCGCCCCCATGCCGCCAGAACCGGACGTCGCGATTCCGGACCAGGGCATAGAGGCGATCGCGGCGATCCATGCAGAAGCGCATGCCGCGTTGGCCTCACCGCGGCAGATGGCACGCTTCCTCTGCGGGCTGACCTCGCCGGGTGCTTCACGGGCAGGACTCACGCGAGACAGCCGCTTCGGACTGTTCTCACAGGTGCGCTTCAACACCGTCCTGACGGCAATCAAACGCGCGACCGAGGAATAACGATCTTCATAAACTCAAGCTTCGTGTCATTTCTACCTGCCGCCCATCCCACGCGTCGCGCCGCAGTTCAGGAGGACGCAGAGACGGAATCGCATGGAAGACACCTGTCGTCCATGCAACGCGAGCACGCGCTCCCCTCTTCTTCGATACGGGGAAACGCGTTCTACAATTGAAATACGCGCCCACTTCAACCGAAACCATAGATTACTGCACTGCAAGAGGTTGCAAGCAGAAGGCAACTAAACCAATGCCATCCGGACAATCCTGCGATTACCCATTCCTGATACCAGACTTGCCCACATCCAATCGGTGAGTTAGAACACTGGATGCCTATTTATGAAGAATCTGGGACAAAGGGTGCGTTATTCGAGGCTTTTCGGCGTGTCGATGGACCGCTGGTGTCCGCGAATGTCGACGAAAACGCCGCGGCGATACAACTGCTTTTCGATGATGATGGCGCCTATCTTGAGGTCGTAGACAAAAAGGGCCGCCCTCAGGAGCTTGATCACCGGGCGTGTCGCGGCGCCATGCGCGATCTGCTCAAAGCGTTGAATGCCGCGCGTGATCGCCAAGAGGCTTTTGTCGGCTGGGATGAAAATGTTGAACATGTATACCTGCATACCCACGGACATCTCCTGTGGTTGCTACGCAATTGCAACAGCCTGGTGGATGTCAACATGCATCCGCTTACGTTTGCGGAAGATCGCGCAGAACTACTGCTGGAGCTGTTGCCCGACACAACGCAAACACAATCGTGGGTAACAGGGCGCATCACGCTCATGCGCGATGGCGAGGCCTGTTCCGATGTTGATGGATTCAAGATCATCAACGAAACTCACATTTTGCTCGGTTCCCGGATCTATGAAACCGACCCACTGGGCGAGAACTGCCATCTCTTACCGCTGTTCAATGACCTGCTTCCTGAATCCATGCTGGAACGTTTGCTCTCTTTGCTATTCTCGCATTTCACTGGGGTCAATGTTCGCTACGGGGACTATCAAGTCGTACCAGGCGAAGAAACACATGCTGTAGTCGCCCTTATGTTTCAGCAGGTGGATGAGTCGGGCGCCCTGCATATGGATGTGGTCCATATGCTGTCGCATCTACCCGTGGAGTTCATTCGCAGCTATGATATTACGCGCCTGGCCGTCATCAACGAGGCGGAAAGGACCATCGTGGTTCGCAACGTGGTCTACGGATCCCTGGTTGAAGAACGCAAACGCTTGACCCGATTACTAAACCGGCACAGGAAGACGATTGGCGACACAGACGAGTCCCTGCTGTATGTCGACGAGAACGGCTTCGTTCTGGGCACGGATCTGGCATCGCGCTTTCTGACGCGCGAGCTGGGCGATCTCGCCCAACGCTATACGCTTCTGGGTGCGGAAACATTGAGCACCTATAAGGTGAAGTCCGCGACCCCGAAACTGAAGCTCAATATGGGCTATGGCATCGACTTTCTGGAAGGCCACGCGGACTTGGAGATCGAAGGCGAAACGTTTTCCTTGCTGGATGTTTTGGCACAGCACCGCAAAAACCGCTATGTGACGCTCACCGATGGCACGCACGCGGTACTCAATTCCGAATATCTTTCAAAACTCAACCGACTCTTCCGAAAACATGAACAGGGCGTCAAAGTGTCGTTTTTCGATTTACCGTTGATTGAGGATCTGATCGATGAAAACGCGGCAGAAGCCCAGTTCTCCAAAGCGAGAGAGGTGTTCCGGGGCTTCAACACACTCTCAAAAAAAAGAGTGACCAGCCCGGCCATTCAAGGGACCCTGCGCCCCTATCAGAAGGATGGGCTAAAGTGGCTGAATTACCTGCATCAGCATGGCCTCGGCGGCTGCCTGGCAGACGATATGGGGCTAGGCAAAACGGTGCAGGCGATTGCACTACTGTCGCGGATCTACCCCAAACAGAAAATGCCATCATTGCTGATCATGCCACGCAGCCTGCTTTTCAACTGGCGGCGGGAACTGGAGACCTTCTGCCCGGCCTTGCGCCACCATATCTATCATGGCCCCGACCGCGATCTGGATGCTGCGATGAGTGGACATCTGGTGCTGACGACATACGGCATGCTTCGCAATAATATCGAAGACTTCGTGAAGCGCCATTTTTTGTACGTGATCCTCGACGAGTCGCAGGCCATCAAGAACAGCGACACACAGACCACAAAGGCCGTACTGACGCTCAAGGCCAAGCACCGCCTGGCTCTGAGCGGCACCCCTATCGAAAACAACCTGGGCGAACTCTATTCACTGTTTCGATTTCTTAACCCCGCCATGTTCGGCTCCGCCGCAGAATTCAGTCGTGACTATGCTACACCCATCCATCAAAACGATGACCGTGAAGCCGCGCGCGAATTGCGCAAGAAGATATACCCGTTCATCCTCCGCCGCCTGAAGCGCGACGTACTCAAGGATCTCCCGGACAAGATTGAACAGGTTCTGTATGTAGACATGAGCACCGAGCAACGCAAACTATACGACGCACGACGGCGCTTCTACTACCAGACCATTAAACAGCGCATTGCGGATGAGGGGCTGCAAAAGAGTCGCTTCTTCATTCTGGAGGCGCTCATGGAACTGCGCCAGGTGGCGTCTATTCCTGAAGCCAAAAGCGAAGGCGCCATTCTCTCGCCCAAACGAGAAGCCTTGATGGACCGGCTGCAGGATGCGGTTTCAAATGGCCACAAAGCGTTGGTGTTTACTAACTTCCTGGCCACAATTGAGTATGTCGCCGCCGATCTTAAACAATGCGGGATCGAACACCTGGTCATGACCGGCGCCACAGGCAACCGCGAAGCACTGGTGAAACAGTTTCAGACTCGCAGCACCACGAAGGTGTTTTTGATGACGCTCAAGACAGGCGGAGTTGGACTGAACCTGACGGCTGCGGACATGGTCTTCATCTTCGACCCCTGGTGGAATTCGGCGGCCGAGATACAGGCAGTGGACCGCACCCACCGCATCGGACAGGATAAGACCGTCTTTACGTATAAACTGATTGCAAAGGATTCCATTGAGGAAAAGATCGTTGAGCTGCAGACCAGAAAAAAACAGCTCTTTGACTCCATCATCTCCAGTGACGGCGTCGCACTGAAATCTCTCACCGAACAGGACATTGACGACATTCTCGGATAGGAATCGATATGCCGGCAGCACGCATCATAGACTCAGAAGAGCCAACTTCGATAGCCTTGCAGAGGTCTTATTCTGTAGCCTTTCTGATATGGCTCTATGAGACCAGCTTGGAACGTCTGGAAAAAGAACATCCCGACACATTGCCCCAGATCACAGATTCACAACGGCACGGCAAGCTCAAGGTGCCAAGAAAGGCGTATCTCGTTGATCTACTTGCCGCAGTGTTGGAGGACGAAGAATTATGCGGTCTGTTTTTTAATTCGCTTCCTGATGCTACGCAAGCTGTGCTTTGCGTTCTGGCCTGGCAACGAGAGATTCTGATTTCAGAACTGGAAGACATGGCAGGGGTCAGGCTGACCGACCTGAACCCTGATCAACAAAAATGGAACCATGCCCCTTTTGTTATACGCAATGAACACGGCTTCGTCTGTTTTACGAGAGGCCGCTGGGGTTCTTACGCATCCTATAATGCAACACCGGAAAAGTCCGATTTTCTGGTATGCCTCCCGCGTGAGATCCGTCGCGTTTTAAAACCCGTCATTCCCAAGCCGGCAGACTACAACTTACTGCCATTGGATGCCATTAAGAATGCCGCATTACACTACTCCTGCGCGCCGCAAGCCGTCAGGGACATGAAACTCGTCGCTGAATACATCCAGCAGGGACATCTTAAATACACCAAGGCGGAGAAAATCTCAAAACCCTGCATTCGGCACATACAAGCCATGACGCCTGGTGCGGAATTCTTCAAGGAAACCGATGACCGTGATCTCGAACTGCTGCGCACACGCCTCCTGATCGGTGCCATGGCATTTGCGGGAGGAACCGCACGTGAGCGTTTGCTAGCCTCTTCTGAAGCTGAACCGATCCGGGACCTGTACGAAACCCTCGAGGCGGCTCCCGCCTTTTTTGCAGAAGAGCTACAGGACCATCTCTTGAGTTCGAAACGATCATGGATTGACTACGACAGCGATGGCGTAAAGAAGCTCGCGACCTTTTTCGCCAAACTGCCGACCGGCAAGTGGGTATCATTCGACAACATACGCCGCTACCACGCGCTGCGCGAGCGCGAACCCACCCTGTTCTCGCACCCGCCGATAGGCTTCGATGCGCGTGCGTGCCGAGTCAACGACCACTGGAGATATCGCGTCTATGTGGACTTCGATAATATTCTCACGCTCGCAACAGATCCCCTGCTAAAAGGCTACGCGTTCTTTCTTGCTGCACTGGGCATGGCCGAAATCGCATATGAGAAACCAAAGAACGAACACTACTGCCACCCCCGCAAGCCCTACCTGACCCCCTTTGACGGACTGCACGGGATTCGACTGACCCCTTTGGGTGAATTCGTACTCGGCAAGCGGAAGACGTTCGACATTGAGAGCGATACTCTGCACCATGCGGTTGTCGCATTGGATGCCACGCGACTGCTCGCATCCTGTCCCGACATTGACCCACTCACCGAGCTGGCCCTCAAGCAATTCATGACACCGCTCACACCCGGCCACTACCAGATGACACACAAATCGCTTCTCGGTGGCTGCGCGTCACGAAGGGAACTGGAGGAGCGAATCAGACTGTTCAGGCGGGTGATATCCGAAACACCTCCTCCCATCTGGGAGCGTTTCTTTGAAAGCACCCTGAGTCGAATTGCGCCCCTGGAACCAGAGCCCGACCGGGTGGTTCTCAAAATCGACAGCGACAACGAAATTCTCCGACTATTTGCATCGGACCCCGTTCTACGCAAGCATTGCCTCAAGGTCGAAGGACTGCGGGTGGCCGTGCTCAGGAACGACATGAAAACCATCGCAAAACGCCTGGCACACTTTGGTTACCTCTGCCCCGTCGCCAGCATGCGCCCCAAGAATACAACAAAGTGCTAGCAGCCCGGTCGACCGCGCCCGGACGCCCCCCAACTACTAAGCGATAATTATTTATCGTTACAATCAATCTCACGTGCTGGATTTTTTAATTCACACTGACTACAATAGCGACATGGTAGCCGTATTAAAAACACCGGATACACAAGAGAAACTGGCGATCCTGTCAACGGATGCTCAATACGACCTGGCTTGTGCATGCGGCACAAATGACAAGGATCGACGGCACCGATCCCGGAACGACCAATGGCTCTACCCCGTAACGCTGCCCAATGGCGGCCATTCGGTTCTGTTTAAAACGCTCATTTCCAATGTCTGCGCCAATGATTGCAAATACTGCCCTCTGAGAAACAATCAAGATTGTCGCCGCGTAACACTGACCCCCGAAGAAGTGGTCAGCACATTCTTGACCTACCTGAAAGCCCGCAAGGTTTTTGGACTATTTCTAAGCAGCGGCGTCATCGGCACACCAGATCGAACCATGACGCAATTGATTGCCATTGCAGAGCAGCTTCGTAAAAAGGAACAGTTTCGCGGATTCATTCACCTGAAGATAATCCCGGGGGCCTCCGACGCGGCTGTGGAACGAGCAGTTGCTCTATCCAGCGCAGTCTCGCTGAACATCGAAAGTGCCGGCGAAAGCCATTTTCGACAGCTTTCAAACGGCAAGGATTATCTGACAGATATCATACGCCCCATCAAACAAATCAGCGCACTGACAGCGAAAGGCTCACAATTCTCACGAGTCAAACAGACCACACAATTTGTAGTGGGCGCCTCAGACGACTGTGACGCTGAATTTGTGCGTTATTCGGAAGGTCTCTACCGCAAACTGGGATTAAGCCGGATCTACTTCAGCGCCTATCAACGCGGCCTCGGCGCTTCTTCCCTACCGGGGGAAATGTCAGACATTTCAAACCCTGATCTTCTAATGCGGGAGCATCGGCTCTACCAGACCGATTGGCTCATGCGAAAATACGGGTTTAAAGGCAGCGAGATACCCTTTGATACAGACGGAAATCTATCACTCAAAATGGACCCGAAAGAACACTGGGCAACACTGCATCCCGAATGGTTTCCACTGGACATCAACCGCGCGGATCGCGAAGAACTATTGCGTGTACCAGGGCTGGGACCCACAACCGTGAAGCGCATTCTCACCCGTCGCGCCAATGGCGGACGTTTGCATTCCATGCGTGATGTGGGACGACCTCATGCCCGGCTGACAAAAGCCGGTGCCTATTTAAAGTTCTAAATTTGATAACTGCGACTTGCGCCCCCCCCGTCGCCTCTGTCGCGCACCAGCCTGCTCCCTCCCGTAGGCATGGTGAGCGGTATCTCATCTTATGACTCAATCACTTTTTTCGAAGAAAGTGCTCCTGACGTGCGTCTCAGAGGAAACAGCATCAAAAAAGGGAGGCGCAGGATGAGAGCAACACGAAGAAATGAACAGGCAAAGCGTGGACTCATAACAGCACTGGCCGTCGTCATGGCCATGGGTCCGGTATTGGCAGCCAAGAACATCGTAAAACGCACAAGCACCGCGGCACTGGGAGGAAGCGAGCGCTATTTGGCCCATGTAAGCACCGACAAACCAATCTACCGTACAGGCGAGAAGGTCTATGTACGCAGTGTGGTGCTCCATGCCGCCAACCATACTCCTATGACCGCAAAACACCCCGCAATGTTCAAAATCGTCGGCCCCAAGGGCGACACCGTTGCCTCGGGCTATGCCGAAACGCAGGACAGTGTGTCCGGATTTGCCTGGGCCATCCCGGATGGTCAGGCTGGCGGCGAATATACCATCAAGACCACCTACCCATCCCTCGGAATCCCATCGGCAGAACGCACGTTCGATATCCGCGCGTTTCGAGCCCCGCGCCTCAAAACCCAAATCGTATTCCTCCGCGATGGCTACGGCCCGGGCGACACCGTCGGTGCCACCCTGGAAGCCACACGCGCCGAAGGCGGTACTCCAGAAGACGCCAAGGTCACCGTGACCGCCAGACTCGATGGCAAAGAAATACATCGATCCACGACCGTGATAAACCGCGATGGCATCTGCTCCGCGCAATTCCCCCTGCCAAAGTCGATCAAGAGAGGTGAAGGCACCATCGTCTTTTCCATAGAAGACGGCGGGGTGGTCGAGACCGCCACCAAGACCATCCCTATCCTTCTGCAAACTGTTGACCTGACTATCTACCCCGAAGGCGGTCACCTGGTGGATGCACTGGCAAACCGAGTCTACATCGAAGCCAAAACACCGGCGAAGAAACCCGCGGATCTGGCTGGCATCATTGTCGATTCAAAAGGCAAGCAAGTGGCCTCGTTCCGCACCGAGCATGAAGGGCGCGGAGTCTTCACGTTTAAACCCCAAACCGACGAGACCTACGTACTCAGAATAACTGAGCCATCAGGAATCAAGACGACATACCCGCTTCCTCAGTCAAAGGCTCAGGGCGTACTCATTCAGGCTACAGAAGACGTATACGCCGCAGGTGAGCCGGTCGAACTGCGCGTGCAGACATCGGTGCAAGGGCCTCTGACCGTAACCCTCAGCAAACGCGAAGCCGAAGTGGCCTCCTTAAAGATCAAAGGCAACCGCAAAGCGAATCGCCGACTCAAGGCCGATGTCACGTTGACTCCTCCCGCCTCTGCAGACGGCATTCTCGTCGCCACCGTATGGGACGCCGACGGCAACCCCCTTGCAGAACGTCTCATCTATCGCCAACCAGCCGAGACCGTGCACGTGACAATCGATAGTGACAAAGACCGCTACGTCCCGGGCGGCAAGGCGCAACTCACGATCAAGACCACCAACGACAAAGGCGACCCGATCAGTGCCGTTGTGGGTCTGACCGTAACTGACGATACTGTACTGGAGATGATCGAAAAGCGTGAACAAGCTCCTCGCCTGCCGGTTATGGTGCTGCTGGAGAGCGACGTCAAAGAACTGGCGGATGCCCACGTGTATCTCGACAGCGAGAACCCGGACGCACCCAAGGCGCTCGACCTTCTGCTCGGCACCCAGGGCTGGCGCCGGTTTGCCTTCATTGATGCCGCCGCATTCCTCAAGAAGCATGGCGATGCCGGGCGGCGCGTCCTGGCCATGCGTGTGGTCACAGAACGGGAAGAATACGAAGCAAGGCGCAGTGGGGGCGGATGGCTGTTTGATAATGACGCATCTGACCACATAGAGGATGGCTTGGTCCCGTTAAAAATCGACATACCTAAACCAATGTTCGCAGGCACCCCGAAAAACATCAAATCAGACAACTTGGAAGCACAGGAAAAAGGTGCCGAACATGAGCCTGCTGGCGAGGGCGATCAAGAGGCAGCCGTCCCGAAAATTCCCGCGCCTGTCGCATCAGAAACGCCTGCCATTGCCGACAAAAAGGAATTGCGCAAGGCTCTAAACATGGCCCAGGCCGAAATAGCCGCAGACGAGATGATCATCGGCGGACGGCTGGGAAAGAAAATGAGACGTCAGTCCATGCGCTACATGACCGTCCGCCTGTATGCCCACAAGGTGAGAGCCAACAGAACCCCGGGCGACCGCGTCGACTTCACGGAGACCCTTTACTGGGCAGCGGGAGTGAAAACAGATAAAAAAACCGGCGAAGCCACTGTCTCATTCGACCTGAATGATTCGATCACAAGCTTCCGCGTTATCTCAGATGCATTCGCTCAGACTGGAGCATTGGGGTACCACAGCCGCACCATTGAGTCCGTGCAGCCCTTCTACGTCGAGCCAAAGCTTCCCCTGGAGGTCACCATGGGCGACCGCATTCTACTGCCGATCGGCGTGATCAACGGCACTGACGATGCACTGCAGAATGCTATACTGAAGATCGCTGCCGCCAAAGGCATCGACGTCTCAGCCCTCACCCCATTCGAGCTGGCCGCCGATCAGCGCCTGCGCAGAATAGTGGAGCTGAACATCGGTGATATTGCATGCAACACAGACTTTGTTCTCGATGCATCGGCGGGTTCCTATCTGGATCGCGTCACGCGCAAGCTCCGGATCGTATCGCGCGGATTTCCGGTTGAGGTAGCACATGGTGGAATGCTGAAGCCTGACGGCACTATCAAGTTCACAGTCAAGATCCCGGAAAGCAGGATCCCCGGAAGCGTCAGTAGTGCCATTGCAGTCTACCCCACCCCGCTGGCCAGTCTGACCGAGGCATTGGGACGCCTGATTCGCGAGCCACACGGCTGCTTTGAGCAAACCAGCTCCACCACCTATCCGCTGGTCATGGCACAGCAATACTTCACATCGCACCAGGGCGTGGACCCCAAACTGATCGAACGCAGCAAGGCGCTTCTGGACAAGGGTTACAAGCGGCTAATCGGATTCGAGTGCAAGAAAAAGGGCTACGAATGGTTTGGCGGCGATCCCGCACATGAGGCCCTGACAGCATATGGCTTGCTGGAATTTACCGACATGTCCAAAGTCAGCAGCGTCGACGCAGGCATGCTGCAGCGAACGCGTGAATGGCTCATGAACACACGCGACGGCAAGGGCGGCTTCAAGCGCGAGCGTCGTGCGCTGCACACCTGGATTGCTGATCCCGACTGCTCCAACGGCTACATCACGTGGGCTCTGCTTGAATGCGGCGAAAAGGCTGACTCACTGCGAAAAGAAGTGGATGCCATCAAGAGTGCTGCACTGAAGAGCGAAAACAGCTACGTGATCGCACTGGGTGCCAACATCGCCCTGCTGGACACCGACAACAAGACAGCTAAGACGCTACTGGCCAAACTTGCCGCCAACCAGACCCAGGAAGGCTACGTGGACGGCGGAACAACATCCATCGTAGGCAGTCGCGGCATGGCATTGCAAATTGAGACCACATCGCTGGCCATGCTGGCATGGTTGAAGGACCCGGCCTATGCCGGCAACGTGGAAACATCGATCAAATGGCTGGCCGATAGCTGCAAGGCAGGTCGTTTCGGCTCCACGCAGTCCACCGTACTGGCACTGCGCGCAATCCTCGCCTACGACTCGGCACGTTCCAAGCCGAAAGCCGACGGATCCATTCAGCTCTTCATTGATGGGCATCGCGCCGGCAGCGCGGTCACATTCGACAAAGAGACGCACGGT
>JADHWI010000052.1 GCA_016783565.1 Kiritimatiellia bacterium
GGAGCCATGGCGAAGCTGTGTCCAGTCGCAGAGAATCCCGCATCCCATAACCCGCATCTCGCATCTTTTAGCCGGAGCTAAGCCGATAGACTCCATTGATCGCTCTATCGCACCCTTGGTGAAATGTCCGGGCTAGACAACCCGTTGCGTGAATTTGGTAAGAGTCAGAGTTCAGGTCGCTCTCCGCATGTCACGCCGTAGTCCTTGCGAAGGCGGATGGCTCGGGACCTCTAGGCCGGCCCGCCTGCTCCCGACGAAGGAGGGCTGGCAGGGAGGCCGGGTGGTTGATTCTCTCTCCCATCCTGCTCATCCCGTAATCATGTCGGTTTCCCCGAGAAACGCTTTCCCTCCTTCGTCGGGTTAAGCGTTACTACAGGGGGAGGAGAAATCGTCATCCCGCCTACATCGCTATGCGAAGCATTGCGGGCAGGTCGTTGAATCGCTATTCGTCAATCGTCAATCGTTATTCGTCGGGAGCAGGCGGGCCACGCTTGAGTACCCGAGACGGTTCTGTTAAAAATTCTATGAAAAGCATGAGAACATATAAGAGAACGTTCAACATCGAACATCGAACGTCCAACGTCGAATAAAATCTCAAATTCGAAGAGATACGCCGATTCATTGCAACGCTTAGCTTAACAGCTCTGCCCTTGCCATCACAGTTCATACTCGCACTCTCTCTATCCCCAATCCCGCCGGCATGCCCGCCGTAGCGCGGAGCGCGAAGGAGGGAGGCACTTCTTGTGCATGCAGCAAACGGGAAACGACCGCTCCGCGGGGATAGGCGATGAAGAGAGTGCGATTAAGATCTGCGAACCCTGACTTCGTCATCTTGCTGAAAAAACTTGGCCAAGTGACAACCTATTTCAGGACGGGACCGAGGGCTCCTTTGAGTAGAAAGTTGTCTGAGTATTTTGATGAGGCAAATCGGAAAAGGAATCGCTCCATGGCATAATATTGCAGGAGCTGATTGAATTGTCGGCCGCTTCTGCGCGCTTCGTTCAAGAGGCGTGCTTTTACTGAAGCTTCTATGTTGCTTGGATTCTTGCTGCTCAAAATATTGCCTCCAGGTAGGGGGTCATGACTATTTGGACGCGACAGATTCGTGCATATTTGAGAAGTTCAGATGGTGATGACTTTTTGCGTTCCCGGCAAAAACGAAGTGCCTCTATAGCAACATCAAGACCAATCTTGTTGCGGAACTTGAAGCAGTCGGCAACTGTTTTTTCCGGTGAATACACTTTTACATCAATACCCTCTATATCATGGTGTGCAATACCTGCCGAATGAGAGGCATTGTTGAATCTGTGGAATTCCATAGGAGGGTAGTCAACAATTGGTCGTCTCATACTTCTAGGAATAGCCAGCGAGATTGCATGTGGGATCTGCGTTGTAATGTCATGAAAGGCAAGTGCGGATATGAGGCAGACAACACCCTTTGGAATTCGCAGTGCAGCTACAGTCAGGCCTGGCTGATAGAGAATATTGCTGTCCGACAGGCAGTATAGTCCACGGCTGAGGGTTTGAACGGATCCATCATTTCGGAGGCTATAGAGAGTCCTGGGGTGTATTCCATAAGAGAGGGCCTGAGAGGTTCTGAGGACCCCTTTGTGTTTATGAAATATCTCTATGGCTCGTTTTTTTGGGTCATCTTTCATGCGGATAGTATATGCATCATTTGTCGTTAAGTGCAAGCATAATTATCCATTTCTTGCGCAAGGGACAAGATCACCGTAAGCTTGCTGACTTCATGACACCTTCAAAACTTCCCTAAAATCACCCACTTTCCTGAGGAAATCTATAACCGTGTAGTGTCACGAAGGAGCAAAGCGACTGAAGAGACTACTTCACGGCGCCTTTCGCCATTGTTTCTCGGATGAATGGGGCTTGTGCATGCCCTATTCGGGGCTGAACTTCGTGTCAGCCTTGAAATCTGCCCACTGTGCGACTAGCATCTGTACATCAAGCAAGTATAATGGTTGCTTGAGGTTAATGTGAGTGATTCAGGTAAAAGCAAGTTCCTATCAATCTCTTATCACATTTCCAATGCTATGACCGGGATGAATATATCCGGTTTTGCGGGAAGAGTGAGTCTTAGGCCCGTGCCTTTTGGTTCTGCTTTGACGTCAGCTTTATTGGCCATGACATAGGCTTTCTTCACTTTGTCTTTCGGCAATGGCATATCCAGGATGCCGTTCTCCGGCCAACGTAAGACGTGAACAAACAGCTTGTCTTTCTTCTTTGTAAATCTTCCCCATCCTGGAGGATTAAAGGGGCTGGCAGTTGTTCCGTATATGGCATCCGAATGCAGGTCCATCCATTTTCCGATGCCCTTCATTGCGGTAATGCTCTGTTCAGGGATCGATCCATCGCCCTTTGGCGCGATGTTAAGCAAATAGTTTCCGCCTTTTGAAACGATATCGACCAGATTTCTTACCAGGTGTTCGGCTTTCTTGTAATGGTTGTCAAAAGAGCAGTATCCCCAGGATCTGTTCATTGTCATACAGGTTTCCCAGTCGAGTCCAGGCATACCTGTGGCAGGAATGTGCTGCTCAGGTGTTACGATGTCTCCCTTGCTGTAATCAAATTCTGTCAGCTTGTGCGATTCATGAGGCGCAGCAGTATCATACAGGCGGTTGTTCGATATGATATCCGGCTGTTTCTTTCGGACCATTTTCATGAGCTCATCTGCTTTCCAGAAGGGACCTTCATTTCCCTTCTTGGAGAAGTCCCACCAGACGATATCGATCGTGCCATAGTTCGAGATGATTTCGTTAACCTGGTTATGGAGATATTCAATATAGATGTCGTGGTTTCTTTTGCCGTTTGGCGACGGTCTGCCTTTTAGCGGGTGGGGCAGGGCACCAGCACGTTCGTAGTCGTACTGCGGATGATGCCAGTCGATAACAGAGTAGTAAAGGCCGACCTTGAGCTCCTGCCTCCGTGCCGCGTCGATGATTTCCTTGCACAAATCGCGGCCGACGGTATCTACGGCATCGTAATCCGTGACGGATGAACCGTAGAGGCCGAATCCGTCATGGTGCTTGGCGGTGAAGACCATGTACTTGCATCCAGCAGTTGCGGCCAGCTCTGCCCAGGCGTCGGCGAAATTTTCTGTTGGTTTAAAGAGAGGAATGGTCTCGTGCGCGTATTCCCATGTGTCAACACCGGCGTTCCGCTGTATCCACTCAGCTCCGAGTCTCTGGTTTTTACCCTTCCATACGCCGCCAAGGCCGGAGTACAGGCCCCAGTGTACGAACATACCGAAACGGGCTTCGCGCCACCACTTCATGCGTGCGTCTCGTTTTCTGGCTGATTCCTTTGCCTGTGTGGTGATGGGGGTTATAGCGATGAGTGATACGAAGAGAATGCAGATTCCATGATTCAGTAATGATTTCATGTAAGCTCCTTTCAGTGCAGTAAAATAGAATACCGAATTAGTATCTAATTTTCAATACGTAATTACGAAGCTTGAGGGAATCGACCATATCACTCTTGCAACGATTCCTTTTGACACATAACATTTACACATCAAGTTCGTTTCAGTAGCATCCCATAGGATGGAGGAGTGATGGAGAGTTGGAGTAAT
Organism: Kiritimatiellia bacterium; assembly: GCA_016783565.1. GTDB lineage: Bacteria > Verrucomicrobiota > Kiritimatiellia > UBA8416 > JADHWI01 > JADHWI01. The sequence continues at coordinate 3,590 of JADHWI010000052.1, forward strand.
GGGGGTAGGCTCTTCGGGCCAATTGGAGAAAGAGGCAACCCATCAAATGCATTCTGTCGCATCGAGTCAAGCGACTTGCGTAAGTCTCTGCAATCCAACACTCCAGTACTCCCGCACTCCAACGCTGGCGTCCCTATGGGATGCCAGTGAGTTCGTTTAATGCTTAATTGAACTTAATGTAAGTGATTCAGGTAAAAGAAAATTCCTATCAGTTCTTGGTTCTACTTCCCCCAGGCGGCCGTGAACGCGTGCGTCCCGGAACCGACCTTCTTGCCCTGGGTTGCACCGGGGAGGTACACGGTTGCTTCGCTGTTGGGCGGGACCATAACCTTCATTGAAAATGTTTCCCCATCGACGCTCCAATCGATCTCAATGGGGCCTCGGACGGAAGCATACCTGGCCTGGGCCGAGGAGAAGCCGTGCTGCGGGCAGGGCATGGGTCGCACAGTAAAATGCTTATAGCCGGGCTGTTCCGGATCTGGATTCAAGCCTACGATATATCGCCACGTCCATTCCCCAACAGCGCCCAGCCAGAAATGGTTAAAAGAATTCATGCCGGCACTCTGATACCCACGTCCCTTGACATAGCCGTCCCAGCGTTCCCACATCGTTGTCGCACCATTATCAATAGAATATCCTAACGATGGAATTTTCCTGAGGTTCACAATCCGACATGCTTCTTCATGCTTACCATTACCACTGAGTGCCATGAGCAGGCGGTGTGTTGTCTGCATTCCGGTCGACATATGACCATTGTATTTCTGAATACCGGCAAGCAGGTGCTCCACGGCATTTGCACGTTTATCTTTCGGAAGAATATTGAAGCAGAGCGCCAGCGCGTATGCTGCCTGTGTGTCGCCGTTTATCTTTCCATCTTCTTTAACGTATGCCTTGTTGAAAGCTTCCTTGATGCCTTTGTTGATCTCAGTATATTTCTTCGCGTCCTCCTCCTTGCTCAGCACGGCGGCAAGCTTTGATAGACATTCACTGGAATAAGCGAAGAAAGCGGTTGCCATGATGTCTTTGTTTATCTCGGCACCCTTGGCAGGCCAACCTTGCAGACCTTTCAACCTGTCTCCGTTCAGCCAGTCACCGAAGCCCTGGCCATCTTTGATCCAGAGCAGGTTCGGATTGCGCTTGTGAACAAAGTCGACGAAGCGCTTAGCGGATTCGTAATGTTCTTCGAGGAGCGGTTTGTCCCCGTAGTTAACCCAGCAGCGATAAGGAACCACAACACCAGCGTCGGCCCAGCCGGGTTTACCCCTGTGTTTGTGTTCAGCCGGAATGAACGGCGGGTAAAGGCCGTCACCATGCTGTGCATCGCGCATATCAGCCATATATTTGCCATAGAAAGCAGCCATATCCATGTTGAAAATAGATGCCTGGGAGAAAACCTGGATATCCCCCGCCCAACCCATACGTTCCGTACGCTGCGGACAGTCGGTCATGATACTGTGCATGTTGCCGATCTGGCTCCAGAACGCGTTCGACATGAACTGGTTCATCAATTTGTTTGATGTTTCGATCTTACCGACAACAGGAGCGTCGGAATGCATTACACAGCCAACCAGATCATTTACGTCAGGTTTATAAGGTAAGCCCTGTATTTCTATATAGCGGAACCCCTGGTACGTGAACCGCGGTTCGTACACCTCTTCGCCCTCGCCTTTACAGATGTACGTATTCCTCTGCCAGGCACGACGCAGGTTCGCGGTGTAGAGCGTAGTTATAATCGGACCGTATTCATGTCCTCCCACTCCATCCCTCTCCTCTGTCCTCATCCGCTCAGCATGCTGGAACATGACAATAGTTCCCTTCGGCGCCTTGATCTTCATACGGGGCCAACCCACCATGTTCTGTCCCATATCAAAAACGTATATACCCGGCTTGGGTTCAGTTACTGCTACAGGTTTGATTTCCCTTGTGACCCGCATCGGCTGCTGACGCTGAGCACGGAAGGTGTTATTCTTAAAAGTAACTTTTTGAGCTTCTTTCCAGTCCGTGTCTTTAAAGTCAGCGGTTGACCAACCTTCTATCTCCTTGAGTGCATCATATACTTCGCCATGATAAAGATCAGCCGCTCTGATCGGACCATCACTCGTACCTTTCCACGTCTCATCGGTAACTATGGTCTTCGTGGTTCCATCACTCATCTCAAGATCAAGCCTGACGCGAAGACCGCGCTGGCCCTTATACTTCCGCCAGGGTACTTTCTCCAGCCCCGAGAAATAGTTACCGTGCCAGCCATCGCTCAGCATCGCGCCTATTACGTTATCACCCTTATTGAGATAAGAAGTCACATCCGTGACCTGGTACTGGATCGTCTTTTCGTAACGCGTGCATTCCGGTGTCAGCTGAGAATCCCCGACACGTTTCCCGTTGATATGCATCTCATAAAGACCAAGCCCCGTGGAATAGAGGGTAGCGCGTTTGACTGCACCGTCAGTCTTGAACGGTTTTCTGAGAAGCATTGCCGGATAGCTCCGGAATTTCATCCACTCTTCGACACGTCCTGCGTTGTGCTTTTGCTCCCATGGCGTGGTTCCCGCGTCACAGAGTTCCTTTGCCGGTTTCCAGTCCTCTTCTTTCGGCGGCGGTGCATGTTTTACCGAACCATCCTGACTTACGCCCTCCCAGGTGTCGTCAGTTGTGATTATTAGAATCTCACCTGTATTCAACAGGAAAGCCATAGAGGCCCAAGTCCCCTTCTTGTCATCAGGCTCTTTCCCCTTATAGGCTATAGTGATCTTGTTACGACCGCCGAACAAGCCGCGGCATTGCTTTGTGTTATGTGATATTCTACCGTTAATCCATATATCCGGCCCCCATTTGTGAGCGCTTTTTGCTTCTGCAGAAAAAGCGATTGAATATACATTTGGAGGAAGATCTATAATTTTACGGAATGACGGGCGAGATGGCGTGTCATCATGACGCTCAACAGTTATCCATTTTCCCTGCACTGCGGAAGGATGGTCTTTCTTAATATTAATCCATTCGCCTCCCCAACCTGCACCGGACGGATCCATCATTCCCATCGACCACATGGCCGGCTCAGACCAATCTGACTCTTTCCCTTTTCCGTCCCATACTTTTACTTTCCAATGGCAGAACTGACGCGCTGATAACTCCTTACCTGCATAGCGAATGAACAGCTGCTGATCCGACTCGACCTTACCGCTGTCCCAAAGATTACCTTCATCTTTTTTCAGTAAATCAGGAGAGGAAGCTACCAGAACCTGATAAGCCGACTGAACCTCAGATTTCAGGTTTCCGCTCTCATTCAGCTTCCAGCGGAAGTGCGGCTTCAGGTCTTCAACACCAAGCGGATTCTCAAGATTCATACAGCGCAGAGATGAAACGTCCAAATCAGCGGCAAACACAAATACCGGCAAACACAACATGGCCACTAGCAACCCGCGATGAAACTCACGCAGCCGCGTCGCAGCCGCTCTTCGTGATCTATTCATTTTTACTCCTTCGATTTAAGAGAATAGTTACTTCTTACTTTATCTTTCAAGCATGCTCAATGACAGAGGATTCTGCGCTATTGTTACCTTTGGTGGAAAAGCAGAAACGCAATTCGTTCTTATGCGTTTTTTCTGGCGGCCTGCTGGGTACGAAATTGGCGGGGGGATTCACCGAGGATACGGCGGAATTGGCGGGTAAAATAGTTGCTGTCGTTAAACCCCGTTTCGAGTGCAATCTCGGTGATGCTCAAATCCGTATTGCTCAACAGTTCCATTGCCCGCTGGATACGCAGGCGCACCAGGTATTCAATGGGAGTCTGGCCTGTGGCTTTACGAAAAACACGCATCAAATTGCTGCGCGACATGTGAGCAATTTCCAAAAGCTCATCCAACCTCCAGTCCCTGGAAAAATTGTTTTCGAGTGCACCAATGACATTTCCGACGCGCAGCAGGGCGTGGGCTTCAGTGGTGTCGGTGCTGGTGTAAGCGCGCGACAGCAATACAATCAGTTCCAGCAGTTTGGCGCGAAGGGATACCTCTTTGCCGGGCACATCTTCTTCGCACTCATTTTCCATCTCTTCCACCAGTCTTTCGACACGGGCAAGAGGAACGCGTTTCAGGTGCAGACGGCTGGCAAAACGGTGCTGCCGACGATAGGTTGGTTCGAGCATAAACATCGCGCAATAGCCCGACATGCGGCGCAATTCATTTTCCGGAAGAGCGATTTTCTCCGGATCATACATGATGTTCAGCAACTCAAGGTTTCTGCGTTCGAAGAAATAGTGTTCTTGCTGCCCCTGCAGCAGAAAGACATCGCCAGCAGTGACCGGAAAGGTGTTTCCCTCGAGGACATGCATGGCGCTGCCGCGGGCCACTATCACAAGCTCACAGAAATCATGGCGATGTTCAATTTCGGTTAGATCGTGCGGGTGCGAGGGCGTATGCCTGGCATCGGTCTGCACCCGGCGCACGGCCAAAGGAAAGCCTGAAAGGCCAAAATAATGAATCCCATCTGCAATTGTTGATTTCATAGCGTGGGAATATAGTGCTTATATTTGGGAAAATACTCAAGGCGGAATAAGCGGATATGTGGATGATTGAGACCCTGGATTACTGTCATGGTGAGGCCTGTTCCTTGAAAAACACCATTCAGAAATTCGAAACATTCAGTACAACAGGAGTTTTTATGAACTGGTTATTGGGAATTGATGTGGGCAGCTCGTCGGTTAAAGCATCACTGTTGGATGCAGCAACCGGGACGTGTGCCGGTAGTGCGTACTATCCAAAAACAGAACAAGTGATTGAATCACCTGAGCCGGGATTTTCAGAGCAAGATCCGCAACTTTGGTATGACTGTGCGAAAGATGCGATCAAAGATGCAATGCGGGAAGCGAATGCCAAACCGGAAGCCATTAAAGCCATCGGCATTGCCTACCAAATGCACGGGCTGGTCTGTGTCGATAAAGACCAGAAAGTGCTGCGGCCTTCCATTATCTGGTGCGACTCCCGTGCCGTGCCATACGGACAGGCTGCATTTGAAGCGCTTGGCGCCGAACAATGCCTGGGGCACCTGATGAATTCGCCGGGAAACTTTACCGCTGCCAAACTGGCTTGGGTGAAGGAAAATCAGCCGGAGATTTATGAACAGATTGATAAGATTATGCTGCCGGGCGACTGGCTGGCGATGAAGCTGACCGGCGAAGCCTGCACCACCGCCTCCGGCCTTTCAGAAGGTATGCTCTGGGACTTCAAGAATGAAGCACCCGCTGCATTTTTGATGGATCACTGGGGCTTTGACAAAGATCTTCTGGCGAAAATTGTACCCACTTTCGGAACCCAGGGAACCGTGTCAGCCGAAGCGGCCGCCGATATCGGGCTTGCGGAAGGAACGCCGGTTTCCTACCGTGGAGGCGACCAGCCGAACAATGCACTCTCGCTCAACGTCCTGAACCCGGGTGAAATTGCCGCAACGGCCGGAACCTCCGGCGTCGTTTACGGGGTGACGGAGGCGAAAAAGTATGACCCGCAATCGCGCGTCAATACGTTTGCGCACGTCAATCACAATGCCGACAATGCACGACTGGGTGTGCTACTCTGCATCAATGGCACCGGCATCCTGAATGCCTGGACCAAACGCCTTCTGGGCAATCTCTCTTACCAGGAAATGGACCGGCTGGCCGAATCTGTGGCAATCGGTTCCGACGGAGTGACGGTCCTTCCGTTTGGCAATGGTGCCGAGCGCGTTCTGGGGAACAAAAATGTTGGCGCGCAAATCGGCGGAATCGATTTCAACCGGCATGACCGTGCACAGCTCTGCCGCGCAGTGCAAGAGGGGATTGTCTTCTCATTTATGTACGGAATGGAAGTGATGGCCGAAACGGGTATTGAACTGAAAACGATCCGGGCAGGGTTTGCCAACATGTTCATGAGCGATGTATTTTGCCAGACCCTTGCCGGCGTAAGCGGTGCAACGATCGAGCTGTATGAAACCGATGGCTCGCTCGGCGCTGCCCGCGGCGCTGGCGTCGGGGCCGGTATTTACCGTTCATTCGAAGAAGCATTTGCCAACCTTGAGCTGAAGAAGAAGATCGAACCGGGAGAAGGCAATTATGCAGAGGCGTATTCCATTTGGAAAACGCACCTACAGTCGGTTTCAAGTAATGAAACGTAGGTCTTAGGCCTGTGGTTCTAATGTTTAACCACTTCACACCTAACACCTTTAAAGAACAGGAGACAAAAAGATGAGCATTGTAACGGGTAACACTGAATATTTTCCGGGCATCGGAAAAATCGCTTACGAAGGCCTCGACAGCGACAACCCGCTGGCTTTCAAATGGTATGATGAAAACGCCTTAGTTGCTGGAAAAACCATGAAAGAACATCTCCGTTTTGCCATTGCGTACTGGCATACGTTCTGCGGAACCGGCGGTGATCCATTTGGTGGTCAGACCCATTTTTTCCCATGGTTTTCCGGCGATGATGCCGAAACCCGCGCGAAAAACAAGATGGACGCGGCCTTTGAGTTCATCACAAAAATCGGCGCGCCCTACTACTGCTTCCATGACTATGACCTGGTTGAAGAAGGCGCTGATTTTTCGGAGTCCTCCAAGCGCCTGGAAATGATCACGGATTACGCGAAAGAGAAACAGGACGCCTCCGGCGTTAAACTGCTATGGGGTACTGCAAACCTCTTTTCCAACCCGCGCTACATGAACGGCGCCGGCACCAATCCGGAGTTCAATACGGTTGCCTATGCCGGTGCCCAGCTAAAGAATGCACTGGATGCCACCATCAAACTCGGCGGCGAGAACTATGTCTTCTGGGGCGGCCGCGAAGGGTACATGAGCCTGCTCAATACCAACATGAAACAGGAGCTCGATAACTTCGGAAAATTCCTGGCCATGGCGCGCGACTATGCCCGAGCAAACGGCTTCACCGGAAACTTCTTCATCGAACCGAAGCCCATGGAACCGAGCAAGCATCAGTATGACTTTGATGCTGCGACGGTTGTCGGCTTCTTGAAAGCACACGGCCTGGAAAACGACTTCAAGTTGAACGTTGAGGTTAACCACGCGACTCTCGCGCAGCATACCTTCCAGCATGATCTGCAGGTGGCGGCCGACAACAACATGCTCGGCAGCATCGACGCCAACCGCGGTGACTACCAGAACGGCTGGGATACCGACGAATTCCCGGTCAGCATCCGCGAAACCGTTGAAGCAATGCTTGTGATTCTTGACGCCGGCGGACTACAGGGCGGAGGAACCAACTTCGACGCGAAGATCCGTCGTAACTCCACCGACCTTGAAGATATCTTCATTGCCCACGTCAGCGGCATGGATACCTTTGCACGTGCGCTGGTGGTTGCAGATAAGATTCTGACCGCATCTCCCTATAAGACACTGCGTGCCGACCGCTATGCTTCCTTCAGCGAAGGCAAAGGCGCTGAGTTTGCATCGGGTAAGATGAGTCTCGAAGAGTTGGCTTCCATCGGCGCCGCTGGCGGAGAAACTCCGCAAATCAGCGGCAAGCAGGAACTCTACGAAGCTATCATCAACCAATATATCTAAAATGATGCCTGAAAAGGGATGCCGATACGGCATCCCTTTTTTTGTTTTTGCATTCACCTTACGATTTTTCCATGGGACGATCGTGCAAGCCATCTTTGATTGTAACGCCAATCGTTTGCATGATCAGGCCATATTCTGAATGCTTCACTGCCCACTGAATCTCTCGCGGTTACGGGCATTTTCCTTTTCCAATGACTCACGTTCCTTCTCGTATTTCTCCTTGTTCACTTCAATAAAGGTCTGGGCTTCCTTGAGACGCCTCGCTGTATCTTCCTGCTTCAGGCGGCGTTTGACGAGCCATTGGATGTGCCTATTGTAGTCCCGTTTGGATCGCGACTTGTCCCCATAAACTTTTTCAGGAACTTCCTCCTGCTTCCAGTCGTCACTGCGCTGGGTGGCAAAAGGAACCGTCGTATGATCGGCCCTGACAAGGTTTGCCATCGGGTTGCGGCCCCAGGCATAACGAAAATGTATTGGCTCAGGTACATGCGGACTGCTGAGAGTAACTTTGCGGCGGTCATGCTGAGGGCGATTGTGACGGTCCATGCCTCTGACGAACCAACCAGCATCTGCAGGCTGGAAGTTCCGGTCCTCGCCTGCGATAGCGAAGCCGACAATCGGGCTGTCATCGAGCGACCTCATCCAGGTATCCATGTGCAGAATAATTTTACCCTCTTTGACTTCCATCTTCGTGTACATGGGAGGCAGCCATGGAATGTTCTTCTCATACTGTGTCGCCAATGCCCAGGCGGCTGTCCTCTCGCCTACAGGAACCTTTTTCTGCGGATGATACCAGGAACGGCGCTGATCAAAGCTGCTGACAAAACCGATATTCTTATCACCTGCTTTATAAAGATCGAGAAATGTTTTATACTGTGCTTCGCGAATGTAAATACCGTCGTCATACATCATCTCAAGGTAGTTATCGCGTGTTTGCGGCGGACCAGCGGTGCACAGGGAGATGATACAGAACGGCATCTTGGGGTCACCGAACGCCGCGCGCCAGGCGGTGATCATCTTACCGAAGATATGGTAATACATTTGCGAGCCGGCAGTACCGCTGTTGGCATTATTGTACCCCTGGTGAAAGATCGCGCCCTTCACCGAGAGCCCGGCAATTGGATGAAGCATACTGCTGTAGCAGTTGCCCGGCCTGTTCTGGTCCATTGTCGGCCCGGGCCGCAGGTCACCAGGCACCTTACGATGCTCGGGGACCTTTTCACCGCGCTTCTTCATATCCGCAACCCAGTTGTTGAAATTCTTGATGCGATTTTCGAGGTCCTTCTTCGCATCCCATTCGGCGATCTTTGTTTCCCACTCATCCAGCTTGGCTTTTACCTCCGGTGTGTCAATTTTCTTAAGAACATCTATCGGCGTCCATGTTTCCACGGTCGTTCCGCCGCGTGATGTATCGATTACACCAATGGGAACCTTTTCTGACATATGAAGACGTCGCGCGAACACGTATCCGATAGCCGACAGCTCACGCACCGTTTCCGGTGAGCAGATATCCCAGTCTCCCTTACGCCAATGGCGATTCGACCAGTCGCTCCATTCATGCAGGCGTGGGAATCCCTCCTTCGGTTCCGGTCCGTTCTGCGCAGGAATGGTCAAAATGCGGATTTCAGGGAAGTTGGCTGTTGCCATTTCGAGCCGACCGAATTCAACATGCTGGATCGGCTCTTCCATGTTACTCTGCCCGCCGAGAATCCAGACGTCCCCAACGAGGACGTTGGTGAGGGTTATTGAGGAGATGACAAGATCCTGTCCCTCGGATGATGCTTCCATAGCACCGAGTGTCACTTTCCATTTTCTGTCTTTATCGGCTTTGGTTTTCTTTGTCTGGCCGGCGAATGTTACAGTGATCTCTTTTCCAGGATCGGCCCAGCCCCAGATTGAGACCGGCTTGCCCCGCTGAAGCACCATGTTGCTCTGGAACAGATTATGAACGCATAGCCCCTCACCTATTGCCGGCACCTCGATAACATCTTCCCGCGGCATCTTCTCTTTGGCGAATGCGGAAGTGATAACGATTCCGAGGAGCAAGATACTCAGGATACAAAGTATTGTTTTCTTCATTGTTTCTCCATTTGGGAGGGACCGTCGCTGACGGTCCGTTTATTATTCGGCGCGCTCGGCGATCGCGCCCTACCTTTTCACTGTAGTGCGTCTGACCCCGAAGCAACGCGAGGGACAGGCGCCATTATCATTTGCTACACCCCGCCCTCCGGGGTTTGTCCCTACGGGAGCTTCACTTTCAGTGAGCCCTTTCTCAACTCTACCCTCGAGTTTCGTAATGCGGCTTTCCCTCCTTCCGCCTTCGCGCAAGGCTACGGCGCGACAAGTCGTCGGGTTAAGCCGCCGCTACAGGAGAACACTCTAATTCCTTCTTTTCTACATTTTTCCTTCAAAAGTATGTTCACCTGAACCGACCTGGCGTGGCTTCTTTTCGCCGGGCACATAAACCGTGGCCGTGGTGTTGGCGGGAACCTTGATGTTCATGATGATCGTATCGCCCTCACGTTTCCAGTTACTCTGGATCGTACCGTATACTGAATCGTGGCTGCTGTTCACGTAGCTGATCTCTTTCAGGAATGCCGGCTTGATGACGGCGTTCTTGAAGCCGGGTGCTTCAGAGTCAGGCCTTATGCCGCCCAGCCCCTGGATAAACCATGAACCGATGTTGTTGTAACAGTTATGGATTCGGGAATGTACACCTTCCCAATGCTCCCAGGTTGCGGTGGCGCCATTTTCAATCATGTAGCCCCACGAGGGGTAGGTCTTCTTAGATGCAAAAGTGTAAATGAGATCATCGCGACCGATGCTTTGCAGGTACTGCACCATCATATAGGTGCCGGACAGCCCTGTGGACAGGTGCCCCTTGTTCTTTTCCATAAGCGTTTTTTCGAACCCGGCGAAGACCTCTTCCTTAAGGTCATCCGGAACGACGCCCCCGGCCAGAGGCAGGATGTAGGTCACCTGATCGCCGCTGCCATACTTCTTACCCTGTGGATCGTAGAATTTCTTGTGTGTTGCGAGACTGCGCTCCTTCGCCCAACTGCGGAACTGACTTGCGTCATCTGTCTTTCCAAGAACGTCGGCGAGTTCAGCCGCCTGTTTAAGCGCGTAGACCATGTAGGGTTGAATGAACGTTTCGGCGTTTCCTTTGTCATTGATTCCCTTTGGCGAGGCCCAGTCCCCAAGATACCAGCCGCCGCAAAACTTCTGCTGCAGACTGTTGACCGTCTTGCTCTGGGCCAGTTCAAACCATTTCTTGATCGCCGGGTAGTTGCGCTGAACCATTTCCTTGTCGCCATAGTGATGGTAGTGCTTAAGGGTCGCCGCGGTAAGGAACCCGCACCAGAACGGCCCGCCGCCGTGGCCGGAAGCGGGAGAGGTATAGGTCAGCCCGCCGTCCCCCTTCTGGCCGTCCAGCCAATCACGGGTCCACTTACGGTAGAACGCGTCGGACCTGAGAAAAGAGAGCGTGGTGTCCAGGGAGGAATAGCCGTCGCCTCCGTAGCCATACCGCTCGCGCGAATGACAATCCACCTGGTAACCGCCGAGCATCAGGCAGCGCAGAGTGTGATCCATCATCTTATAGATCCCATTCAAGGTTTCATCGGAACAGCTGAATGTACTGGCTTTGGGCAAATCTGTTGCTATCAGGTAGCCTTTAATATTTTCCGGAGTGAATGCGCCCGCCGGCACGTTTTTTATCAGGATGTAACGGCAACTGGCGTAGTTGAAGCGGTTCTTAAACATTTCGATACCGCTGCCCCGACAGATATACTCGCTGGCCTGACTGAAGCTATTGGGCTTGGCGCCTTTCATAGAATCGCCAAACTCCATCGATATTTTGTGACCCTTTGGGGCTTTCGGAAAGGTTATCTCAAAAGTTCCGGTCATGGCTTTACCCATATCGACGAGCCAATTGGCGCTCGCCCCCACAGTCTCCGTCCCGACGACAACCAGGACACAGTCAGCGTTCTCATCAACACGCCTGGAGATACGTTTTCCATTAAGATCGTATTCAAGCAGGAGCTGCTTCAGCGTACCGTTACACGGATCTCTCCCTGCAAAATCATTGGACATGTTGAAGCTGTATTGTTTCTTGTCCGCCAGCTTCTGTAGTTTCCCACTGAGGTCGACCTGCTTGTTCGAATCATTGGGATCCCCATACATAGCTTTCCCGATCTTGATTCCGACTTTTTCGCCGCTGGCCACCCGTGGGCTAACCGGTGCGGAACCGCCCTTACCCATCTTCGTTACTTTTACAGGCGTGATCGTTTCTATGATGCGACTGCGCTGGAGCATCTCCGCCGAGGAGTGCGGCGCGGCGACCTTCGTAAGCGCGGCCATGGGCCATTCGCTGTCGTCGTAGTCGGACTCAGCCCATTGCGGTTCTTCGAGGGTGGCGTCGTGAACCTCGCCGCCGAACCTGTTCCATACCCATCCGCCCCTATAGGACATGCAGCTCGGCTTCGCGCGCCATGTTTCATCGGTCACGAACGCGGTGGTGCTCCCCTCGGCATCCAGCATCTCGAGCTGGGCCCGCACGCATGGTGTGGTTTTTACGCCCGCACCGACCTGGTTCCAGCCGCTTCCCATCCATATAGCGACGGAGTTCTTTCCCTTCTTGAGATACTTCGCAACGTCGTAGGTGAGACAGAAGGTGCGCTTGTTGTACTGACCCACGTGCGGTGCAAACTCATCGCTGCCGACACGTTCTCCATTAATGAATAGCTGGAAGTAGCCGAGAGCATTGACGTAGATGTATGCCGGCTTCGGAACGGCTTTGATCTCCGTCGATCCACGCAGCCACGGCGAACTCGTATTGTAAGTGATCCACTTTGCCTGCCATGCATCGTTGCTGGTCATATCGAAATAGGTCCACCAGGATGCGCTGGCCCATTCCGACTT